>JBGPIK010000068.1:0-21527 GCA_041484845.1 Binatia bacterium | reverse complement strand
TGAAAGTCATGCCCAAGTCGCCACTGGGCGCTATTTCAATCGACGGGAAGTAGGTGTGGATACCCGGGCCGAGATCGATCGTCCCTTCTTGCGTCAGTGATGGCGCGCCTGAAGTGTCGAACTCATACCAGCGCGCGTGGGCGGTCGAACTAACCCCGACGTTATGCGCCGCGACCAGCCGATTTCCGCGCCAGGCAACGCTGAGGATGCTGGCGTCGTTAGTGCAAATGGATCCCGACCCGGTCCCGCCAAAGCAGTCGCCAGGCACTGGACCGCTGCCGGGTTGATCCGCATCGGGCGGAAGCGAATATGGAGTTACGTTCAGGTTAAATTCGGAGAAGGTAGGAGATCTTGCAAGAACACTGTCCATTTTGACAACACGAAGCATCGAGCCCAGGCCATCGCTCGACTCTTCGACGAGCCACATCGGATCGCTGTTAGCCGAATCGTGCATGACCGCAGGCACCATTGTGAAGTTATCATCGCCGCGGTCCGTCTGAGTCATAGTGAAGGAAGCGGGATTTTCATCCAGAACGGAACTCTTGTCGATCGTAATAATAGTTACATGGTTGAATCCCTGGCTAACGGCTCCGAACATATTCAAAGTAATAACATGCGCGTTGGCGTTCCAGCCCATCCTGGGGAAATCAGGCAAAACAGTTTCGCCCCTTCCATTCTCGGTGACATCTATGCGCTGCATTTCGAAAAAACCATCGAGCGGATTGGAGGAGTTTGAAACGGCGTACAACAGAAACCCTTTGGATTGAGGAGTTGGATTCTGACTATCGGGCACATCGAGCACGGCGATCACGAACCGTTGGGCAAGCTCATCGTAGGTCACCTGGGGATCGAACAAGAAATTTCCCGGTCCAGCGGGCGCAAAGAAAGAAGACAAGCCTTGCAGAAAAAGCCGCTTGCCGGTGAATCGGCTATAGAACGCAACCGTCGTGTTAGTCAGCTCCACGATATGGGCGGGGCCGACCGCCAGAATTGGGTCAGGCGGAACGGAACCGAAGCTGTTTGGAAAGGCGAGGCCGGCGAAGCTATCGCTGATGACCAGATTGTCCGTTGCCGGCGAACGAGGAAGTTGAAACTGAGATAATGGAGCAGCTCGGTTCGTTGCCGCATCTTTCTCGCTTTGTCCCGGTGTTTTGTGGAATTGCTGCAGCCATGGATGAAGGTGTCGCGGAGCGATCATTTGCCCTACCGGATCGCCTGTCTGTGCTAGCGCCGCGGCGCCGGAGCAAACTATGAACGCGACGATTAGTCCTGAAACGAATGCGCCAAGGGATATTCGCCGTTCGCTTAACGTCATGTCACTACTCCGCTACGCGCACCAGGTGCAACAATAAATTTTTACAATCATACGGGATTTCACTTTAACAAACAAAGCGTTCGAGATTGCTCCACGGGATCGAAAGTAATAACACTCACCGCGGTTGATGGTCAAATTAATTGCGATATGCAAACAACAAAACCGTATCAGCCATTTTCCGAAATTTCTAATTTGATTCAATCTCTGTGGGTCGATTCCCCGCAGCTTGCTGCGTTAAGTAAATTGCTTATCCGAAGTGCGTCATTCCCGCGTGTTTTAAGCGAGAATCCAGGCGGGTTCGGAACTGGACCCCCGATAAAAACATTCGGGGGTGACGCCTTTAAGACAAATCTCATCGCCGAGTTCTGATACCCCGCAGCTTGCTGCGGGGTTATTCATTACGAACGAACCTGCATTTGCTTGGTGCGAGTTTTGCGTAGTGGTATATGCGGCGCCACAGGTGCCGGTAAATTTCTGAAACGGAGAATTTTGATACGAGGAGTTGTCACAAATGAGAAGTAAAGTACTTTCAGCGCTGCTTTTTATAACCCTAACGATCCTACCGTCCGTAAACGCCCGCGCAGACGATAAACTTGAGAAGATCTATGTGGGTGTCGCTGGACTTAGCGGAGCGTTAGCCCATGCATTTATGCCGAAGGATAGCGGTCTTTATGAGAAATATGGTCTGGACGCCGAGCTCATCTTCTTCCAGGGAGGAACGCAGGCGATTCAGGCGGCTCTGGCAGGTGGTGTTCAAATGGTCGTAACCGCGGGGCCGGAAATTATAAATGCCCGCGTCGCCGGCTCGGACATGATCATGATCGCCGGCTATATGAACACGCTTCCTTATAGTATCGTTGCCGACAAGAAAATTACCAAGTTCGAGCAGCTGAAGGGAACCAAAGCGGCAATCAGCAAATTCGGCTCAACTTCCGATCTTGCGGTTCGATATGCCCTGGAGCAAAACGGCTTAACGCCGGGGAAAGACGTAACGATTGTTCAGTTAGGAGACCAGAACACTCGGTTTGCGGGCCTTACCGCGGGAAGCGTTCAGTCAACTTTGATCTCTCCACCGTTCGATATCACCGCAAAAAAAATGGGCTTCAACATTCTCGCCGATATGGCAGATCTGGGATTGCCGTATCAACATGAGACGGTGGCTACGACCGACCGCTTCATCAAAGAGCATCCGGAGACCGTGCGCAAATTTCTCCGCGCCTTTGTCGCAGGTATCCACTTATGGATGACCGATGAGAAAAAAACCAAGGAAATCTTGACCAAGCGCTTGAAGATCAAGGAGAAAGAAATTCTCGACGAGACCTATGTGGCTTACAAGAAACTCACCGAGAAAAAGCCTTATCCTACTCTCAAGGGAATCCAGTTCCAGATCGATGACGTGGTCAAAAGAAATCCCAAGGCCAAGGGATGGAAGCCCGAGGATTTTATCAATATTACATTCCTAAAAGAACTTGACCAGAGTGGTTTTATAGACAAACTCTACAAGCAATAAGCGGTAATAGAGCGTCCATAACGTTTTGATTTAGGATCGCCTCTCAGTCTCTCTCGCCGGTGCAAGCGCGCGCCGGCGCGCAAGCTATTGAACAAGCGCTGTCTGGCCCCGATTGATTATCGCCTCGCGGATATTGGCTGGAAGATTAAATGGCGCGTCGATGTCGAATCCGCCGGGACGGTCGCGAGTGCGGGAGAAAAAGCTCACAAGCTCCTGAAGAAAAGCCTTCGGCAGCGGAAATCCCATCAGTTCGGCTGACGCCAGTTGAAACTGGCCTTTTCCCGCGGACGTTCGCAGCGTGCCTCGGGCTGTAACGGGGACTTGGCCGGACAGGTAATTCAGCGGGTCCATGACGCCATTGCTTTGCCGGTTACGTTTGAACTCGTCAATATCGACCAAGACCCGTCCCGTTAGCTGGCCGTTCTCAAGCATATGAATTTGCGGATTTGACAGCCCCTTCGGAATTTTGTCTTGCAGATTG
Source organism: Binatia bacterium (assembly GCA_041484845.1). Taxonomy (GTDB): domain Bacteria; phylum Desulfobacterota; class Binatia; order UBA9968; family UBA9968; genus JBGPIK01. Next base: position 18,221 of record JBGPIK010000068.1, on the reverse strand, counting down.
AAAGCCAGGTAGGAGTTGGCTTCACTTTCCGTGATGATCGTTTTCGTTGATTTTGGCGGGTTGGAAGCGCCGTTTTTCGCTATGGCATCGAATTTTTCTTGCAGACGGCCTCCCTCTTGGCGTGATAGCTGAGCTGGCGCCGGACTTGCCGCGCAAACCCCCACGATCAAGAGCAACGCCAAGGCAACGCGAGGCTTTTTTCTTTTCATAGTAACTACGATACGATTTGCACACTGACCGAACAAGAGTCGTTGTCATCCGGCCACGTCGGGGCGAGGCCGAAAAACACCGCTTGAAAAGGGGCGGTGGCATAGCTAAGTTAAAGGCACTTTAGTTTGAGGAGTCATTCATGGCTGACAATTTAAAGCCCCGCAGCAGCGTCATCACCGAGGGTCCGGATCGCGCACCGTCGCGGGCCATGCTCAAGGCAGTCGGTTTCACCGACGAAGATTTGTCTCGGCCCATCATCGGCGTCGCCAATACCTGGATTGAAATCGGCCCGTGCAATTTCCATTTGCGACGTCTCGCCGCCAAAGTCAAAGAAGGCATTCGCGCCGCCGGCGGAACGCCTATGGAATTCAATACCGTTTCAATTTCCGATGGGATCAGCATGGGCGTGGAAGGCATGAAGTGTTCGCTGATCAGCCGCGAGGTAATCGCCGATTCCATCGAGTTGGTGGCGCGCGGCAATCACTTCGATGCCTTGATTTGCCTTTCCGGCTGCGACAAGACCAACCCGGGTGTTGTTATGGCGTTGGCTCGCCTTGATATTCCAGGCCTGGCGCTCTACGGCGGCTCCATCGCCCCGGGCCATTTAGGAGAGCGCGATCTGACGATTCAGGATGTCTTCGAGGCGGTCGGCGCGTATGGCAGCGGCAGAATCAATTTGGATCAGTTCAAGGCTGTGGAAAACACGGCTTGCCCGGGCGCAGGTGCATGCGGCGGCCAGTTTACCGCCAATACCATGTCCACCGTGATGGAATTTCTCGGCATCTCGCCCATGGGCAGCAATGGCATTCCCGCGACGGTCGCCGAGAAAGACGAGGCGGCGTTTAACGCGGGCAAGCTGGTCTTGGATCTGTTGCGCCGGGATCTTCGGCCGTCGCAGATCCTCACGCGCAAATCCATAGAGAACGCCATTGCCGCAGTGGCCGCCACCGGCGGCTCCACCAACGCCGTGCTCCATTTGCTCGCGATTGCGCAAGAAGCAGGCGTCGAATTGACCATCGATGATTTTGATCGCATCAGCGCTCGCACTCCGCTGGTTGCCGACCTAAAACCGGGCGGCCGTTTCGTAGCGAACGATTTGTACAACGCCGGTGGTATTCAACTGGTCGCCAAGCGACTGCTCGAGGGCGGGCTCATCCATGGCGACGCTCTGACGGTCGGCGGCACGACCATCGCTGACGCCGCGCAATTGGCAAAGGAAACGCCGGGCCAGGAGGTCGTGCGCCCGCTTTCGAATCCGCTCAAAGCCACCGGCGGTTTGGTCATTCTCAAAGGCAACCTGGCGCCGGAAGGTTGCGTGGTGAAAGTCGCCGGCCACGAGCGCATGATTCACAAGGGCCCCGCGCGCGTCTTCGATCGCGAAGAAGATGCTTTCCAGGCCGTGCAGAAGGGACAGATCAAATCCAACGATGTCGTCGTCATTCGTTATGAGGGGCCAAAGGGCGGTCCAGGTATGCGCGAGATGCTGGGCGTAACCGCCGCGCTGGTCGGGGCCGGATTGGGCGACGAGGTCGCATTACTTACGGACGGCCGTTTTTCGGGCGCAACGCACGGGCTTATGGCCGGCCACGTGGCGCCGGAAGCGGCGCGTGGAGGACCGATTGCCGCGCTGCGGGACGGCGACAGCATCGTATTCGATGTCAAAGCGCGGCGCCTCGACGTCGAGATTTCCGATCAGGAAATGAATGCGCGACTGCGCCAATGGACAGCGCCGGCGCCGCGTTATACCCGTGGAGTCATGGCAAAGTATGCCAAGCTTGTCTCTTCAGCTTCGCAAGGCGCGATCACGCGATAAACGGCATACCTGCTCGATCAGCGTGCACAAAGCATAACCGCATCGACGCTCGAATTGGGGCCAAAAGAAGTTTTCCGATCTCGAGCCAAAGGGGATCGGTAAGGAGGCCACAACAATGGCTGATTGGACTATTTGGGCAACGTTTCTGACCTTGGGTTCTGCGGCTGCGATTTTGATGACGTATCTCCTCGGTAGCGTCCGGCTGGAACAGACGAACAATCGCGTTCTGGTTCTAGAGAAGGAGATCGAGCTAATGCGCACCCGCGAGGAAGCCAACGACAGAAAGCTAATGAAAATTCTCGACGCCGTGACCGCTTTGCGCGGCACCACGGAAGAGCATCTGGACAAATTGCGCGAGAGGTTGGATCAGCTGCGCGCGGACGGATATTTCGTTTCCTCTTGATTTTATTAACCGCCAACGGAACGGATCCTTCACTAAAAGACAAGTATATTCGTCTAGACCCGATATGGAAATCAAAGCGCTACGGCCGCAAAAGTATCTTGTGGGTTCCGGTTTTGGCCGCATGCGCCACTGCTTCAACTCCTTCACGCAATGGATAGACTTTTTCGATCAGCGGCGTCACGGAAACCGTCTTTTCTTCGAGCGCTTCGAGCGCGGGAGTAAATAGACCGCAGCGCGAGCCGATAACGGTGATTTCGTTAATCACCAACGGCGCGAGGGAAAGGCGGTGCGCGCCGGCGATCGTGCTCTTTAAAACCAAAGTGCCGCGCGGGCGCACCGCGCCCAGCGCCAATTCAAGCCCTGAAGCCGACCCTGTCGCCTCGACCACGACATCAAACGCGCTCGACTTCCAGTCATTGAGCAATCGTGTTCGCACGCCGGACTTTTTTGTCAGCGCGAGCTTTTCCCGATGCTTTCCGAGCGCAGTCATTTTTGCCCCGGTAAGACGCAAGACTTGAGCGCATAAATTCCCGAGCTTGCCATCGCCAACAATGAGAACGTCATCGCCGGGATTGAGCTGAATTTGCGCGAGGATTTCAAACGCCGCCGCCAGCGGCTCGGTGAAGACTGCTTCCTCATCGCTAATGCTATCCGGAACGACGTGGAGATGGGTGATGGGAACCGAGACATATTCTGCAAAGGCGCCGTCGGCATTGAGAATGCCCATTACGGATCTGTTCGGGCAGTGACGGCTTAAATCCCGCGCGCAGAATTCACATTGACCGCAGCCGAAGTTAATCTCTCCGACAACACGCTTCCCAGCTAAGTCTCTAGGTCCTTCATTCACCGAGCCCACAAACTCATGGCCGGGAACACCGCGGAAGTTCATATAGCCTTCGAAAATTTGCAGATCCGTGGAGCAGATACCGGCGAGGCGGACTTTGACAACGGCCGTCCGATCATCCGCCTCCGGCGCGCGGCGGGAGGAATCCAACTTGAGCTCGCGGCCATTCCAATAAAGCGCCTGCATAGTCGTGTTCGCCTACTGACCGTGTAAAGCGCGAGCCCATTTAGTCTGGGGCCGCGGTATTTCTTCACCGTCGACATAGATATCCGCGCCGCGCTCGTGAAAGAAGCAGAGCAGCCCTTTAATCTTTGGGCACTCGGGGATCGGCGCCATGTATCCCCAGATCATGTCTTCGTAAAGTTGCGCGCCGATTCTGATCGACCAGTAGGATGCCGGACCCTTATAGGGACAGCGCGATCGCGTCGCGCTGGGAACCAAAAGATCCATGCGCACATCGTCTTGGGGCAAATAGTAGCGCACGGGGTGATTGGTTTCGAATAACAGCCGCGGCTTTCGGCTATCCGCGATTGTTTCGCCGTCGATCACGACTCGGACGCGGCGCGAGCTCTGCAGCACATCGACTCGCTTGTATGGATCGCGTGCGTGGACGAATATCTCTTCGTCCTCTTCCATCCACTTGTCCATCTGGTTCCACTCAAAGGCAAAATAGTTAGCGATGTCCGCAGCCTCAGGCAATGGAGTTTCATAACTCCAGGTGGCATTTTCCGCCTGCTCATCTCCTACGTTAATGGACCAATAAGAAGCTACTCCTTTATACGGGCACGCAGTTTTGCGCTGGCTCGCGGTAAAGAAGTTCGTGCGCACGTCGGCTTGGGGAAAATAGTAGATCGGCAGGACATCCGACTCGCGGACAAGTTTGGCGCGTTTGCTATCGGCAAGTGTTTCACCGTTAAAAATAACCCGGACGTGACGCGGGCTTTCGCTCACATGAACCCAGTGGCCCGGGTCGCTTGCCAACGGCACACGCTGCTGAATCACGTTGCTGTTCACCCGTGCTCCTCCTATGTGAGTTTCTTTAATTTCTGCAGGCAGCGCGGCTCCCGCGGTGGTTGTAAGTGCTGTCCCATGATCGTCCATGAGACTTCGGCAACATAAATGTCGCCCCGCGAGTCGAGGGCGAGACCGTGCGGCGCAATGAACTGGCCCGCTTTTTCTCCGGCAAACAAATCGCCGAGGCGCGCCAAACGTTGGCCTTTTACGTTGTAAATATCGACCCGGTTCCCCAGGTTCGGAGACGCCTTGTTGACCGTCATACCGGGTCCAAGTTCCCCGACGTAGCAGATCGCATCCGCCCGCGTGATGTCCATGTACAGCGCGCAGGGACGATGCATGTTGTTCCATTGGGTTTCATATTTGCCATTACCGTCAAACACCTGCACCCGATGATTTTCCCGGTCCGCGACGTAAACCCAGCCGTCGCGGTCGGTGCAGATATTATGGACAATGTTGAACTGCCCGGGATCGCAGCCGGGCTCGCCCCACGAGAGCAGCAACTTTCCGTCCGGAGAATATTTGTGCACGCGCGAATTGCCGTAGCCGTCGGAAACATAGATTTCATTTTTAGGCGACAGGGCCACGTGAGTGCAGCGATTGAACGGTTCGCCGCTTTGATAGGGCGCTGGCTTTCCCGGTATGCCGAGTGTAAGCAGCACCTTCCCATCGAGGGTACACTTGCGCACGGTGTGATCGCCGTCATCCGTCAGGTAAATCGTATCGTCCGGCCCCATGGTAATGCCATGGGCTCTCTTATAGGTGCCCTCGCCCCAGGAACGGAGAAAGTTTCCTTCGCGATCGAAAACGATGATCGGGTGTTGGCCGCGGCTAAAACAGTAAACATTATCTTTTTTGTCGACTCCCACGGCGGCGACCTCACGAAAGCTCCAGCCCGCCGGCAGTTGCCCCCAGTATTCTTCGACTTCGTAGCGAAATTCACCGCTTCCCAAGATCACAGCCATAATCGCCTCCTTGCTTTTACCAATATGCTATCCACCGCCTGCGCTCCGATGGCTCTTTGCTCTTTGCCGACCCTTTAGCAATCTGCCGGCTCGTGCTCATAGACTTGCCGCCAAGCCTCAAAACCACCGCTCATGCTGGCGACGTTTTCAAACCCGTTCTCGCGCAAGTAAGCGACCGCTCCCAGACTGCTGTTGCCATGGTAGCAATAAACGACCACCGATTTTTCTTTGTCGGCTTTCTGCAGGAATTCTTGTACATTGCCGTCGTGGAGATGAATAGCGCCGGGAATATGCGCCGTGCGATAGGAAGCGGGGTCGCGAATATCGACAAACACGCAATGCTTCTGATCGAGTTTATTTTTGGCCTCGTGGATCTGGATTTGCGGAATGGCGTCCATACAACCTCCGTTAATCATTCAGTGGGGCCGCTCTTCTATTTAGGGGTTCGACATAGTAGGTTATCACGATTCTGTCGGCCCTGGTACAGTCGCAAACCATGAAACTTTCGCCCCTGACATTTTACATACTGGCGGCTATATGTCAGGCCGCGGGCTCGTCGGGTGCGGCGATGCTGGCGCCCTTCTTTATGAAAGCGCACGGCTATTCCGTCGCGTTGGTAGGCATTCCATTGGTCGCCAACGGTGTGGGCAGGATTTGTTCTGATGTGCTTTCCGGTATCGTGGCAACCTACTTCAGTCCCGGACCCCTGTTGATCATTGCCATGGCGGTCGGACTGGGCACCAGCATCGCCGGCTATGCGTTTATCGATACCATGCCGATTTTTGTCACCGCCTGGATCCTGTTTGGTTTGACTGAAGCCATGTTCGCTCTGTCTTTGAGAAAAATCGGCTTCGATCAGGCTGCGCCGGGGCGGCAAGGACGTGTGCAGGGACAAATGGCCTCAGCCCTGGGAATCGGCTTTGCGTTCGGACCGCTTCTCGGCGGCTTCGTGGGAAAGTGGCTTGGGCCGGACGGCTTATTTTTTCTCTACGCCGCCCCGCAATCGATCGGCATGCTGCTTATGTTTTATGCCGGCGCGCACCGCTACCGGCGAAGTGCCCATCACAATGCGCCAAACCTCTGGCGTGAGGGACCTGTTCTTCTACGCCGGCTGCCGTTTCTCGCCTCTTGTTTGGCGATCTGCCAGTCTTTTGTATTTTTGGTCGGCGTCACTCGGGTTGCTTTTCCGTTTTTGGCGGTCAACCTCCGCGGCATGAGTTTAGAAGCGGTCGGCACGATGGTCTCGATCTCGCGCTTAACCGATACGCTGGGTCGCTTCTCGGGCGGTTGGCTTTGCGATCGGATCAAAGCGGCTCACGTGATATTGCTGGGCGTCGCGCTTGGAATTCCCATGTTCTTATTTCAAGCCTATGGTTCTGGTTTTGTGACATTATTGCTCCCGCTCGCGGTTATGACGATGGGGTTTGGCTTTACCAACGTTGGCGCCACAACTTTTGCCTTGCAGTCGGCTAGCCAAGGCACGAAAGAACTCAGTCTCGGCATATCGCGCGCTTCAAGCTCGCTCGGCAATATGCTCGGTCCCTTGGTCGCTGGAGTCTTAGTGGGAAGCGCGGGCTACGAGCGCTCGTTTCAAGCAATGGCGTTTATCTCAGCGGTCGTGCTTCTCTTGACCTGGGGCGGCTTGAAACAGAAACCGGCCGCAGCCGTTTTCGATTCCGACCGGTCTGTCTGATCCGACGGACGGCGGCGATATTCGTGGCGCTCGGTCAGCGCAGGCCCTTGTAATCCTCGCCGATCGCAAGGTCCTTTAAGTACGCCATGCCGTCGTTCGCATAGCCGACCTGCCCCGCTTTTTCGGCACGCCAGGCATCAAGGTATTTGAGAATGTCATCCAACGACAAGACATCCGCGTATTTCTGGTTCATATCGAACAGATTGATCGCATGGCAGGCTTCGTGACGGTCGAACACGCATTCCTCCGCCACAATCATACGCAGGCGGTTCGTTGTTCCATCGACCACACTGGCGCGCACGCAACCGCTGGTGCTTTCGCCGCAGGTAATCAACGTATCCACGCCCAGGAAATTCAAATGCCCGATCAGCGGCGTGCCCCAGAAAGCACTCGGTGAGGTCTTCTTCAACACGGTCTCGCCTGGGATCGGCTTCACTTCATCGACGATTTGAAACCGGCGACGAAAGCGGTCGAGCTGCTCTTTATTCATGTTTGCCCGTTTGCCGCCGTCCCGGCGAAAAGACCACGGCTCAATGGCTACTCCGTCGATGCCGGTGATGTGTATCACGGGAATCTCGACTTCACGCGCTTTCGCGAGCAGCTTTTGTATATGGGGCAGCGCATTCCACCCGGCCAGGCCACAACTCCCCGGCCAGGTTTTGATTGCCTCCGTGACTCCTTCCGGTTTGTCGCCAAAAACCCAGCGATACAAGTCGATCAGCAACAAGGCCGGCCTTTCGCCGAAACCCACCGGTCGTGGCGATTTGTCAACTAACGTTGCTTTGTCTTGGTCCGTAAGAAAACGATCCCACACGCGCTCAGCCATAAGTACCCCCTCATTATAGTCTTGGTTCGATAAAATTTATCATCGCCATAGTTTGGAGGTCAAGACATATTCAAATTACGAAGACGGAGACTATTGTTTTGCAGGAGAACTCCACTTTATCCGAGCGCGAATCCGACGGAATAATTAGCCGTTGGCGGATTGTATCGGGACAGGCTATGTTGTAGCTAATGCAGCCGTCCAAAAGAGGATCGCAGCCTACCCTTAGCGGGATCGTTCTCGCTCTTGTGTTCTCTGCGGTCCTATTACTTTCGTCCTCTTCCCGTGCCTTGGAAATGCCCGCTCTCCGGCCAAGCATCAATGATTTCGCTGGAATGATGCCAGCGGCAAGCGTGCAAGATCTGCAGCAGCGCCTGCTGCAGTTTAAAACGCGGACCGGCTACACCGTCGTCGTTCTCACGCTCTCCAGCCTCGGCGACCAGAACCTCGAAAAGTTTGGACGTGACGCCTTTAAAACTCTGCCGTTACAAGAAAAAGATTTGCAGAATACTATTCTTCTCATCGTCGCGCGCAAGGAGCGCCAGGTGAGCATCCAATCCGGCTCCCGGTTGCAAGCCCTTTTCCCTGAACCTGCGGCCGACCAAAAACTTCAAGCCCATGTCAGTCTTTACTTTGATGGCTTTCGTCCTGATCTCGGGATTTATTCCGGAGTGAACTACCTTTTTCGCGCCATCACCGGCGAGGTCCGAATCGAAAGCACTACGGATGAAGAAAAGCTCGAAGATTCATCAACCGCGGGGCGCGGCGCGGGAGCAATCTTCACCCTTTGCTTGGGGCCTTACCTGGCGCTCTTCGTCGGTATGTTATGGGGGCTTTACTCCACGACCTATAAGGTTCAGTGTGCGACAAGGCTTTTCATTGGCGCGGTGCTAGGCAGCGGCGTGGCAAAGGCTGTCGCCATGGTCATGGCGTCACTCGGCACCTATGGATACGATCTGTGGTATTTTATCTTAACGAGCAGCATCTTAATGGGAGGCTTCGGCAGCTTTACGGAATTTTGGATGACGGGCGACTGGTGCGCGATTCCCCGAGTGAAGGACAAAGTAAAGCGCAAGCCTGAAGACAACATGGGGATCTGAAGAGCTGAGCGTTGCGCCTACTTTCCTAATTTCTTCATCGCTCAATTCCCATAACCATACATCCAATAAGCACGCTACCGCATCCACGGCTGCCGAGTGAGAACGCTCCTCTCTTGTGTTAAACTTCGACAGGTCAATTAGTCGTTTCCTCAGGTCTTTCGTTAATTTGATGGGATCCGAATCCGGGCAGAAGGCGTTTGGCAACTGCGCGCGGCCGCAGGTAGTTTCACGGCGTGATCTGTTGCGTTTCGCGCTGAGCGCGGCTGCGCTCGCGCTCACAGGAGGTCCGACCATGGCAGCGTCGATGCTGAAACGGGCGGTTCCGCAAACAGGAGAGCTTTTGCCCGCGATCGGACTCGGAACATGGCAAACGTTCGATGTCGTCGAACACAGCTCGTCGCGCGAGACGCTCAAGGAAGTATTGCACGAGTTCGTTCGGCTCGGCGGTAGCGTTATAGATTCTTCGCCGATGTATGGCAATTCCGAATCCGTCGTCGGCGCTCTCGCAACTGATTTGGCCATACAGAAACAGCTTTTTCTCGCCACCAAGGTCTGGACCCGCGGCCGCGACGCCGGTATTCGACAAATGGAAGAGTCGTTCCGGCGCTTGCGCGCGCAACGGATAGATCTGATGCAGGTGCACAATCTGATGGATTGGCGCACGTAGCTCGCAACGCTGCGGCGCTGGAAAAATCAAAATAGGCTCCGCTACATCGGCGTGACGCACTACACGTCCAGCGCATACGAAGAGCTCGCCGGCGTGCTCGAAAGCCAAGAGGTCGACTTCGTTCAGCTCAACTACTCCATCGCGGAGCGCGACGCCGAGCGCCGCCTATTGCCGCTGGCTTTGGACAGGCGCATCGCCGTGCTGGTCAATAGGCCCTTTGCACAAGGCGCGCTGTTTCGGAAGCTACTCGGCAAGTCGCTGCCGGATTGGGCAAAAGAGTTCGGCTGCGCGACGTGGAGCCAGTTTTTTCTCAAATTTATCGTCTCTCATCCTGCGGTGACTTGCGTGATCCCCGCAACCAGTAAAATCGAGCACCTGCTCGACAACATGCAGGCAGGAGTCGGACCGCTTCCAGATGCAGCGACGCGCGAGCGCATGGCGCGCTACGTTATGGAGCCATGAGCACAGCCTTCTCGAGGAGAGGGCCGCGCTCGGTCGTCTCACGGCCCTCCGTTGACGAACGCTTATCCCGGCAGCGCTATTTTAGAGCTTTTTTCAGCGCCCGAATGGCCGCGTCGGCATCGTCAGCGCTGTCGAACGCAAGATAAGTCACTGTGCGGCGTCCGATGGCTGCGGCCGAGACACCGCGCAGATTGATACTCCCATCGGCAAGAGCGCTCGTCATCCCCATACCGAGCCCAGCCCGGTCCGGGCCCTCCACACGCACCGAGTGCAGGCTGTCGGTCGTGCTCAGACCTGCCTCTTGCGCAGCCTTTTTTTGTTTAGCGCCCGTGATGGGAGTCACGAAGACGACGCCTGTACCCGGTTTATCCGGAGCGCGCCGCGAAACCAGAAATTCCAAATTGGCTCCGGCATTGCTTAGGGCGGATAGTTTTTCCCCGAGCCCGCCAGGGCGGTCTGCGATTTCTCCCGCCCAAACGCTTACCTTCTTGATCGTGTAGGTCATGGGTCGCACCTCCTCTGAAAATTTGTCATCGCGCTTATGGCTTTACTGAATCCGAGATAAACAAACCAACCCATCTTGCAGCGTTATACGCAAGATGATCGGCTCTTTATTCTCATCTCCTAGCGATCTCCTCTCGTCCCGTTCGGCCTGGCATCACACACCGACGCTGGCCACAGGTGAGAAAGGCTTATGCTCAACCTGAGCGGCTCATATCACCATGCCGAAGAGACTGTCAAGTAAAGATCGCGCTCGGATAGCAACGTGATTATGTCAGGGTGTGGGGATGACAACCCTGACGATGAAAGAAGAGAAGCGGCTTTGATATTGGGAAACAGTGAGCGGCACTGTTACCGGATCACGGGGCGGGTAACTAAGCAGGACGCCAAGGGAGTGATGCACACCGAAGAGGGTCAGGTCTATTGATATTTAAATTTACCTTCCAAACTTCTCAATGACTTTACTTGAGATGCACTCGGTCTGTCTCTCACCTGGCGAACCGCATTTCCCACCGCACTATAGTGGAGCCCTACCCGTTCACCAATCTCGCGCAAACTCGTTAAACATTCCCGCCGCAAAAGATAGCTCGCCACATACCGCGCCTCGGTGTAGCGGTGTCCTCGGGACCGTAGATCCGTTTCTTTAATTCCGTAATATCTTACAACCTCCCCGATCAAAGCATCTGCCTTGACTCCGACAATCTCTCCGAGGCGACTTTCTTCCCCCCGCTTTTCTCTTCGACTTCCCAAATGACGGTCTGCCACTTCCTCTACAAACTCCGCGGAACCGAGCACAGCTTGTCCTTTGACATCATCCCAGGGGCTCTTGATGCCGGCTTTCATCCCTTCGCTAATGAATTTCCTGTATTCACTCTTTCCTCGACTGCCAAACTGAGATAACACTTCTGTAACCGTGAGCCATCTCGGCACGGCCACCCTACCGATATAAGCTTTCAAGCTACTCCAGCAAAATTCAAAAGGATCTTGAGCCTGCTTCACCCGCCACGGATTGAGATGAATATAACGGCTAAGCTCCAGTAAGTAGGAATCCCTCTCCACCAAGATGGCCTTGTATCGCCCTTGAAAAAGATGCCCGACACGGCCGTGGCGCAGATTAAAAGTTTGAGTATAAACCCCATTTAGGTAGCGCATGGATCGGCTGAGCCCGCCCGTGGGGGTCTCGACCAACAGATGATAGTGATTGCTCATCAAAACGTAGCCGTGAAGCCGAAGATGAAAGTCTTGTACCGCGCGGCCTAGTAACTTAAGAAATGACTCACGGTCGGCATCGTCTTTGAAAATGGCCTTGCGCTCGTTGCCGCGAGAGGTGACGTGATAGTGCGCTCCGGCGTATTCTATCCGTAACGGTCGGGCCATAGGACAAAACCTCTAGCATAGCTAAGATTAAGAATCAATAGACCTGACCCTATATTTACCTGAGAGTCACCCTATGGATCACGACAGCGATTCATCTGGACACACCAATACCAAAGATTTGACCCTACGCATTACTCGAGGGTCCGACACCGCATGAAAAGAAAACAGGGGAGCGTTACCGAAAGATCACGGACTCGGCGAGAAGGGAAAAAAGGGGAAAGAAGAAAATTCTTTTCACGGGAAATGTCTGTGCCTCTTGACCTGCCTGCAAATGGGTGATCCCGATCGTAATGCGATCGGTCGTGGGATCACCGGGGGCTGACTCCCTCAACCCCGGTGACCCTAAACCCATGAGGCCGGTCCACGCGAACGACCTCCTTTCTCTTATAGAGAAATTTAACGATGCCCCCTCCTCCTGCCAATGTTGTGACCGTAACCTCGTATGGGCCGTCGGTATTTAAAGGTGGTGGCTGACCAGTTTTGGGGGTTAATTGTTCAAATCCTGGAGGAAGCAGACCATATGTTATTTCACTGGCACCGGCACTCAAGTCGCGTGCTTCTATTTCCCAAACAATGTTGGACGAACTGCCGACGACTTGGCCAATAAATAAATAGCTCGCTTTGTGCGGAACTCTCTGCTTTAACCAAGCTATTTGTTTGCGACCAACAAATTCAAACTTTACGGTCGCGTCAATTTGCTGAACGATGATTTCAACCCGCGGATCGCCGACGACTTGCCTACATGCATAAGCGACACCTAGAAGCAATAAACTTAACGTCACGCGGATGCAAAAAGCCGTGCACGGGTTGCTAATATTCCGATTAGATATTCCGAAAACTCTGTAGCGAGCTTTGCTCATCGGCCGAATACGTACCTCCTCGCTACGGCTCCTATTCTTCGGGCTTGAGCCTCGTAATACTCACCCCATGAGCTGAGTTCGGAGAAGTAGTTTGGATTCATCCTAGCCTGAGAGGGGATGTATAGTGTCAGGCTTGAATGTATTAATCTAGACTTTTTACAAGAAACAGGGACGGCAAGCAATAGATTAACATATGCAAGCCTGACCCTAGACGGTCCGCCATGCGCTCGTTGCCGCGAGAGGTGACGTGATAGTGCGCTCCAGCGTATTCTATCCGTAACGGTCGGGCCATAGGACAAAACCTCTAGAGAGCAGCCATGAGGGTCAGGCTTGCATAAGTGAATAATCCTGCTACTTAGCTATATTATTCATCTATGCAAGCCTGACCCTACCCCCCCCTCCTCGCGGTTCAGACTCTGCGGGTTATCCGGCGATGACACCAACGGATCGGCCGAGACAAACCTGCCGATCTCCTGGTCGTAGTACCTGCCGCCGTAGTAGTAAAAGCCGGTCTCCGGATCGAGCTCTTTGCCGGTGAAGCGATGGGTTGGATCGTCGTTGCCAACGGACTTGGACACCGTGCCCCACGGATCGTATTCGTCGCGTTGTGCTTCCCCTAGGTTCATGTCCGTGATGATATCGACTCCGCCCAAATGATCGTTATGGTAAAAACGTTTCTGCCCTGTCGATTTCTTTGACGCAAACGTTTCGATGCCGATCCGGATAAACTTTGTCATTACTCCATTGGGAGCGATCTCAACACCGTCAAACGGGTACAGAGTGATGCCGGTCGGAGCGTCTTTCTTCACCCGCGTGCCGGTGTAGTCGTACTGCATGGACGTCGTTCCGCCGCCGGTAATGAAAACGCTGGTCACGCGGTTAGCTGCGTCCCAGAAGGGGATGTATAGTGTCAGGCTTGAATGTATTAATCTAGACTTTCTACAAGAAACAGGGACGGCAAGCAATAGATTAACATATTCAAGCCTGACCCTAGACGGTCCCCTTGACGTGCAAGTCGCCGAAACGTCTATCGAAGTCCTGACACAAGTCTGCTGAACAGCCGGAACGGTTTCAGGACTGCTAGTTTCAGGCCCGACCTTCACAGTTTCTTGGATACTCATAACGATCCCGTCGTTCCAACGGCAACATCAATCATTTAGTGAGACTTAGCTTCTTCCTCTCCTCTTTCTGAAAGTTGAGTAGCGTGGCGAATCCCACCGTTATGTGACCCCCTTAATAGCTAACAGCAGACGTGACCCCTTTGTCCCTCCTCAGCGTTTAATATGTGCGAAGACTCTCAGCCACGCGCAACGCGACCTCGCGATATGCTGCTTGCTTCCTATCGCCCTCAAAGTTCCTTAAAACCGTGACATACTTGTGCCTATTCAACTCACAAAAATACTCAGTAAGGATGAAAAAGGGTACAGGGCCAGGGACGTCTTCGGGGGGTACCGCGGGTACTTTGGAGACTATTTCCAGCAACTCGCGACACCCTCGAATTTCCGCATTCTGGTTCTGAATATTCGTGCGCGATAAAACCTCCGTATCCTTAACGTACTCGTCGACGACGTCTGACAAACTTGCATTCAGATACTCACGTTCCTCCATTACAGAGATTACCGCTTGCCCGCGTTTGATGATTAAGCCTTCAGCTCCGCCTTTGGAACTCAGAATCATCAAACGATCTGTAGAAATTCCCTTTCGAAACCAGCTGGCGGGATAGCTGACAGTGAAACCGGTAGTACTTTTGAACAGCTTCCAGTTCTCGGAAGTGTTTTCTTGCGCAAAAGACAGGCTTACTACCAGCACTATGCTTATGACGCATCCAACTAATGTTTTCATACGTTCACCTAATCATCGCTTTGCAGGTCGGTTGCAAGGGTAACGTAGCGCATTGACGTTCGCGTGCTGCTGAACCATAAAGATATTGAGGTTTGTCAGTCCAGCCGCACACGCCGGCCCGTTGCAGTATCTGCTGAACATGGTCGTTGTGCTTGTCAGGTCATAGCTATTTCCACGAAACGTAAGACTTCTGCCAGCTGCGTTAATGTTTGACCGCCAGCTGGAATATGGAGAATTAAGGCCATTGTAAAGTATATTTAGCGCATTAAAACGGCCAGCGGTTATCCTCGTTCCAAACGTAGTCTCGGCGCCTGCCAAGGACACAAGAAGTCGCGGATCCAGATTATATTTCACGCCGGTGGCCATAAAATTTGATCCTTGCCCAACCATTGGCGAGCGGTATCCCTTTAGGTAGTCATTTATCGACGCAGAAGATATGCTGCACTTGTCCTCTGCGGAAGTGGTCGTTGCAGCTTCAGCGCCTCGCAGTAACGCGATCAGCTGCAACAAATCCCAAGGTTCCCCCTCAGGCTCATCAATTTCCAGTACGGTCTGCAAGTATCCATCATCGCCATATCTGCTTACGCTGTCTGTCACGAATCCGCCCCAATTCCTTTCTGGTGCTTGCTTCGGAGGAGGAGGAAAGGACCTTATGATAGGTTTAGGCGGTTCGTGGTGACTGGTGAGAAAGAAATCAACAAGAATCCTGATGACTGTCGCCACCGTAAGAATCGGGATAGGGGAACCGACATCTGCTGCGACCTGATAGCCCGTCGGATCACTATAACGTTCCGGATTGTTTATCGCATAGCTATACCGGTTCAGATTCTGTGGATCGTCCGGCTCAGGCACAAAAGGATCAGGCGAAATAAACCTGCCGATCTCCTGATCGTAGTATCTGCCGCCGTAATAATAGATTCCTGTTTCGTGTGGGAGCCATGGGAGCCATTAGGGTCAGGCTTGCATAGATGAATCAGCGAGAACATTCAACACCCGCTCCAGTTGCCGACGAAACCCGCGATCTTCTGTTAGGCGCCTCTGCGCGCGCCTGAGCGCGTGACTCCAGAACTCCTGACATGGTCTGGTAATAAACTGTCCTCTTTTTCGTTCAGCAGGGAGACGTCGCGACGGAATAAGTCATCCGAAGGGTGGTTCCGGGGAACACAGTGTTTGTCTTGTTGAGTGCTTGGCAAAGAGCCTGCAGAACTCGGGACCGATGAGAGGAGCTGAGCGGAGCAAGGGTTATGCGCAGTTCGTTCTCTGTAGGCTGGATCGCCGCCGTATCTTGCAGTGCCATCTGAACAAGGGTGCGTCCTTCATCTTCGACCCGTTTGTAGTGGGGGCGAATCAAAGCGAGGAGATCACTCTCGATCTGGTAGGCGACCATTTTCAGAACGTTGGTCAGATGCTTGCGCTCCGTGGACAACCTGACAACCTCCTGGCCTTGTTGAGCATCGGCGATCGACACGCGGATGGGGAGAGCGTCTCGCCGGGTCTCGATCCCGGCAATGCGCGCGACGGTCTCACTTATTTCATCGCGGATCTTTTCCTCGGCGGCCGAAAAGCTTTTCATGGTGGAACTCGGCTCCTCGATGAAATCGATCGCCGTTGCACCATAAGACTCCTGCAGTTTCATGAGTTTGGCGCGCCCGGCGCGGAGCTCCTTCTCTAGCGCTTTGCGTGCGGGGTTGGGCACGGAACGGGTCGGATCATCGGGCTCGACCTGGTAATCGATGAGGGCATCGATGAGGAACTCTTCGCGCATGTATTTGAAGAAGTTCTCCTGGCGCCAGCGCTCGAACATGCGATAGGCAACGACAATGTCGCGCAGGTCCCAGCGGCTCGTCAGGATCGGGGTCTGATGACCCGTTTCGGTCAGGCGGGTCACTTGACGCAGCCGCAGCTTGCCCTTGAGGAACCGTACGGGTTGCTCATGTAGAAGGTATTGCACCCGCTGCCCATCCAGCTTGGCTTTGCGCACCATGAATCTTTTCTCGGTGATGCGACGGGTACAACCTTTCCGATAGGTCAGAATATCGAAGCCCATGGCGAGCAGGTTCACAAAGAGCTTGGGGCTCCAGCCGCCGCGATCAAAGACAATCGTGGCGCGCCGGCGAGACCCGAGCATCTCGCGCACTTCGGTTAGCACCGGGATCAACATCCGGGTCATAGCCGCATTGGCCTCGGCCGTGACAACAAAGAGCGGATCGCCCCGTTGGTCATTGACCCAATAGTCGGTCGTTGCGGGGGCGGCCATCCGGACCCGGGTGAGGTATGCTTTCGGAATCCTCCATTTTCCGTGGTAAGCCCGGAGGTGACCATCGATATAGAGAAAGCCGAGCATTTTGCCGCGCTCGGCAATACGCAGCCGGGCAAGTTCGCGACCGAGCGGGTAGCTACCTTGCAGGGAAGCGAGACGCGTGAGTTTGCGGCGCAATGTCTTGACCTCAAGAATACGATCCAGTCCGACAATGCGGCCCAGTTCATGGGGTGCATGCTCCTTGAGCGTCTCGGGGCGAGGGATTCTCAGAAGCGCCAGCAACACGTAGGCCACCAGAGTCGTGCGCAATCCGTAGAAAGCGGGGCCGATGCTGCCGTAGATCTTCTCAGCGACGGAAAGCAGGCCGCTGGCAACCAGGGGTGGAACTGCCAACAGGACACCGGCTCTCGGCAGACTCGGAGCAGGAGCAAACACCGGCAGCGCATCATCAAGCAGTCCCATGGCAGCCAGGAGGCGGTCCGTCGACCGATCAAACGGATCAGCGTCGAGGCTTTTCTCGGCCTTATTGGGCCGAGGTCGCGGGCGGTTGCGTGGAGGTGGTTGCGCAACTGAGGATGAAGCCCCACTCGATTGGTCGGCGGATACTGTGGCGCTCTCTGTCTGCAATTGAGCTTCTGGGAAAACCGGGAGATGGGGCTCAGGAGAAGGTCTCCAACCCAGCCGGCGCAGAGTTCTGCGGACTTCCTTCTCGTCCAAGCCAAGCCGACCGCCAATCCAACGATTACTCCTACCCTTGGCCTTGAGGCGAAGGATGATCCGGTCCCGCTTGTGAACTTCCTTGTATGCGCAAGAGCTGCCTGAAGGGCGTCCCTTTGGACGCGCCAGCGCGGCCAGTCCATCAGACTCCAGATGCCTCTGGTAGCGGCGCAGGGTTCGAATGGAGTAACCAAAGCATCGCGCGATATCGTTCTGATCCGCGTACCCTGATTCAAAGAGCGTAACCATGGCATAGGCTTCGGCCGCACGATCTTCGATGGAGTAGTGCGCAAATACAATGCCCTGAACGGAGATTACACGCTGCGTCTCCTCGGTGCGGAAACATACACGATCGTTCACGAAGGCAGTGCCGGGTATCGGAGTGGGCCGGGGTAAGAGTTCCCTCTGCTGCGCGGCTGGTTTCATGATTACCCAGCATGCCCGAGAGTCGACTCATTAGAAAAGAGGACAGTTTGTTGTCCGCACTGCTTTTCGACAAAACCTCAGCCGTTTGTCTGATACCAAGCTCGTCACTCATCATCCGTTGCTACGATAACTGTGGTGATTTCGATCGCCAATTGAAAAAAGAGGACAATTTATTGTCCGCACCTATGTCCGGAAAATGCTAGATTTCCTTGAGCTTCCCAGACCATGTCAGGAGGTCTGGAGT
>JBGPIK010000067.1:0-21794 GCA_041484845.1 Binatia bacterium | reverse complement strand
GGCTGGGAGAAGATCCCTGCATCATCAGTCAAGGCGACGGCCATTATCTTATTGACGTTCAGGGACGAAAATATCTCGATGGGGTTTCGTCGCTGTGGTGCAATGTCCACGGACATCGAAAGAAAGAACTGGACGACGCGATTCGAGCCCAGCTTGACCGAATTGCGCATTCAACTTTTCTCGGACTGAGTCATGTGCCGGGTATTCAGCTGGCGCAGAAGCTGATCGAGATGGCGCCCCCGGGGTTGCAGCGCGTTTTTTACTCGGACAGCGGCGCCACTGCGGTCGAAATCGCGCTCAAAATGGCGGTTCAGTATTGGCAGCTCAAAGGTCAGGCTCAGCGCACGCAGATTGCAACATTAGCCGAGTCTTATCACGGCGATACGGTGGGCGCGATGAGCATGGGCTATTCGGAAACTTTTCACCGCTATCACAAGAGCCTGCTGTTTCCCGTGTTGCGTCTGACGCCGCCTCATGTGTTTCGCTACTATCAGGGCATGAGCGAAGAAGAGGCCGCGAACGCGGCGATTGCGGAAGCAGACGAAAAGCTGACGCAAGAGAAAGGTTCTCTGGCGGCCGTTGTCATGGAGCCGCTTATGCAAGGAGCGGCCGGAATGTGGTCACAGCCGGTCGGCTATGTCAAAGCCATTGGCGAACTCTGCCGCCGCCATGGAATTCTTCTGGTGTTGGATGAAGTCGCTACCGGTTTCGGCCGCACCGCAAAGATGTTCGCTTGCGAACACGCGGGCGTGACTCCGGATATCCTTTGTTTAGCCAAGGGGATCACCGGCGGTTATTTGCCCTTGGCGGCGACGCTGACCCGGGAAGAGATCTTCGCCGCTTTTCTCGGCGAATACAAAGAGTTCAAGACTTTTTTCCATGGCCACACTTACACGGGCAACCCTCTTGGCTGTGCGGTGGCGCTAGCGAATCTAGCATTGTTCGAGCGCGAAAGGATTATTGAGCAAATGCAGCCGAAGATCGCTTATCTGCGGCAACGACTGCTTACGGAGACGCTTTCTCTACCGCACGTCAGCGATATCCGCCAGTGGGGATTTATGGTGGGGATTGAATTGGTGAAGGACAGAACCCGCCGCCAAAATTACCCGCCGGAAAAACGGATCGGATACCGAGTCATTCTGGAAGCGCGGAAAAGAGGCGTCATGATTCGACCGTTGGGCGACGTCATCATTCTCATGCCGCCCTTAACGATCGCACGGGACGAGATCACGACCCTCCTGGATGTCGTCCATGAGTGCATTCAGGTCGTGACGGAGCGCTAATGGGCGCTGGCCTTTTTATTACCGGGACGGACACGGGCGTCGGCAAAACGTTCATTGCCTGTGGGCTTGCGGCGCTCTTGCGGGAGTCCGGCTATCGAGTTGGTGTGATGAAACCGGCGGAAACCGGCTGCGTCGAAAAAGACGGCAAGCTTTTTCCCGAAGATGCCGTCAAACTTAAAAAAGCGTCGGGTTGTGATGTGCCATTGGAAAAGATTTGCCCATTCCAATTGCGCGAGCCTTTGGCGCCGAGCATCGCGGCGGAACGGGAAGGCGTGAGAATCGACATTGATCGCCTGATGGAGATCTATCATGAAATTAGTTCGGCGTCCGATATTACACTTGTCGAAGGCGCCGGGGGGTTGATGGTCCCGCTGCTGCCGAGCTACACCTATGCGGACTTTGCGCGCGTGCTCAAACTTCAGATGTTGGTCGTGGCGGCAAACCGGCTAGGCGCGATCAATCATCTACTGCTCACATTAGAGCACGCGAGCTGCAAAGGATTGCGCGTTTTAGGTTATGTGCTAAACGAGGTCCAGAGTGAGCCATCGCCGGCTGCCGATACCAATCGCGCGGCGCTTTCGACGCTAACGTCGGTTCCCTGCCTGGGAGAAATTCCTTATCTTCCGCCTATGGGGGCCGATCATCTCGCGTTAGAGAGTTTTTTCGCAGAGCGGCTTGATTTAAGCGCTTTACGACCCGTACTGCCTTAAAGTTTGCGCGCGCATTTTTGGGTATACTCTTCACCGCCGCTGGTTTCGTATGCAATCTTACAAACCGAGAGGGCGTTTGGAGAGCGCTCTGCGTACACGGCTTTTTATTGCTACACGAAAATACGATGGGTATCGCTTCGCTCCACCCATCCTACATCCGGAATTCTTACCGTAGGATAGGTGCAACAAGCGCATGCGACCATTCCACTCGTGTAGGTGCAAACAGAGGGATGGGTATCGCGGTGCACCAATACCCGATCACGTCAAACAGAAGCGATGAAGCAATGAAGCGGACAATTAGAGTCGCCGGTTGGGTTTTTGTCTGCCTCGTCCTCTATGGATCGTCCTACGCGGCGGACAAAATCACCATCTCCTACAGCAGCCGCACTTACGCCTTTCTGCCCGCGCAGGTAGCCGCGGTAAAGGGGTTTTTCAAAGATGAAAACATCGAGCCGGTTTTGATTCAGATGAGGAGCCAGGTGACGGTGCCGGCGTTGATGAGCGGTGAAGTCGATTATACGCTGAGCTTCGGCAATATAATCGCGGGGGCTATGCAAGGCCTGCCCTTCAAAATTTTGGCTGTCCTTACCGACAAGCCGCTGCACCATATTGTCACCCGCCCGGAGATCAAAACCATGGCCGATTTGCGCGGAAAACGAATCGGTATACAGCGGATCGGCGGGTCGGACCATCTTGCGGCAGAAGCGATTCTTCAAGCCAAAGGACTCGATCTCAAGGATGTTCAGTTTATCACCCTCGGCGCTGACGAGCCGATTCGTGTGGAGATTTTAAAAAAAGGTTTGGTCGACGCGGTTTGCGTTTCGCCGCCGGGCCCCAACCGGTTGGCGCGAGAAGGATTCAGTATTCTCGGCGGACCGAACGACTTGAAAATCGGCAGTCCCATTTCCGCGGTTGCAACGACCGATGGGCGGATCAGAGACAACCGCGAAGAGGCCAAGAGGGTCTTGCGTGCGGTCGTGCGCGGGCTGCGCTTCATGCATGAACGCAGAGACGAAGTTGTTACGATTATGGCGCAGTGGCTAAATCAGACCCCGGAAGTGGCACGGGACTCGTACGATCTCATAGTGCCTTCGTTCAGTGCCGACGGCACCACGCTCGATAAAACTTACGAGTTCGCCATCGCATCGCGCAAAGCCGGCGCCAAGCTGGACAAGCCAGTCCCGCTGGCGCAAGTGCGGGACCTTTCTTTGCTGCGCGAAGTGCAAAAAGAATTACGTCTTCCTGCAAACCCCGCACAGTCGCCAAGTTCCTCGAACCGATAAAAGTATGTCATCACCCATGAAAGCAAATCTGAAATTCGGCTTGTTATTGCCGCATTTTTGCGAGCATGCCTCCATTGAAAAATGCCTTGAAGGATCGCTAAAAGCCGAAGCCTATGGTTTCGATTCTGTCTGGGTGCGAGATCATCTCGTTTTCACACCCCACGAGATCGAGGGAACCGATAACACGCACATCGAAGGATTGCTCGTGTTATCCGCGGTTGCATCGGTAACGAAGAAACTCACCATAGGCACGGCGATGGTGATCTGTCATAGGCATCCCATTCACCTCGCGCAGTTATTTGCGGCATTGAGCTGCATTTCCAACGGGCGGGTGATCATGGGCATGAGCGTGGGTGGCTTTCCGCATGAATTCGCGATTGCGGGCTTGCCGACTACGTTGGAAGGGCGCGCGCACTTGGCAAGCACGAACGCAGACCTCTGCCGCAGGTTGTGGAGGGGAGAAAAAGTCTCGTACCAAAATGATTATTACAACTTCACGAACATAGAACTGAAGCCTACTCCCGTAAATCCCATTCCGATCTGGGGCGGAGGCTCAACACCGGCGGCGTGCCGGCGCGTTGTCGAGTATTGCGATGGCTGGATGCCGGCGCGAATTACCCTCGCGACTTTCAAAAAACGCATCGCCTATCTCCGGGAGCTATTTTTGATAGCCGAACGACCGATGATTACGACCGGAGTCATGCCTTTGACGAGCATCGCCAAGGATAAAGAAACCGCGCTGAGCCATGTCAATGTCAAGGGTTTGATCGATGACGCGAACAAGAGCTTAACATGGGTAAAACCTGCCGCCGGAAGTTTCTCAACGGTGGGCGATATCGAGGGGCTAATTCTTGCGGGAACGCCGGCGGATATCGTCCGTGAAACGCGGACCTATCAAGCCGCGGGCGCCGACCTGGTGATTTTTGATTTGCGCTTCCGCTACAGGGACTGGTACGAACAGATTGACTTGCTAGGAAAAGAAGTTCTGCCGGCTCTTTAAGAATAAAGCGCAGATAGCGAAATCTCGTGACCTATAGATGGGATGAGGCAATTTGAGTTGTTCGCTTAACTCCAAAGCGCCTCAGCCCCGGCAATACGGCCCAGCAACCTAGCGTCAAGATTGCTCCAACGGCGCTGCCAAACAGCAAGGATAACGGAGCACCTACGAGCGCGGCCATAAAGCCGACCTCAGCGGCGCCCAATGAATTGGCCCCTTGAGAGAATATATTGAAAACCGAAAACGCTCGCCCGCGCAAATGGTCTGGCGTGAGGAGATGGAAAGCGGTTTGACGCATGACGGCTTGCAGCGCGTTTGCTAGTCCCAAAATTGCCAGCAACAAAAGAGACAACCCAAGATTAGTTGAGACCGCGAAAAAGCCAAGACCCATCGCGTAAGCAAAAAAAGCGGTGAGAGCCAGCAATCCCTTATGCTCAATATCGCCGGCAAAAAGCAGCAGCACGGTTCCGAGTATGCCGCCGACTGCGGGAGCCGACGAAAGCACGCCGAATCCCGCGGGTCCGACATGCAGAATGTCTTTCGCGAAGATCGGCAACAGCGGCCGGTAGTAGCCAACACCGGTGATCGCAAAATCCAATAGGACTAATGCAAAGACAACCGGTTGCGAAAATAGGAATCGCAAACCCCCGAGAATGCTCATGAATGAAAAGGGTTCTCGGGTGCGCTCGGGCGCGCCGGACGTTTTCAACAGAACGATGCCCACGGCTGCCGGCAGATAAAATAGCGCGTTGAAAAGATAAGCGTTCCCGGTTTTCATCCAGGCGAGACTGAGTCCTGCGAGCATGGGGCCGGTGAAGAAAGCTCCCTGTGAAATGCTGGAGTTCAATGATACGGCGTTGGTGAGGTGAGACCGCGGCACGAGGCGCGAGATCATCGCCATCCGCGTCGGATTGAGAACAATGTTAAGTCCCGACGTAAGCGCTGTACCGACGAGGATGTGCCATACCTGAATCGCGCCGCCGAGCGTCAAGGCTCCGAGCGTAACGGCGACGAGCAGGTTGCCGGCGATGGTGACGAGGAGCAGCATTTTGCGGTCAAGAAAATCCGCCAGAGTCCCGCCAAAGAGGCCGAAGGCAAAAATAGGAATACCCTGAGCCAGGCCCGTGAGACCGAGCTGAACTGCCGAACCGGACAATTCATAAACTTGATAGAGATTTTGTGTCTGGCGCATTTGTTGCGCCGTGGTTACAAACAAAGACATGAGAAAAAGCAGGCTATAGTCGCGATAACGGAGCGATGCCCACGGCGACGAAACGGCAGGGTCGCCAGGGTCGAGTCTTGGATCATCGGCCATATCGTCCGGGTGCTTTATTTCCTAAGACTTGTGACCACTTCGTTGTAGAGAAGCTTCAGCGGAATCTTCTTAGCGGCGGCGATCCGTTTTAAGTCGTCGTATTCGGGTGTCGTTTGGGTTGCGCCATCCGGCGTTTCTATGACTTTGACGCGCACCGTTCCGTAACGCGTCTTGACGTTCGCTGAAGAGCGCTTGAGGATCATGCGGCCGACTCGATGGAAGCGTATGCCGATAGTGGAGGTTTCGCGAAAGAGAACTTTGGCGAGTTCCTCACGCTTGGACGGGTCGGCAATGATGCGGAGCAGCGTCGCGGGGCGATTTTTCTTCATTTGAATCGGCGTCAGGAAAACATCCCGGGCGCCGGCAGCAAATAGACACTCGATGACGTAATCGTAGAGCTCCGGATTCATGTCATCGATGTTGGTTTCCATGACCAACATTTCGTCGCGGGACAAGCCGCTACTGTCGTGGCCTAGAATAAGACGAAAAAGGTTCGGCCGATCGGGCCATTCTTTGGCTCCCGCGCCGTAGCCGATCTTCTCGACAGTCATGTTCATTTCCGTGCCGGGACGGGTTCCAAGGCCGGCCACAATAGCCGCGCCGGTAGGCGTAATGGTTTCGCCTTCGAGTTGCGTCCACTGGACGGGCAGGTCCTTAAGAAGTTCCAGCGTCGCCGGACCCGGAATCGGCAATCGACCGTGACCGCTTTGGATCAATCCGCGGCCCAGCGGAATCTTTGAGAACTGAAAAGATTGGATTTTAAAGTGGTGGCGACCGATCGCCGCCGCTAGGATATCCACTATCGAGTCGGTCGCGCCGACCTCGTGGAAGTGGACTTTATCAGTCGGCACATGGTGGATCTTGCCTTCGACTTCCGCCAGGCGCGCAAAAATGTTAATACCGGTTTCTTTCACTTCGGCGGTGAGCCCGCTTCTTTCTATAAGCCTACGAATGTCGCTCCAAGAGCGGGTTGCCTCCCGTTGCCGGCTCGCGCAAATGACTTGAAATTGCGTGGCTCGGATGGTTTGAACCATCTTTTTAGACGCCTTAAGCTCAAACTTAAGCGACGGGATTTTCTTCAGTTCTGACTTGATCAGGGAAAGCGGTAATCCCAGGTCGAGCAACGCCGCGACGAACATGTCGCCGCTGATTCCACCGATCAGGTCACCGTAGGCTATTTTCATTGACTACGTCACTGCAGAGAAAATGAGGATGGAGAATAGATGATGGCGATTCTCGATCTTCAATCCTCGCGATCTTCTCTTTACCAATCCCGGTGCGTTTCCTTGCCGCTGGTTTCAACCCGGATGCTCTCCGATTTGAATGGTTTGCCCGCGAGTCGATCAGCGAGCCAATTGATGACCAGCGTCCGCGAGCGTGGATTGCGAATCGAGTGTTTCTCGCCTTCATAGACTATCAGAACCTTAGGGCCGCGGATTTCCCCCATGAAGTCATAGACGAATTTCATGTCGCAGTGTTCGTCGTCCTCGCCCGCAACGATCAGATAGGGGCAAGTGATTCTTGCCGCGATTCCTTTGAGTGTCAGCGTTTTGGCAAAATCATCAAAAGCGGCTTCGTCGTCGTATCCGGCCATGTACATGTAATTGAGCTTAAAGGTCGGTGAGGACATATTGAAAATCGCGTACTGTCCCGGTTCAAGGCAAACGCCGCTCACGGCGCATGCTTTGAAGCGTGGTTCCTCAGCGACGACTCGCGGCGCCCAGTAAGAACCCATGCTCGAGCCCATCACGCCGAGCCGGTCGGCATCGATCTCCGGCCGTTTGACTAGATAGTCGCAGGCAAGCTTGCCGGCATCGCCGTAATTGCCGGCGGTGCACTTGTTGCCGCGCTCCCGCGTTTCCCCTTGGCCGGGGCCATCGATGGCGAGTACGGCGATTCCGCGCTCCAACAATGGATCGTTGTTCATCGGGGTATCTTCCTTAACGCCGTCCATGCCGGGAATGTACATGACGCAAGGGACCTTCTCGCCGGCTCTCATGCGCAGCGGCAGATGCAAGAGCGCTTGGATCAACTTGCCTTCATACGACAGTTCGACACGCTCGATGGGCCGTCCCGCATATTGAATAAACTTGTCGTAGCAAACACGTTTTCTTTCTTGCCATGCCATGCGCTTTGGATTGCCGTCCTCATACACCGCCCACATGGCATTAGTGTAAAAGCATGCCGCAGTGTAGTAATGCTCCCGCGCCTCGACGGTATGACCGGCCGCTTCGGTTTCGCGCGCCAATTCCTCACGGCGCGCCGCGACGCGCGCAAACTCCCGCGGGATGTCTACGAATTTTTGAATTCTTCGGTTGATTTCCTGAACGTCGCTTTGCGCTCCCGGGCCGCAGTTGCGCAAAATCTTTCCCGTGCGCCCCTGATCCCAATCCAGACCACGAGTTTGAATGATTTGATCCAAAAGCCAGCGCTGCTCGCGCCAGCGCTTCATCTTTCTCTCGGTCTCAATTCTCATAAGATCTCCTGTACCGCGATCTTCGAGGGTTATCGAGCAAAGATTCTAAACTTCGTGGCATTCAATGGTGATCTGTCAACGGTGCGCAAGCGCACCCTACCGCGCTTTGACAAACCGATCATCGACGAATTTTCGCAGATCCATTTGTTTCAATTGCGGCGTCGAATCGAGGATGCTGTCACGAACGGCTTCGAGTCCCTTCAGGGAAGGATAGGGCGGGCTGGAAATCGCCCTATCGTATTCTTTATAACCGCCCTCGAGCATCCGGTCGTCGGCGCGCATATATTTTTTCAACACTTTCAATGCCGCGCGATTGTCTTCAGTATAAATTTTTGCGCCGTCGGTAAGGGCCGCCATGTATGCGCGCACGACTTCGGGCTGATTTTGAACGAAAGAACGTTTGGCGGCGATACCGGAAAAAGTGAATTCCTTTCCGAGATCCGGGATGTGGAGCAGCGGACGGTAACCCATTTCGCGGGCGGCTGTGGAAGTCGGCGGGGAGAGAATGCCGCCGTTTACGGCTCCTGCACGCATCGCCGCCAAGATGTCGGGTATGCCGCCGATGGATATCATCGTCACATCTTTAGGCCCCATGCCGAAATTTTCTAAAGCCGCGCGCAAGGCGAGATCGCTCGCCGAACCGATGCGTGTGATGCCGATTTTTTTCCCCCTTAAATCTGAACCCTTGGTGATGCTTGAATCTGTGATTGGGGTAAAAACCATCTGGTGCGTCGTGGTACCAACCCAGACGAAATCGGCGCCCTGAGCCCAGGCGGTCAGCATAGGAGCCGGCGAAAGATGGCCAAATTGAATTTCGCCGGCCAATAGCGCCTGGACGGCGGTCGTGCCGCCGCGGATGTAAATCAGATTGGAATCCAGGCCATGTTTTTTGAAAATTCCCTGTTCATGAGTCAGCCAGAGGGTGCCTATTCCCGCTGACAATGCGCTGTAGGCCGTGCGGACAGGGGTGAGCCGAGTCTGAGCTTGGGATGCAAAGCTAGTCAAAAAAAGGTAAGCACCACAAACTAAAAACGCAATCCATATTATTGGCTTAGGCTTCATGAGCAGCTTCCTTCGTTTCACGTCATCCGGTTGAATAAGTTTGATTGGCGCTGACTCTAGACAAAAACAGTCATGATGGCAAACCCGCCGGATCTTAACAATCATTGAATCTCTATGGCTTTTGTGATTAAAACTAGCCAGAACTCTTTCTCAATGCGATTACGGAAACTCATATAATGTTATTCGATTTTGCTAATGTCTTGGTGTTTACGGCAGTAGGGCTTGGCTTCGTCGGAATTACCCTGCTGATGGGTCGTCTGCTGCGTCCGTCGAATCCGCAAGAGCGCAAGTTGTCCACCTACGAGTGCGGCGAGCCGGCGATGGGAAGCGCATGGGTTAATTTTAACATCCGCTTCTATATAGTGGCTTTGATTTTTATAATCTTTGAGGTGGAAATCGCCTTTGTCTTTCCGGTGGCAGCGGTGTTTCGCCGCTGGCTGGAGAGCGGTCAGGGAATTTTTGCTTTCGTCGAGATTTTGCTTTTCATCGGGATTCTTTTCCTCGGTTTAATCTACGCTTGGGCCAAAGGCGACTTGGAGTGGGTGAAGAAGATTAAAGTCTGATTCCTCAGTCGTTGGAGGCATGCAATGAAACCATTATTAAACTCGCTTCCCGAAACGGTTTTTACCACCAAAGTAGATGATCTGCTCAATTGGGGTCGCGCCTCTTCCCAGTGGTACATGCTTTTCGGTCTTGCGTGCTGCGCGATCGAATTAATGCAAACGGGCGGGCCGCGCGCCGACTTGGACCGTTTCGGCGCAGTGCCGCGGGCGACCCCGCGCCAGTCCGATTTGATGATCGTGGCGGGAACGCTCACGTATAAGATGGCGAAACGCACCAAACTACTATACGACCAGATGCCCGACCCGAAGTATGTGATTTCGATGGGTAGCTGCTCTAACTGCGGCGGTTTGTTCCAGGTTGCCTATTCCGTCTGCAAAGGCGTCGATAAGATCATTCCCGTCGATGTTTACGTGCCCGGCTGCCCGCCGCGTCCCGAGGCGCTCACGGAGGGCTTGTTGCGGATTCAAGATAAAATGATGCGCGAGCGCTGGCTGGTCAAAGCGGCGCGGCCGGCGGAAAACGGGGTGAGTGCCTAGGAATGGAAGCCACGGCGATTTATGAGCGGCTCGAAAAGAAATTTCCCGACAAAGTCAGTCAATTCAAGGGGGATGTTGCCGAGCCTTATTTGAGCGTGGATCCGCAAGCCATTGTGGACGTTTGCCGTTTTCTGCGCGACGATGAAACTCTCAATTTCGCAGTGCTTTCGGACTTGACCGCGCTCGACTGGCCCAAAGAAGAAAAGATCCAGGTCGTTTATCACCTCTACTCCTATTCTCAGAGGCATCAGATCGTGCTCAAAGCCGACCTGCCGCGGGAGAATCCCCGGATAGCCACGCTAGAAGGGGTTTGGAAAGTCGCGAATTGGTTCGAACGCGAGGTCTACGATCTCTTCGGGGTGATCTTCGAGGGCCATAGTGATTTGCGCAGGATCATGCTTCCCGAAGACTGGGTAGGACACCCTCTACGCAAGGACTACGTCGAGCAGGAAGAATACGACGGGATCAGTACGCAGCGGGCCCCGTTGGTAGAAAAACTCCTCCGATAGGAATCCGATGAACGAAACTGCTCAAGCTGAAACCGGCTTTCGTACCGAAGACATGACCATCAATATCGGGCCGCAACATCCCAGCACCCACGGCGTGTTGCGCTTCGTGGTGAAGACGGATGGCGAAGTGATCGGTGAAGCCATTCCCGACGTCGGTTATTTGCATCGTTCGATTGAAAAGATCGGGGAAAAGATGACATGGCACGGCTACGTGCCCTACACCGACCGCGCCGACTACCTCGCCGCGATGTTCGCCAATCAGGTTTTTTGCATGGCGGCGGAAAAGCTCGGAAACACGGAAGTCGCCCGACGCGGCGAGTTCTGCCGCGTGATCGCCTGCGAGCTCAATCGCGTCGCCAGCCACTTGATTTCCGTGGGAACCTTCGGCCAGGACATCGGCGCTATGACGCCGTTCGTCCACGCGCTGCGGGAACGGGAAACGATTAACAATCTAATGGAAGAGATCTGCGGGGCCCGGCTGACCTATAACTATATTCGCATCGGCGGAGTCGGTTATGATATTCTTCCAGAGACTTGTACCCGGATCAGCGAGTTCATAAATCACTTCGAGCCCATTGTCGATGAGTTCAATCGCCTGCTCTCGAACAACAAGATCTTTATTGAACGGCTCGCTGGCGTTGCGGTGATCAGCAAGGAAGACGCTCTCGGTTATAATCTAGTCGGCCCGAACCTGCGCGGCTCGGGAATCAAGTGGGATATTCGCCGGGATATCCCGTATTCCATTTATCCGGAATTGGAATTCGAAGTTCCGGTGGGCACCGGCGAAATAGGAGTTCTGGGGGATAGTTTCGATCGCTACTGGGTGCGTATTCTTGAGATGGGAGAAAGCTGCAAGATCTTGCGCCAATGTCTGAAAATGTTGCCCAAGGGTCCGGCGATCGCGAAGGTGCCGCGCAAATTCAAGCCTCCGGCGGGAGAGTGTTACGCGCGCGTCGAAGCGCCGCGCGGCGATATGGGTTTCTATGTCGTAAGTGACGGCAGCGAGTATCCGTACCGCGTGCGCATCCGCACCGGGTCGTATACGGCCATGAGCATCATCGACAAGCTCAGTAAAGGGCTGATGATCGCTGACCTGGTCGCGTTGATCGGCAGCCTCGACGTCGACGCTCCGGAGATCGATCGCTAAATCAGAAAACGAGCTAATGATGCGAGCATACATCGACCAACTGATTCAACAAGGTTACTTCGTCGGCGCACCGAGGCAGATGGTCTACGCCCTCGCGATGCTGCTTGCCGGCGTGATCGTCGTGTCGGCATTCGTGGCGCCGGTCGCCGGAGTGACGAGTTGGCTGGAAAGGCGCGTGTGGGCCAGAATGCAATCCCGCGTGGGACCGAACCGCGTCGGTCCTCAGGGGATTCTCCAGTGGCTGGCGGACGGGATTAAAAATCTGCTCAAAGAGGACCTGATTCCCTCGGCCGCGGACAAGAAGCTGTTTTCCCTGGCACCCTACGTCGTCTTCATGGGTTTCCTCTGCACCTTTGTCGTGATTCCCTTCGGTGGCCGGCTCATCGTGGCCGATCTCAATATCGGCATCCTTTACATACTTGCTGTCACTTCACTAATGGTGGTCGGAATCCTCATGGCCGGTTGGGCCTCCAACAATAAGTGGTCGTTGCTCGGTGGCATGCGCTCCGCCGCACAAATCGTAAGTTACGAAATTCCTGCCGGGCTTTCGGTTCTGAACATTGTTTTTTTGGCCGGCACGCTAAGCATGCAAGGCATCATCAAAGCGCAAGGATGGGCGCCGTGGGACTGGTTTTTATTTAATAATCCATTCACCTTCACTGCCTTTTTCCTTTATTTTACCGCGGCTTTGGCGGAGGGTAACCGGACTCCGTTCGACATTCCGGAAGCCGAATCGGAATTGGTCGCGGGCTATGTGACCGAATACAGCGGCATGCGCTTTTTGTTTTTTTTCTTTGCTGAATGGGGAAACCTTTATGTAATCGGTGCCGTGGCGACGACCCTTTTCCTCGGGGGTTGGCAGGTGCCGTCTCTGCTCGCTCCGGAAAATCCTACACTCCTGGCGGCCGTTCAATTCCTGGTTTTTTTTCTTAAGGCTTATTTCTGGGTGTTCGTTGCAATGTGGATAAGAGCTACACTGCCGCGCGTGCGCGTCGATCAGCTCATGGCGCTCTGCTGGAAGTACCTGGTGCCGCTGTCTTTTGTCTGTCTTTTGGGCACGATCGGCTTTATGTTTGTTCCGAGCAACCTCCAACAGGTTATCCGCGCGGCCATGTTTGGTTTGGGCTTGGCTCTTTTAATCATCTTTTTCATCAGAGTCGCTTTTCAGATTCGACAAGCCAAGCCGGAGCTTTACTTTAAACTTCATATTTAATTGCCGAGGCGCTATGACTGTAGCAAGTTACGTAAGAGATATTTCGGATACAGTTAAATCGGTTTTCGAAGGGATGAGTATTACCTTCTCTCATCTGGTGCGTAAACCGATGACGATTCAATATCCCGATAAGATTCCGGTCCCTGTTCAGGAGACCCTGCCGCATCGTTACCGCGGCATACTTGAAGTCGACATGGACATCTGCACCGGATGCCTTGCCTGCGAAAGGGTCTGTCCGATCAGGTGCATCACCATAGGCATCGACATGAACAAGGAGACCAAACAGCGCCAGTTCAGCCATTTCGATATCGACATTTGCAAATGTATGTACTGTGGGCTCTGTTCGGAGGCGTGTCCGACCGGATCCATCCGTCACTCCACGGAATTTGAAGGGGCGAGTTACAATCCCGCCGGTCTGGTGCGCCGCTTCGCAGCGCAACCTTCGCCGCTCTATAAGCCGAAGAAGGGTGGCGAGACCGATCCTAAGTTGGCGGAGAAAGTCGACATCGGACTGAAATATCTGGATGAGTTTGCCACGCCGGATGGAGGGGGAGCCGCGGAGGAGGGATAGGGCAAGTCGAGGAGCTGCGGTTTTAGGTCCTCTTGATCCAAAACCAATCTTCCGGTAATTGACGCAGAAAGCAGTCAGCTTTCTGCGATTCCAAACAGGTCTAAGACCAGCATGGATATTTCAACGGCAATTTTTGCTCTGATTGCCGCCGTCACGGTGGGTTCCGCCATGATGGTGGCCTTTTCGCGTAATATCATCTATTCGGCATTTTCGCTGCTGGGCACCTTCGCGGGCGTCGCCGGTCTCTATATTTTTCTCGGCGCCGATTTTGTCGCTGCGGTTCAGTTGCTGATTTATGTCGGCGGCATTTTGGTTCTTATTCTTTTCGCCGTCATGCTAACCCATCGCATTACGGACGTCGAGATTACCAACCGATCGGCGGGACGGATTCCGGCTCTCATTGTGATCGCCGTATTCTTCTATTTATTGGTTCAGGCGATTCGCGAAACTCCATGGGCAAAAGCCAAACAGATTGTTTACGCCGCGACGACGGGCACGATCGGTAACCTGTTCCTGGATAGCTACCTCTTACCTTTTGAGCTCGCATCGCTGGTGCTGCTTGCCGCCATGATCGGCGCCGTCGTTATTTCCCGCAAGGAGATCAGAGAGTAATCATGATTGCTGGTTTTGGGCCCAACGAGCTCTCCTCCTATCTCGTCATCGGGGCAATTGTTTTCGCCTTAGGTCTATTTACGGTATTGACTCGCCGCAACGCCATCAGTGTTCTGATGGGTGTGGAACTCATTTTGAACAGCGCCAACATCAACTATGTGGCGTTTTCTCATTTCAGCAGCGGGAGCACCGATGGACAGGTTTATGCTATTTTCGTGATTATGCTTGCGGCAGCGGAGGCGGCGGTGGGGCTAGCCATTGTTTTAGCCATTTATCAGATTTTCCACACGATCGATGTCGAGGCAGCCCAGTCATTAAGGGAATAAGCCAAGGACTGAACGATTTTGGCTTTCAATGGGGCACGTTCCAGTTAGATCCAAGATCGCAGAAGGGCGGGACTTAAAAGGTTAAGGTACCATGGATCATCCGATACAGACAGATTTCCTGCGTTGGATCGTTTTTCTGCCGTTGCTAGGCGCCATCATCAACGGTCTTCTGGGAGCGAAGATTCAGAAAAACTTTGGCAAGGGAGCGATCGGCTTCATTGCCTGCGTAACCGTGATCGTCGCTTTCGGCCTTTCAGTGCAGGCCTTGTTTAAACTTATGGCGCTGGAACCGGAACAACGGTTTCTCGTCGATAGGCTCTATACCTGGATCAGTCTCGGATCGCTTAACGTAGACATGGCCTTCATGGTCGATCCGCTATCCGCAGTTATGATCCTGGTGGTCACGGGTGTCGGCGGCCTGATTCACATCTATGCCACTGGTTACATGCATGAGGATAAGGCATTCTGGCGGTTTTTTGCCTACCTCAATCTGTTTACCGCAGCGATGCTTACACTCGTCACCGGCGACAACTTGCTTGTCATGTTTGTCGGTTGGGAAGGCGTCGGCCTCTGTTCCTATGCTCTGATCGGTTTTTGGTATCAGGACCAAAATAACGCCCGGGCCGGTAACAAGGCCTTCATCGTCAATCGCGTCGGAGATTTTGGATTTGTTCTCGGCATGTTTCTGCTTTTTTGGTCATTCGATGCGCAGGGGCACGGAACATTAACTTTTAGTGAAATGGTGAAGTGGGCCCCGACACTGCAAAACCAGATGATCTGGGGACTTCCCGTCATTACGGTGGCGACGCTATTTCTCTTCGTCGGGGCTACCGGCAAGTCGGCGCAGATTCCGTTGTACGTCTGGCTGCCTGACGCCATGGCGGGGCCAACACCGGTGAGCGCCTTGATTCATGCTGCGACGATGGTTACCGCCGGTGTCTACATGACGGCGCGGATGAACGTTTTCTTTTCCATGGCGCCGGCGACATTGAACGTTGTCGCCTGGATCGGCGTGGCGACGGCGCTGGTGGCCGCGACGATCGCTCTGACGCAGGTCGATATTAAAAAAGTTCTCGCTTACTCCACGGTGAGCCAGCTCGGATATATGTTCATCGGTATTGGCGTTGGCGGCTATGCAGCGGCGATCTTTCACCTCATGACCCACGCCTTCTTCAAGGCTTGTTTGTTCCTTGGCGCGGGCAGCGTTATCCACGCCATGCACCATGAACAGGATATGCGCAAAATGGGCGGGCTGAAAAAGTACATGCCGCTTACGTTCATTACCTTCTTCATCTCAGTTCTGGCCATCGCGGGAACGCCCTTGACCGCAGGGTTTTTTTCAAAAGACGAAATCCTATGGTTGGCTTTCTCCAATGATCATCCTGTGGTTTGGGCGCTCGCTGTGGGCGGTGCCGGGATGACCGCCTTTTATATGTTCCGCCAGCTATTCATGGTCTTTTTCGGCAAGTGCCGCGCTGACCATCATACGCAAGAACACCTCCACGAATCGCCTAAGGTGATGACGTTGCCACTGGTGATCCTGGCTATAGGCGCCTTGGGAGCGGGCTGGATCGGGCTTCCGGGGGTATTGGGCGGCAGCCAATTCGCCCACTGGCTTGAGCCGGTGATCCACGCGCACGCGGAAGCACATGCCTCGGAGGCGCTTGAGTGGGGACTGATGGCGACTTCGGTTACCGTTGCCGCCGCCGGCTTCTTGATTGCTTATCTCATGTACTATCGCGCTACACTTGCGCCGGAGCGGTTTGCCAATCTCGCCGGTGGATTTTTCTACCGCCTGTTTGATCACAAGTACTATCTGGACGAAATTTACCAGGTCATTTTCGTCAACGGCACTTTGTTGCTGGCAAGCTTTTGGGCGGCGTTCGATAACTACATCATCGATGGCATCGTCAACGGCGCGGCCGCTCTTACGCGCTTCGTCTCTTGGCTTAACGGGCTTTTTGACCAATACATCATCGATGGCATTGTCAATGCGATTGCGAACATCATTTTCTGGGCCGGCAACCGCCTGCGCAGAGTGCAGACGGGCAATATTAACAGTTACCTTTACGGCATTCTGATCGCGATTGTGTTGGCCATCATCGTTAAGCTGCGCTACTGGAGCTGATTCACACGGGAGAATGTGGAAGATGGAAAACGTTCTCAGTTACATGATTTTTATACCGCTAGCGGGCGCGGTCGTCGTGCTCATGCTGCCGAGCAAGAGCCACAACCTGATTCGTTGGGTCGCCGCCGCCTTTACGGTTCCACCGTTGCTTATGTCGTTCTGGCTCTACAACCATTTCGACGTCTCCAAGCCGGGTCTTCAGTTTGTCGAGAAGTACTCGTGGATTCCCGTTTATAACATTAGCTATTACGTTGGCATTGACGGGTTAAGCATCTCGATGGTCCTGCTGACGGCGCTCTTGACCTTTATCTGTATTTTCGCCTCCTGGGGCATCGAAAAAGCGCTCAAGGGGTATTTCGCGCTTTTTCTGATGCTCGATACCGGGATGATGGGAGTTTTCTGCGCTCTCGACTTTTTTCTCTTCTATGTTTTCTGGGAAGTCATGCTGCTGCCGATGTACTTTCTCATCGGCATTTGGGGTGGGCCGCGCCGTGAGTACGCCGCCATCAAGTTCTTTCTTTATACGCTTTTCGGCAGCGTTCTAATGCTGCTCGCCATCTTGGCGCTTTATTTTACCAGCGAACCGCATACTTTCGACATGACCGTACTGATCGCGCAGGGCAATAAATACAGCACCCAGGTCTTACCCATCTGGCCCTTCAATCAGTGGGGTTGGGGTTTCCAGCATGTGGTTTGGATGGCTCTTTTCATCGGCTTTGCCATCAAGATACCGGCCTTTCCGTTTCACACCTGGCTGCCCGATGCCCACGTCGAAGCGCCGACGGCAGTCTCCGTCATCCTTGCCGGCGTGTTGTTGAAGATGGGCACGTACGGAATTCTGCGCATCAATTATCCGATGCTGCCCGCAGCTACCGCTGATCTCGCTTTCTGGTTTTTGGGTGCACTCGGCGCTTGGAATATTATTTACGGTGCGCTTTGCGCCATGGCGCAAAAGGACCTCAAGAAACTGGTCGCGTACTCCAGCGTAAGCCATATGGGATACGTCATGCTTGGTATGGCGAGCTTCACCACTCAAGGCATCAACGGCGCCGTGTTGCAGATGTTCAATCATGGAACCATCACCGGCATGCTCTTCCTCCTGGTCGGTGTTGTGTATGACCGCGCGCACCATCGTGATATCGACGGATTCGGCGGCTTGGCGGCCATCATGCCCGTTTATACCGGCGTGACGGCGCTTGCCTTCTTCGCCTCGATGGGCTTGCCGGGACTCTCCGGATTCATCTCCGAGGTTTTGGTCTTGCTTGGAACCTGGCAGAAATTTCCCGTGCTCACGATCTTGGGCGCGAGCGGCGTTATTCTGACCGCCGGTTATCTACTCTGGACGATTCAGCGCATCTTCCTGGGTCCCCCAAACGAGAAATACTTGAAGCTCCCGGAGATCAACGGTCGCGAAATGTTTACCTTGGTGCCGTTAGGAGCCATCGTAATCTTGCTCGGTATTTATCCGAGCCTTGTCTTAGATCTCTTGCGCGCTTCATTGGATCATATCAATCAAATCGTCGTGCCCCATCTACATCTCTAAGACACATCCATGGATCTGAAAAATCTCGCCAGCCTGAATTTCTTTTATCCGGAGATCATCCTCTCTTGCACGATCCTGTTGCTGATCGTTGTTGATCTGATGGTGCGAAGCCACCGGGCCCGTGCCGCGTTAGCGATCATCGGGTGTGGTGCGTCGCTGGTAGCGACGTGCGATCTTTACGGAGCGCAACAGGGTTGGCTATTCCACCGCATGATTATTCTGGATAATTTCAGTCTCTTTTTCAAAGTTTTCGCGCTGGTGGCGGCGATCCTGACCATCTGGATGTCGCTCGGCAGCAACGAGATACGACAAGTCCATCAGGGTGAGTATTATACGCTGCTGCTCACGTGCGCGCTCGGCATGTTTTTTATGGCGTCGTCAAGCAATTTGCTGACGGCTTACCTGTCCTTGGAATTGGTTAGCTTGACTTCGTACGTTCTCACCGGATTCCTGCCGCACAACCGTCGTTCCAGTGAAGCGGCTCTGAAATATTTAATTTACGGCGGCGTTGCCTCCGGCACAATGATTTACGGCATGAGCTGGCTTTTCGGTATGACCGGCAGTCTTGACTATGCTGCGATTCAGTCTGCTCTCACGCAAAATCAAATGAACAAAGTCGCCTTGTTCATGGCTTTCGTTTTCATCATGGCCGGCTTTGGTTATAAGATCGTGTTCGTCCCTTTCCATATGTGGTCGCCCGATGTTTATCAGGGGGCGCCTACGCCTTTCACCGCGTTTCTCTCCGTTGCCTCTAACGCAGCCGGAATGGCGATCATGATACGGTTCTTCTTTCCCGGTGTCTCGCGGATGGTCGCCGGCGGCGATTGGGCGTTTGTAGCTGACGTCGAATGGCCCCACGTTCTTTTGTTCGTGAGCATGATCACCATGACCGTCGGCAATCTATGCGCCCTGAATCAGAAAAATCTCAAGCGCATGCTGGCGTATTCAGGCATCGCGCACGCGGGTTATATGCTGATGGGCCTGGCGTTGCTGACCAATGACGGCCTCAGGGCGGTTCTTTTTTACGTCGTGGTCTATCTGATCATGAACCTGGGTGCTTTCCTCGTCGTCGGGATGATTGCTAACGTAACCGGCGATGAAGAGATCGAAACGTACCGCGGCCTTGCATGGCGTGGCGCGGTCGTGCCGGCGATTTGCTTGGCGGTGTTTCTCTTTTCTCTGACGGGATTGCCGCCGTTCGCGGGATTCATCGGCAAATTTTTCTTGTTTGCCGCTGTCCTGAAACAGGGGGGAGTTTTTGTTTTGCTGGCTCTAGTGGCTATCATTAACAGTGTCATCTCACTTTATTATTACGCCAACGTGGTAAAGACGATGTTCCTCGATTTCCCGGATCCTGGAGATCAGGCAATCTCCGTTGCCGCGAAGAATTTCACTCTGTTGATACCGCTTACGGTTCTTACTGTGGTTCTCGGCGTTTATTTTTCACCGCTGGCGCAGTACACGAGTCAATCCTTGCAATTCTTCGTCAAATAATCCCGGCCTTCTCGCAACTTTTTTAGTGTTCCGCTAATTTTAAAGAGTGAGCTGCCCGTGGGCCAAGGCCTCGAGTGCCTTGACAATGGGAAGCGAGTCCAACTAACTAGAGACAATACACAGAGAAGATTCCGCGTATAAATGATACCCGGAAGTCAGGGGGGACTATGTTGGATACGGCCAAAAAGAAGGCAATGCTGCGGCAGATGATCCTGTTGCGCGCGTTCGAAGAAAAACTGGAGGACCTCTACCAGCGCAAGGCGATGTTCGGCAGCACGCATTCGTATCGCGGGCAAGAAGCGATTGCGGTCGGGGTCTGCTCCGCGCTCCAAGCGACGGACCTGGTCGCGAGTTATCACCGCGGCACAGGTCACATAATAGCCAAGGGCGCGGATCTTTACACGCTCTTATGCGAGTGCATGGGAAGGGAAGAGGGCTATTCGAAAGGTCGCGGCGGCAAGATGCACATGGGCGACATGAGTTTCGGATTTATTGGCAATACCGGCACGGTTGGCGGCACGGTGCCCACCGCGACCGGAGCGGCCCTTTCAGCAAAAATTCGCGGCTCGAAAGAAGTGGTGGTAAGTTTCTTCGGCGACGGCGCGGCCAATCAAGGGGTCGTGCATGAGTCGATGAACCTCGCTGGCGTGTGGAAGCTGCCGGTCATCTATGTATGTGAGAACAACCAATACGCCATGACTGTGAGCTTTGAGAAAAGCGTCGCTATCAAACATTTAAGCGAGCGCGGAGCGGCGTATGGTTTTGAAGGTAAGACGGTGGATGGCAACGACGTGGAAGTGGTTTACGAGGCAACACAATCTGCGGCGGCCAAGGCGCGTAGTGGCGGCGGCGCAACGCTTCTTGAATGCGTCACCTATCGTTGGGATGGGCACTTTGGCGGCGACCCAGGCACGGCCTACCGTTCCAAAGAGGAGATCGCGGCCTGGAAGCAGAAGTGTCCGATCAAGCGTCTAAAGGAGGAACTCATTCAGGCGGGCCATCTCACCGAGGAAGATTTCCAGAGGATGTCTAAAGAGGTTTATTGCCAGCTTGACGAAATCGCCAGGCGGGCAGAAGCGGCGCCGCTACCGAAAAAGGAAGTCGACTTGAACAGCGTCTACGCAAAAAACGAGGTGACTCATGGCTAAGCCGGCGGCGGAAGCACAAGGCGCCGTGAAGGAAATGCGCGTCCAGGAAGCATTGCGAGAAACTCTGCGCTACGAAATGGCGCGGGACAATCGGGTGTTCGTTATGGGCGAGGATGTGGCGTTATTCGGCGGAGCGTATGGCATCACACGCGGTTTGATGCAGGAATTCGGAAAAGACCGCGTGCTGGATACACCGATTTCAGAGGCCGCGCTGGTGGGTCTCGGCGTCGGCGCAGCGATCAACGGCATGCGGCCGGTGGTGGAAATTCAATTCTCCGACCTGTTGCCCCTTGCCATGGACCAGCTTGCCAGCCATGCGGCGCGCTATCATTATATGACCGGCGGCCGGATTAATGTGCCGATGGTGGTGCGCACCAAGTTTGCCACCCGCGCTGGCGGAGGCCCGAGCCACTCGAGCTGCAATCACGGCGCGTTTATTCATTTTCCGGGTCTGAAAATTATCATGCCGACGACGCCTGCGGATGCCAAAGGGCTTTTGCTATCAGCGATCCGTGACCCCAATCCTGTGCTCTGTTTCGAGAGCCATTATCTCTATGGTCAACGCGGTCCGGTGCCAGAGGGCGATTATACGGTGCCTATTGGCGTTGCCGCTGTGCGACGTGAGGGAAAAGATCTGACGATCGTTACTTGCGGCGGCATGGTGCTCAAAGCGGACAACGCCGCGGAAGCATTGAAACTAAAAGGTATCGATATCGAAATCGTTGATCTGCGCTCGCTCGCGCCCTTGGATAAGGAAACGATCCTGCGTTCGGTGGCGAAAACAAAAAGAGCCATTGTGCTCGACGAAGGGCCGATGATCGGCGGCCTCTCGGCTGAAATCGCCGCGATGATCCAGGAAAATTTATTTTCCGACTTG
>JBGPIK010000066.1:0-21892 GCA_041484845.1 Binatia bacterium | reverse complement strand
GTCGCTGAATTATTGGAATTACCGAGGACGATTGGTGGAACCGATG
Source organism: Binatia bacterium (assembly GCA_041484845.1). GTDB lineage: Bacteria > Desulfobacterota > Binatia > UBA9968 > UBA9968 > JBGPIK01. Next base: position 21,846 of record JBGPIK010000066.1, on the reverse strand, counting down.
TTAGCGGCGCAGCAGCCTGGACGCTCTGCGTAGATCCATCCGCAAAGGTCAAAGCGACGGTGTAGGAAGAGTTGACTTGCCAGAAGTCGAAATAGAGATCAACAACAGATGGATCCGTCTGCGGCCTTATGGCCACTATCCAGTACTGTCCAGTGAACGGCGTTTCCCAGATGCCGGTGGCGCCGGTAATTCTGACTCCGGTAATCGCGCTCTGGACTCCGGTCAGTCTGATATGAACATCTTTGATGCCGTCCGCGTTTTCCGAGACCATACCTGCAATATCTTCTCCGGTCTGCCCAAGCAGTATGGCCGTCACAGGTGAAGAGACTGGAGGAGGCGTCGTAGTCAAACTGGATGTCGTCGCGCAAGCCTCATTAGTGTATCCAGAGTTGCCGGCACTGTTAAAGGCGTTCACCCGATAACAGTAGGTCGTGTTACTTGCCAGATTGGAATCGCTATAAGACGTCGCGTTGGGAGCGGTCGTTGCGATAAGTGAAAATATGCCACTAGGCCCAAGCTTACGCTCTATATGGAAGCCGTCCTCATCCTGAGAATTGTCAATCCAACTGGCTTGTAAGCTCGCCGCGTTTACAAGACCCGGAACAGCGACGGACATGACTGTGAAACAAGTAATCAATGCGAGTAAACCTTCATAACAAGTGTAAAGCACTCAAATTCTTCCTTTTCTTGCGGCCCAGTTACGCACGGCTAAAAAACGACGCAGTTAGATATCTCGGTCGCGCAGTTTCGCCACCTTCGTTAAAGATTATTTGATCTAGAAAGATGATTCGATCTAGAATTGTGTAGCTCTACGGAGCGGCGTTATGGTTCTGAAAATTAGCAGATCGCGTGCGCAATTGTTGTGCCAGAAAATAAAAAAACTCTTTTCTGCTAACTCCTCAGCATATAAGCGACATTATCAATCGCGCATCAGATGACAATTCTCTGAGCGCAGCTTGCCTGACTGAAATTCTAGTCAGTTTCGCCATGCGCATGCCGTAGGGTTTCCCCTACAGGCAATAAATTTCCAATGCATGAATTCTTAGTAGAACGAGCGCGAGGTTAAATCATGAAAGTTCTGACGCTTAAACTTTGGCTTAACGAGCGACAGGTAGTGGACAGATTCCGAGCGATACTGTCAGCGGCTATTCCGAGACAAAACGAGTTTGAGACACGTTAACGCCTCGGCGTGCGCGCAGGCGCGGAACGCGCGCGATGGATTCTTCCGTTTTTAGGCGAACAATCACGAGGTGATCGAATGAAAATGATCCGCTCGGTTCTTATCGCCGGCCTGGGTTTGTTCTTTGCCGATGATCTCAAACCCATAGGCCCTCTGCGGCGCCACAAAAAGTCGTCATCACTCCTGCAAGCTTTAGCGAGCGGGAGGGACTGTTCGTCGTCTCGCAGAATCAAGGATTCTTCCATAAGCATGACTTGGACGTACAGTTGGTTTTGATGCCCAGCGCGCCCGTCACTCTCTCCGCCTTAACGGCCGGAGAATCTCAATTTTATTACGGAACAACCTCGGCGACCAGTGTGGGGGATGGGATCAAAGGCAACCCATCCCACTCAAAACCAGAACGCTTTCAAGCACGGTCTGGTGACAATCAATAGGCGGCGGACTCAGGGACGCGATGCCGAGCTCTCTCGGAACGGGAGTTTCTTTGGGGGCGCTGACAGCCGTAGGTCCAATCGCAGAACCGCCCTGGAGATTGAATGATTAACTCTACGTGCGGAATTTTGTTTGAGCGCCCCGTTCAGGCTTCTGACGCACCCGTTCTTAAAAAGCTTTAGACCGCCCGTTTCAGCTTTTTCGACGGGTGGCGGATCTCCTGCTCGAAACAGCGAAGGGTGGTCTCATCCACCTCCAAGCGCCTGGCATTGCTTTCTGGCTCGGACCGAGCAGTTTCCCGATTAGAATGAGCTTCTCCCGAAGCGATTCCGGTTGGGGCAAAGGGTTGTACCCCAGGAAGGCGACCATCTTTGGAATGTATCGTACCGATGGAGATGACGCTGAGTTTGACGTTCCGTTCGGGAAGTACCACGCCGGGGTAACCGGCACATTTGAGGACAGGGTCGGTAGAGATACTTCACCATAGTGACTACGAGACCGCCTCTGGAAATGTTATTTCGGCCTGTTTAATTTCTCGCAACCTCTGCTTCTTGTTCATGCTGAGAAACTGGACGACGATTTCGTAATGATGGGGGGCCGTGCTGATAGTCCCGTAATATTTACCGCTTCGGCAGCGCAACACAAGAACGATAGTTGAGGTGTCTTCCCATCCACGGATGTCGATAAGAATGCCGTTGTCTACGGGCGCATCATGGGTTTCATTCCCGAGAGGCGTTGTCCAGTGCCTCGGCCACGTTATGGCATCTCTGATCTTCATTCCCGCTCATACCGTTTTGGAATTTGGTCGTCGCGACTTACAGAAGGCTCTTCGAGAGTTGTGCCGTCCGGCTTCTCGGCTGCGAGCTTCTTTAGGATCTCTTCTTTCGAGGCGAAGGAGCCGCCTGCTTTGCGGTCGTGGTGGCAGTCGTAGGCATACACGCCGCCTCCCTGAGGATATGCAGGAGAAGGGACAAACGTAACCGGACTGAAGAATAGCGGTAATGAGAGAAGGGATGGGGCGAATTTCATCGGTGCTTCTTCCAGGTTGATGACCGCAGCTTATATCGCCGCGAGTAAGAGCCTGTCAACGGACATCGTGTTAACTTTTGGGAGCGGCTTTCGCTTACCCTTCGCCTAGTTTACCGACGGGGTGCTGTATCACAGCAGAGACGGGCAGTTGCCAACTCTTAAAATTCGTGGATTGCGGGTCGGGAACTGTGCACGTCGCAAGCTATGAGGAAATGCTTCCTGAGGGAAACAGATGACGCTGTCCCAGAAAGCGTTTCTGGGTCTTCCCTGTGTGGCCCAGCGAGGAAACGGTGTTAAACGTCCGTTCGGCCTAACCGGCTATTGCAAAGGGATCGCTTCGCGGCCCGTGAACAGCAACGTTAGCCGTGTAATTGAACCGTATTCTCCATCACCTAAATATCAGCAATGATGGCATTGCGAATGGGTGCTACCTTTGGTGTCACCTGAATGTTGGAAAATGGGGCACACCGGAGGAAATGGGCGTAAACCAAGCTCCTGGCAACTTTTTGAATTCTATGACGAAGCCTCTCAAGTGCTAAGTTTTTTCGAATTTTCATTTTTGGTCTCACATTCAAGAGGTCGTGGGATCGACTCTCGGCGTCACCCCGAAAATGCCCGGCGGACCCAATCGTGACAGCGTAGCAGAGGCATTGTAGAGGCATTGTATTGGACTTTAGCGTGCCGCTTGTACTTCAGGTCGGGTTCTGGGCAATACGAAGCGAACGGTTCGCGAATCGTACAGCTCGGGCCCTCTCGCCGGGAATCCACACCGTCGGTAAACAGTCCGCTTTAAGCAGTCGCGCTAACATCACCGCATCCACTTTGTCTAACTTCAACCGTGCGTGGGCAATCGCCCCTTGGTTTGCTTGGGATGAGAAAGACAGATTTCGTGTCCCAATTCTCTTGCCTTCTCGACAAACCACCACCACGAACCCGTGGCTTCTACCGCGATCTTTGTCCCTCTGGGGAGTTTCCTTAAAACCCCGTGAACCGTCTTCGGATCGTTGGAAAAACGAAACTGTGACGGCGGCTGCCCATCTCTCAGAACGGCCAACTGCGTTACTCTCTTGTGTAGATCTGCTCCTGCAAAGCTCTCCATTGAATGGCTCCTTTCCTGACGGTCTTGTCCTATCTACTACGACAAAACCGCTCGTGAATGCCATTCCGTTTATGTGATCAATTCAGTTCAATCCCTGTGCCCACCCACCCTGCCCTCGTCCTCCTCGGCTGACGGAATAATTCCACCCAGTGAAAGTTCCCAGAAAAACTGCTTGATGATTTACTGGGGAACCGTACTGATGTGACCCTGACAGTTACTGCGGAATGCGACACCAATTCCAATACCGCTTCTGCCACTGTCAGATGGAGTTGTTCTTCAAGTGGATTAAGCAACACCTTCACGTCAAGGTTTTTTATGGTACCACCGACAATGCCGTGAAAACGCAGATATGGATTGCCATCTGGATCCACGTGTTGGTGGCCATCGTCAAAAAGCGCTGGAACCTCGATCACAGCTTATACTCGATTCTACAGATTTTGAGTGTGACGATCGTGCAGAAAACTCCGATCACACGAGTACTTTCGCAGTTCGATGAGTCAGAAAAAACGCTCGATGACAGTAAACAACTGGTTTTATTCAAGTAACGTTGGGACAGTAGTGGTTTGTGTGATAAGTTTAATTTATGAGTAAGCTAAAGGCTACATTCGCAGCTCTACTTTTATTGGCGGCTGGAACTGTGATTGGAGGATATTTATTCTCCGAATCGCAACCACGTTCATTTTTGTCATTAAACCAGTGCCAAGACTGTTTAAGTAGTAAGGACCTTGCTGGGCTTCTTGTTTCAGTCGGGGTCAATAAGTTACCGGGTGTTATCCCTGCCGTGGAATTTGAAACCGATAAAACAATCGTTATTAAATATCCTTTCCAAGAAGCGCGATCCCCGGCAGAGACACGCACTGTGTCAACGGATCATTACCTTATCATCCCAAAGAAGGATATCAGGAATGTCGGAGAAATTTCTGAAACAGATGCTCCATATATCGTCGACGCATATTTAGCCGCAAGACACATTATAGAGAAAACCAAGTCATCCCAGTACGAATTGTTTACGAACGGGCCGGGTTTTCAGGACGCTTCCTATTTGCATTTTCATTTGTTAATAAAAAGGCTTACAGGTTAAGAAAGGAGCCTGTCCTCAAATCCCATCAAGCCGAAAACGGCCAGAAGTTCCAGATTCCTTAGCAGGATTGAACTGATCGAATTCAATGGTCGGTCGTAATGGCTTGTAGAGAAAAGCTTTTCTGTTGAGTGTCCGCGATCTGTCCGTATGCTTCCTGCGCCCGCGCAGCATTACCGGCGCGCGTCACGTTCCAGGAAAGAAGTAGCACTTTGTCGCCGCGTACCGCTGAACGCCGGATTCCGAACAGCGCTCGTCCCGTTGAGATTTCCGGTGCTTCCGCAGACAATTGTTGTTAAGGCGATTGTAACCGGCTCATGTGGTATGGTTTAAGACCTATTTTCGAGGTCGCCAGATCTACTGACAAACGGGTCCAAGTGCCATGAAGAAACTCCGCTGTCCAAACGTAATGTGTCTGCTGCGAACAAAACCATCTTTGGGAATGGTCATTCGTTTTGGATTCCACCAAACTCGGTGGGGCAAGCGCCGTCGGTTTCGATGCAAGGGTTGCGGCAGGACTTTCTGCCGGAACAGCGGCACTGTCTATCACTGCCTCCAACATCGCCGCGCTACGTTCGATGAAGTCGCCGCTCTTAGTGTCGAGGGTGTGAACAAGTCAGCCATCGCCCGAGTCCAGCAGATCGCTTGGAACACCGTGGATCGCGCGCTGGAGAAAGCTGCTACCTCCTGTCATCGATTTAACCATCAAAGGATCACCAAGATCCGGATCAGCGAACTGCAGGCCGATGAGAGCTGCACCATAGTCGGTGGCAAAGAGCAATCGCCCGTTTGGATCTTTGCTGCTATCGAAGTATGGTCTCGCCTCTGGCCTTCGACTGTTGTTGGAAAGCGGAGTTATCGGAACACACTCACCTTGTTTCGAGACCTTTGCGCCCGGACCAATGGAAACAACGTCCCGCTGATCGTTACCGATGGGTTCGAGTTCTATCGGCAAGTTGTCCGGCGACTCTTTGGGGCAGCTTGCCTGCACGGCCAGGCAATCAAGAAGCGACGGAATGATCGCGTGGTCAAAGTGCAGCGAAAACCTAGGTTTGGTGCGGCTTGGCGCTGGAATGAGGTATGGCGAGACTCGGAGGATTCGCGCCAGTTGAATACTTCCTACATTGAACGATTGAACCTGACCATCCGGCAGGGCTCGGCATACCTGTGTCGCCGGAGCCGTTGTCACGCGCGCCGTACGAAGCCGCTGGAAGATCATCTGGAGCTGCTGCGATGCCATTACAACTTCCTCAGAACCCATCGTGCTTTGAAGTTTGGACACGAAGTCAGAACCCCGGCGATGCAAGCAGGTCTGACCAAAAAGCGGCTGACATTCCGCGACATCTTCACCTCCATCCCAAATGTTTTGCGCTTGGTAAAGGTTAATTGCATCTTCATTCGTCAGGTGACTTCGACCACGCAGCAAGACTTTGTGATTTCCATGGCTACTTAACAACACTGGATTGCGGAAGCACCCCCCGCAGGATTGAGTCGTCGGAGAATACAGCTCAATTAGACGATTGACGCCAATGCCGCAAAGCTGGGAGTTCAGACGACCGGCAGCTTGAGCGGTGTGTTACACGGAAAGACAATTTCGGCGCAGAGAAAGTTGACCTTTGTGAGCTTCTATATCTCGCAGGGCCGCCGTTTGTTGTAGAGACTTAGTTGCCGCCTCCAGGCTCTTAATAGCGTCCTCCACTTTCTGCTTTCTCGCGTATAGTTCAGAGTTCTCCTTTAGGAGCCTGGCTTGAAATTCTCTATCCGCAGACTGCAGCATTTTATCCCCCCTTGAAAAGATAAACGGTTCAAGAGCAATAAACACACCAATGGGTAAGTTAAGGAATTTTCTACAAATCGCTGTGACAATTGACACTCCGATTAACGTTATAGTGACAGTATGACACGGTGTGACCTACAGGGCAGACGGGTCGGAGATCCTTCTTTCCGGCTGACGACGCGCTGGCGGCACCGCGTCTGCTGAAGAATAGGGGGAGAAAAGCGCCGGCCAAGGGAAAGCGGGTGCTCTAATCGCGTTAAGTTTGATGAAAAGCCGGCTGCGCAAAGCAGGAGCTATTTGAACTATGCCAATAACAGATCAGACACGTCACTCACTAGCGCGGACGGCGTCCTGTGCTCAGGTGTGATTTCCTCGGTGTGAAGCAGAGCCTCTTAGCCACGGCCGCGCATGAGGCGCAAACGACCATGTTAAGCAAAGCCACACCATCTGCTTCGCTGATAACGCGGTAGGCATTACCTGCTATTGTTTCATCGCAATGGCGGCAAATGTTATTCATACATCTTCTTATGGCAAGGAAAATGCCAAAACGGGAGTCGATAGCAGATACTCCTTGCCGTCACCTGAAGTTCTCTGATGGCAGGCAATGTCCACAACGAAATGTCTAGTTGTATGAAGGAAATAAGTGCAGCAAGAACGTACTGCAGTCATTCACCTACAGGTTGTTCTGAGTATGTCGCCACCACTCGGATTTTAATTGCCCGGACTTAACCCTCAAACCTGCTGTTTGATTTCCGAGAGCATGTTTCCATGAGAGTTTCCATCGGCCGTGCCGCAGCCGTTCCGCCGTTCATTCCCTGGGTAGACCCGCGGCAGTTTTGGTTGTTGTGGGTTAGAAGGAGAATTCAGTCGAATTAGAGCCGTGATTATAAAGGTGAAAGCCGCGCTACTTCGTCCTCCGCCCCGCTCTAACGCGCTCCGGCTGCGAAGTCGCTCTCTTTGATGAACCGCCATCCGGCTAAATCGGCTGCTACCTCGTCATCGGATGCACCGCTTACTCCTTTGATGTTTCCGACCATGATGTAGTCGTCTGCTCGTATGTACGTTTTTAGCTGGGTCAGAAAAGTGTCCTTCGACATTTCCATTGGGCCGATGAAGCTGAAAATGCGATGCCACAGCGGGACCGTTTGAACTATCACGGCCCAGTTGCCATTCAGCCCAACGATGTGTCCTTGGTCTCTGAGACTACGAACGCTTATAATGCTAACTGGACCACCGGATAGATCCAGCGTGTCATCGACGTCAAATGCATAGATCTTCATGCGTGGCTACGTTTCCTACGTTTCTTTGGGCTGCACTGCTTCTCCAGCCCAAGTCGGTGGCGATTTTCGCGGAATTGTTCGAGCGGGTTTCGAGGTTTGCCGACGATTTCCGAAGCGAGAACGTCGGGGTCGGAGATTGTCGAATACTTCGAGGCTATGGTCTCGGAGGCAAAAGATGTCCATACTGGCTTTGTCACGGTTCATGAGTTCTTCATAATCGTACGATTTCCACCGAACATCGATAGAAAATATTCAAGTGCAAGAATCAAACCTGTAAAATGCGCAGATTTCATTCAAGGAGAATACAATTCAATCCTAGCGTCGCCGTTTGGCTTTCTTCCGTCACGTGATCACCGTTTTAGAATTGCCACCTGAATGATCATTCTTGGAACGCCTTGAACTACTGGAACGCTTGGAACCCGATCGGTTTCACGCGACAATGACCGCGTGGATGTCGCGCTGCAGATTCTTGTGATTCCTTTGTGCGCCGTTTGGGGGCTGGGACTCGGCTATCTCATCGGAGCGCTCAAACGATTGCCGGTTTTCAATCAACAGTTTGCTCCCGTGCCCGACCGCTGGCCGCTTCTCAGCGTTATTATTCCCGCCTGCAATGAGGCGGAGAATCTGGAGTCCGCCATCTCGACCCTCAAGCGGCAGGACTATCCGGACCTGGAAATCATCCTAGTCAACGATCGTTCCGCCGAGAAATCGATGAGCGGAGGCGTACTTAATTCCGTGCGTTGAGGGCCAGGCGATGAAGCGCAACGAAGCAGGTGAGCTTTTGTCGGCGGCCCGTTTTGGACTACCTTAAATTGTCTAGACGCTTCATATCGTTATCTTCGATTTGAAAATCGAAAACCGCGCCGTTTTCAATAATTCTTTCTTTGCGACTCGACTTCGGAATCGGAATGAGACCGTGCTGAAGAGACCACCGGATCATGATTTGGGCCGGCGTCTTGACGTACTTTCTGGCGATCTCGGCAATCACCGGATCGCGGAATTTCTTGCCTCTTGCCAGCGGGCTATAGGCTTCGAGAACAATATTTTTCGACGTACAATAGTCAAGCAACTTCTTCTTGTATGAAAAGGGATGAAAGAGCACTTGATTCACGGCGGGAGGGATATCAGCGGTCGACGCCAAAGTTTCCAGCTGCTCGACGCTCTAGTTGCTGACACCAATGGCCCGAACCCGCCCTTCCGCGTAGATTTTTTCAAAATCTCTCCAGAGACGGCTTTTCACTAACGGCATGGGCCAGTGGATCAAATAAAGATCGATGTAAGAGAGTCCCAGCTTATCCAGACTTTTTTGGAACGCGGCTCTCAAACGAAAAAAGTCGGTGGGCCATAATTTTGTTGTTACAAAGATTTCTTCTCTGGCGATGCCGCTTTGTCGAACGGCGTTGCCGACGCCGGCTTCATTGCCGTAGATCTTAGCGGTATCGATAAGCCGGTAGCCGGCCTCCAGCGCCCACAAGACCGACTGTTCCGTCTCCACGCCCTCCGACATTCGCCAAACGCCGAGGCCCAGGGGGGGGCATCCCTAACCCGTTGTTCAATTGGACGGTCGCGTCAATTGAAAGTTGGCTATCCATAATTTTGTTTCCGTGGTTCTCAAGCTGCTCTGATTAAGAGTAACGAGTTTTGAATTCAGAGCAAATAGGCCAATGAAGGTATGAGTGATGAGTAATGGGTCTCAAGTAGTGAATTTTTAGCCGAAGAGTAACAGCGGCCTCATGGCTCCCTCGCTAATATGACGCCAGATTGAGTCGTCGGAGAATTCAGTTCAATCTCAATGTTAACGTCGCTCAGTCACCGTTTACCGCTCCAACCGAAACCTTTCGGATTTATTCCCAACCAACAGCGGGCGGCAATACGGTGCAGTGCTCTGAGGAGGGGTTATGGCAAAAAAGATAATAGCTGTGGTGAATGGCATGCTCTTAGGAGCTTTAATTCTTCTTTCGGTCGGACTAATTCCATTGCCAGCATGGAGTCAAGTGGTCAAATGCAACGACGGATCTAACCCGCGTTTTTGTGAGGCATTTCAGATTCCCGACGGAAACAATCGGCAGGGCCTCGTTCCGATGGATTCGGTTTCTAGTATGTGCTAAAGAAAGACGTTCACAGCATTCGTGTACTGTACTTTTTGGTGACGCTTATGCGCTTGTCGCAATTCATTCTCTCAAACCTTGAGGTCATTCTCGCAGAGTGGGAATCATTCGCCAGCACCGTCCTTCCTAAATCAAATTTCGACGAACTCGCGCTGCGCGATGAAGCCGAAGAAATCCTCAAGACCATCGCGAATGATATGGAAACGCCGCAAACTGCATCAGAGCAGGCCGAGAAGTCCAAAGGTCGCGGCCCACGCGTAGAACAAGACAGCGCTGCGCAAACACATGGTACTGATCGTCTTCGCTTGGGCTTTAACCAGGCCCAGGTAGTGTCGGAATACCGCGCCCTGCGCGCAACCGTCATTCGGCTCTGGATCGCTAGCTCACCCGAGATAGACCATTCCGCTATTGATCAACTGTTCCGGTTCAATGAAGGGATTGATCAGGCGCTTAGCGAATCGGCTGCTCGATTCATGCAACGGATCGAGGAGTCCAGGGATTTTTCCATTGCTGTCCTGGCGCACGATCTCCGGAATCCGCTGAACGTTATAACATCGTCGGCACAATGTTTTCCATTAGTAGAGGGGCCTGATAGGGCTGATATCAAGGCCCGCGCCTCTGCTATCTTTAATAGCGGTATGCACATGAGCAAGTTGATAGAGAACTTGCTCGACTTTACTCGAACGCGCCTCGGACGGCCTCTGCCTGTCAAGCGTGAATCAATGGATCTTGCCCCAGTTTGTCGGCAGACCGTCGGGGAATTCGTGGCGGTCTATCCAGAGCGCACGATCCGTTTAGATTGCAGCGGGGATCTTCACGGAACCTGGGATGCCACTCGTATAACCCAGATGCTTTCGAATCTAATTTCGAATGCACTAGAGCATGGACCTCAAGCCAGCCCCGTCACCGTTAAGGCGCACGCTGAATCCGAGGAAGTTGTCCTTCAAATACACAACGAGGGTCCGCCCATACCTCCATCCAACCTTGCTGCGATCTTCGATTCTTTGTTTACCAAGCAAGATACAGCAGCGGGGACTGAAATTCATCATTTAGGTCTTGGCCTCTTCATAGTTCGAGAGATCGTCGAAGCGCATTTGGGGAAAATAAGCGTGACTTCGACAGCGCAGGATGGGACGACGTTTGTGGTACGTCTGCATCGTCACGCCAACGAACATTCGGCGTAAGCCGAAACATCGTCTCGTTCAGTTCGGACTCCGTGAAAAGCCTGAACCTCCAGCTTGTCGCCTTTTTTGATCGCTGAAAAAACGCGTACCATGTCTACCGCATGATAAAAATAAAAAAGCCAAGCTTTTTTGCTTGGCCTGAAACCGGAATAAAGAACTATTGTAGCGGAGTCTCCAGCAAGGTTCCCGCGAACCGCTCCATCTCGATTCGCTGGATCGGCCCAAGTTTCTGCGCCGCATTCGTAAAAGCGTTGATCAAGCCAAATCGGTTCGGTTCCGGCTCAACAAGGTAGCTCGATACCACCTCATCGGTTAGCTTTTGCGAGAATTTCCTCGCCTCTGCAATTTTGCGGATCGCGTCGACAGGATCTTCGATCGGTTCCTCACGAGTTTTGAGAAATGCGTCCAGTAAAGAACTCGATAACCGAAAGCCTTCGCTTACCGCCTCGGCCATTCGCCGCGTCATTTGCCAATGCTGTACAGCCCGGCGCCCAATGCACTTAAGCCACCCACCACCATGGCGCCTTCCAGTGCTCCGACAATCCATCCCACCAGCGGACCGAACACGATGAGGGGACCGATGCCTGGGATGAAAAACATGGCCGACCCAAACAGAAATCCCCAAAAGCCGCCCAGTTTACCCCAGACCTTCATGCGGTCATCGCCAGCCCGAAGCCCCGACAACGATCGACATCCGATCTCCGAGCGTTGTCTGGAAGAGAAACAAATATCCTCGGTCGGGACTGACCGCTTATTTCGAAGGATCTCCGCTGGAGATCGACCTGCTCTACCCTTTCATCGACCGTCTGGATCCTGGTTCCGGACTGACTTGTGGCGGGCTCTCCCCAGGAGAATGAACCCTACACCCACTTGACCTAGGCCCTCAAAGATCACTAACGCCAATATTAATCTTTTCCGTAGCGGTGTACCATAGTGGTACCCCAAGAGGGCTAAACCTCTTTTTGCGCGAGGAGGGCAATGGGGTGGGCGAAGCACACAATGGGGCCGAGCCCTAGAAAAACTTCGAGACGGGAATTTGACCTGGTGCTCTCCGACATTGTAATGCCGGGAATCGACGGATTTACGCTCTTAAAGCAGTTCCTCTCTCTGGCCCGACATGCCCCAGTAATTCTCATGTCTGGTAACGCAGGAATAGATCAAAACATGGCAATTTTGCGGGGGCTGCTGACTTCATTACCAAACCCTTTCTTCTCTTACACCTACTACAAAAGATTCAACACGTGCTCGCGAATCCATCTTAGGTTGAGGTCTTCCCTATTTGGCTTCAGGATGGGTAGGGTGATGCGGATTAGAACCCAAACGTCGGCAGATAACACTTCACGCAGTTTCGATTAAACTTTGAATAGTCTCCACCACTTGATCGAGCATGTAGGGCTTCTGGATGAAATGCTCGACGCCTGCCTGCTGCATCTTGGTTCTCAGCGCCGGCTCCAAGTAGCCGCTGGTAATAACAACACGGACATCGGAATTCTCTTCCTTCATTTTAAGAAAGACATTTACGCCGCTAATTTTTGGAAGACCAATATCCAGCAGCACGACATCGATCTCGGTCTTATGACGGCAATAGGCTTCGACGCCCTGTTCGCCGTCAGATGCCACCAAGACGTGGTAACCTTGGCCGGATAGAAAGCTTTCCAGAAGACAAACCGTGGCCTTCTCATCCTCCACGACAAGAATCGTTCCTCGAGAATTGGCTCTTTGATTTGTTGACGAGCTTGGTTCTGGGATTTGTCCCATCAGCAGATCACTTTCCGGAGGAGGCAATCGGCAAGTATAGACGAAAAGTTGCTCCTTTTGCCGGTTTACTTTCCACTCGAATAAGGCCGTTGTGATTTTTCACAATACCGTAGGCTACGGCAAGCCCCAGACCCGTTCCGTGGCCCGTCTCTTTCGTCGTGAAAAACGCCTCGAAGATTCGTCGCTGAACGTCTTCATCCATTCCCATGCCGGTGTCGGCGACCTCAATACACACGTACCGCCCTGCTGTTGCTTCGCCTGGATCTCGCAAGCTCGCGCCATCGACCGCTCCGGTCTTGAGCGTGAGCTTGCCGCCGTCCGGCATCGCATCGCGAGCATTGAGGCAAAGATTCAACAGCACTTGCGTGATCTGATTGGGATCGGCCATGATTGGCGGAAGTTCATAGCTCAAGTCCAGCGTCACCTCGACGGCTCTTGGAAAAGTTTCCCTGAGTAACGTCACCAGTGATTGGAGAAGAGTATTTGCCTCCGTCGGTTCAAACTTAGACTCTGTTTTTCGGGCCAGGGTCAACAGTTGCTGTACGACTGCGGATGCCCGTTTGATCGTCTCCTGGATGACCTCAACAGGTTTAGCAATCTCGTCGCTTTCGGCAGCATGCCGGCTCAGAAGAGAAGTGTATCCCTGGATAACGTTGAGCATATTATTAAAGTCGTGGGCGATTCCGCCGGCAAGCGTCCCAATGCTTTCCAGTTTCTGGGCCTGCAGTAGCTGCTGCTCGATTCTTTTTCGCTCCTCCATGTCCCTCACAAGCGCGCGGTTGGCCTCCTGTAATTCTCCGGTGCGCTCAGACACTCTCGTCTCCAGTTCCTCATTGAGCCTGTGCAGCTCTTGTTCCGCCTTTTTGCGCTCGGTGATGTCGTCGATCGCCAGAAGTATCAATTGGGTCTCGTTCTTCTCGATGTTAGCGATCCTGCTCGCGTTCAGGGACATCATCTTTTTTCCGATAGCGGGAAAGTCGTGCTCCGCCTCGAAATTCTGAAAAGAAGAATCCCTGGCGAGGATGTCCTCTAGCACTTCACGCAACCTCGGAATATCCCACTGGCGGTTCCCCAGCTCGTAGATCAGACGACCCTCTGTTTCCTCCGGCGTGACTTTGAACGTCTCGTAAAAAGCCCGGTTAGCCGAAACGACTTTCAGCTCGGGAGTCAGTACGATCAGGGATTCGCGCATCGTCCTGATAATACTCTCGGCGTAGTTCTGGACCTCCTTCAAGCGGGTCACGTCGGTGAAGCTGAAAACCACTCCGTCGATCGTGTTACCCAGGCTGCAATACGGAAGACAGCGCATCAGATACCACAAACCATCGATGGACCGCACCTCCTTTTCAATCGCAGCCAAATTTCTGAGCACGCTATCGGCGACGGCTGTCAAGTTCACGTCGATGAATTTGCTCGAGATGTTCTCGACCGGCCGGCCCAAATCCACGGGCAGCAAGCTCAGCAGCTTGGTCGCTGCCGGGGTAAAACGGCGGATACAAAAATGGGTGTCCAAAAAAATCGTCCCGACTTCGGATGAATTCAAGAAATTGGCCAGGTCGTCATTGGTTTGGCCGAGCTCCTCGATCTTCGCGTTGAGCTGGTTGTTGACCGTGACCAGTTCCTCGTTCATGGACTGCAGTTCCTCCTTGGATGTTTCCAGCTCTTCGTTGCTGGACTGCAGTTCCTCGTTCATGGCGAGGACCTCTTCGTTGGCGGCAGTAAGCTCCTCATGAGAGGTATGAAAGCCGTCGCTAGCGGCTTGCAGATCCTCTTTTAACGATTTGATCTCGGCTTCAAGCTGCGCAGTGTAGGCATCGTCCTGAGGTCTCTCCGCTGCGGGGGCGCTGACAGCCAAGGCTGGCGCGGGTTGGCGCGCCTCCTGAAAGATAACGGCGAGGAGCCTGGCGGCGGCCTTGGGCTCGACGCAACACGAGACAGTGACATTGACGGCATAGGTGGAATCGTCGCGGCTGAACTCAAGGCCTTCGAGCGTCACTGTGCCGTTTTCCCGCAACGCCCTGTCGATGGCGAGGCGGAGCTTCAAGGAATTTCTCTTTTCGATCATCTCGAACAGACTAAGATTGGCATCGCCGCTGGGAAGGCCCAAGTACTTGTGGGTCGGACCATAAAAATGCAGGCTATTGCCGTGTTCATCGATCAGGACAATGGCGGCATCGAAATGCTTCAAGAGCACATCCTGGTTCAAGTCCGAGAGTCTGAAAACTTGCTGCTTTTCGATTTTGCCCTGAAGGCCGAGCTGGAGCCCGGCTCGCGTCGGAAAACTCGCTACCGGCACGGCGGCGGACTCCTTTCGGAGGTAAATCCTCGAGTTTCTGGAGACCGCCTCAAACGACTCCTCGTGATCAATGCTGTCGGCCTTGCCTAAAAACAGATACCCGCCTGGGCTCAGAGCAAAGGCGAACAGGGTGTAAAGCTTTTTTTGCATCTCGCGTTCGATGTAAATCAGCAGGTTGCGGCAACTGATCAGGTTCATTTTCATAAACGGCGGGTCCACGAGCAGGTTGTGCGCGGCAAAGGTCACGGATTCCCGGATGTCTTTAATGATATGGTAGGAGTTGTCTTTCTTGATGAAAAACCGGCCCAGGCGCTCCTCCGAAACATCCGAGGCAATGCTTTCGGGATAAATCGCCTCGCGCGCGCATTTCAGGCCTTCAGCCTCGATGTCCGATGCGAAGAGCTGCAGGGGAAAACTTTTCTTGTTCCGCAGCATTTCTTCCCGCATCAATATGGCGATCGAATGGACCTCCTCTCCGGTCGAGCAACCCGCCGTCCACGCGCGCAAGGGAGCGGCGCTAGCGTTTTTTCCCACCAGCGGCGCGATGACCTTGGCGCGCAGCTCCTCAAAGGCTTCGGGGTCGCGGAAAAAGCTCGTGACACCGATCAGCATGTCCTTCGAGAGCCGCGCCGCCTCGTCAGGGCTCTCGCGGAGGAACCGCGCATAGTCGGAAATGTCGGTCATCCGGTTGAGCCCCATGCGGCGTTGTATGCGGCGCCAAACCGTGGGTTTTCGATAAACCTGAAAGTTGTTCTTGCTCTGGCTCTCCAGGATGGAAAGGATCGATTGGACATTCTCTTTCACGGTCTCGGGAGCAGGACTGGGCGCGCCTTTGCCGTCCGCTTGGCGCGTGTATTCGACAAGCGCGGCGGGTATTTGCGCCGCTGGGAGCACGGAATCCACCAGACCCGTCGCCATCGCGCTGCGGACCATAAAATCGAACTGAGCGGTCGTGGGGTCCTGGACGAGGACAATACCGCCTACGCCATGGACTTCCCGTATTCCGAGGGTGCCGTCGGAGCCGCTGCCGGATAGAAGGACGGCGATCGCATTTTCGTGCTCTTCTTGCGCAAGAGAGCGAAAGAAGAAATCGATGGGCATCCGTATGCCGTCGCGCTTGATGGGCTCGGTCAGATGGAGTTTGCCTTCTTTAACGATGAGAAACTTATTAGGAGGAATCGCGTAAACGGAGTTCGCTCGGACCTCCATCCCGTCCTCGGCCTGAGCCACCGCCATTGTGGTATGTTTGGCGAGCAGCCCGGCCATATAGCTCACATGGCTTGGGTCCAAATGCTGAATCACCACAAACGCCATGCCGCAGTCGGCTGGGCATGCCGCAAAGAAATCTGTCAACGCATCGAGTCCCCCTGCCGAGGCGCCGATGCCAACTACCTGAACATTTTCCGTCTCCATAAACTGCCTCTATTCTCGATTACCGCCCCTTCGGGAAGGCGTAGGGGACCTCTTCCTTAACGTCATTCTGGCCAAGCTGGCGATAGCTAGCGCGAGCCCGGACCCAGGAAGTCCAATAAACCTAGATTCCCGCCTGCGCGGGAATGAGTGCGCCCGTGAGGGTGCTACATCAGCACGGTGAAAGTCCGTGTCGGAGTATGCCACAGCTATCGAATAATGCCGCGCCGACTTCTGAATCGACACTACCGTAGGACATAAATATGTTTGCTCAGCCCTCAGCGAGCGAACGGCAGAACACATCGATAGGTAATCGAAATCCGCGTTGCTCCGATAACCTGGACATCAACAATCTTATTTTTAGATGCGACCGGTCCAATCGGCGCTGGCGCTCGACGCCGACCTTGTGTGTGCGTTTGCCGGGGGAAAAGAGTCTGGTTTTCAAGGCAGTTGATGTGAACTCAAAGTCCATAGATGCTATTTTTAACGAGGCCAAAAAACGGGACCGGATTAAATCAGTTGACATCTATCAGCTTGGACTAAACCAGGTCAAGTAGTGATTGTCCGCGTGATTGTCCGCGGTAGTGACTCACTTAAAACGGGAAGGCAGAATTTTGTGAGGCAGTTAGACTTTTGCGGGGATCAGGCGTCGAACGGCCGCTATTAAAACTGCTGGATCAATAGGCTTCTGAATAAACTCTGCGAAGCCTTCCAAAATAACCTTTCCCGACACGTCGGCAAGATACCCTGAGATAACGATTATCGGCATCTTCGGCCATTTGGCGCGAATCTGGTGGACCAGATTGAGTCCATGCAGCTTCGGGAGAACAAGATCAGCGATCACAAGATCAAAGGCTTCCTCTGAAGTAAGTACCTCGGCTGCCGCAGTAAGCACCTCCAACGCTTCGGCCCCGTTTTGTGCTTCGGCTACCTGGTAACCCTCGGCGCGTAGGATCTGAGCAAACGCACGGCGGCTTAGGGAGTCGTCTTCGACGAGAAGAATCATTTTCGGTTTTAAGGGTTGTCGGGCTGCACCTTTCCCATCATTCTTTAATCCCAATTATGTTCTGCATTATATGCTATTAAATTTCTGACGCAAGGAATTGAGTCACTAGGCTTTCCGCCAGCAGACAAGGGTCAATAACTTGTTTGGCGGACTCGATGAAGGGTCACGTTTGAGGACCTTGCGCGGTTTCCTCGCGGCACAAAAAACAATTTCAGTTCTTCGGCCGCTGTCAGTCGACGCGGCGCACTCTGAACGATCTGATCCATCTTTTGGGGAAAGTCCTCGATTCGTTACCAGACCCACAAAGCAATCTGGCAAAGTCTACTTCGAGAGATGAGCGAGCCCTCGACAATTTTGCCCGAAGCACTTCGCGCTGAACTCAAAGAGATCATGCGCGAGGTCTTGCGTGAAGAACGGACGGAAAATACTACCGCAGCTCGCGCTGAGAAAGATACGCTCCTGACTCCAGAGCAGGCCGCCGCGGCCATGGGTGTTAGTCGCCGCTGGGTTTATCGCCATGCAGCCAAACTCCCATTTACGCGCCGTATCAGTCGAAAAAATTTGCGGTTTTCCGAAGCCGCTTTGTGCCGCTGGATGGCCGGAAAAAAGCCGGGTTCTCGTTGACCACCACTGCCCAACGAATAAGGACTCCTCCCGCCAAAAACAGGAGGCGTTTACATGGATCAAAACATGCGTGGGATGGGTCGCGTATATCAGCCGTCATGGTTTGACAAAAAGACCGGTGAAAAAAAAGTGTCGCCGACGTGGTGGATCTCGTACAGCGTGCGCGGAAAATTGAAGCGTGAATCATCCCACTCGACCAACGAGTCTGACGCTTGGAAATTGCTGAAGAAACGCCACGGCGAAATCGCGCTCGGAAAGCCGGTCGGACCGGACATCGAAAAGACGAATTTCGAGGATATGTCCGCGATGACTACCAACGACTACAGAGCGAACGGGCGTCGCTCTCTTGCGCGAGTTGAAGACGCTATCGGACATCTGCGCGAATATCTCGGTGACCGACGTGCAGTCGAGATCACCGGCGATATCGTGACTGCATACGTTACCCATCGCCAGAATCAAAAAGCAGCCAATTCCACTATCAACACTGAACTCGCGGCATTGTCACGGATGTTTACGCTGGGCATAAGGGCCGGCAAGATCGCGACGAAGCCGTACATCGGCAAGCTGGCACTGAGCAATACGAGAAAGGGTTTCTTTGAATGGGAGCAGTTTTCTTCGATTCTCAAGAATTTGCCTGTGGACCTGCAGCCCGCCATCGAGACTGCCTACATAACCGGTTGGCGCATTCATGACGAGATTTTCACTCGCCAAAAACATCATGCCGACCTGAAGGGGCGCGGCTGGTTGCGGCTTGATCCGGGCGAAACCAAAAACGGCGAAGGCCGCAACTTTCCTTTCACCGTTCGTTTGCGTCAAATCATTGAGCAACAACTGGAACGTACGAAAGCGCTTGAGAAAGCGACGGGGCGCATCATCCCTTGGTTATTTCACCGCGACGGACGTCCCATCAAAACCTTCCGCCGCTCCTGGCTGACCGCCTGCGTGAAGGTTGGGCTCGGAACGGAGATCAGATCAGCGGATGGCAAGCTGATCAAGAAAATCGCTAACCGGATTCCCCATGACTTTCGGAGAAGCGCCGTGCGAAGTCTGGAACGCGCTGGCGTTTCCCGCAGCGATGCGATGAAAATGGTCGGCCACAAAACCGAAGCGATTTATCGCCGCTACGCCATCGCCGATGAAAGATCCATGAAAGAAGCCTCCGGCAAGCTCGACCAATTCTACGCTATCGACCAGCAACCGACAGAAACTTCAAAATAACTGCAACGTGACCTTGTGGCGAAAAAGGCTTTGTAGACGCGTGGGAGAAATCTCCCAGGATTTAATCGATGGAGAATACAGTTCAATTTCAGCATTAACGTTTGACGTGAGCGGATGCGAGATGCTTCATGCAAGCCACGTGAGGATGCTGCGAGACTGCTCCGCGTAATGCCGCAAGTGCGCGGGTGTTGGGTTGACCCTGACTCTGTCGTTGAATGAAATAGAAGACCTTCGCCATCTAGGGATGGATAGAGCGAAGTGGCGGTCAGAAATTGGACAACTTGATAAAAAAGGTACGCGCTTCGAGGAGCCTCATGCTTCGACGAGCTCTGGAGAGTTGAGTTTGATTTCGCAGGTTTTTTTAAAAAGCGTATTAGCCTCCTTTTTTCGGTCAACGATAGTGCAATGGTTTGGTGCTGCTGCGTTCAGTTGACTGGAAGAAATGTAATGCGAGAAGGGCGCCTCGTCAGGGCACATATCTCTTGTTCCACCGTAATGCCGTTCATGAGGGCGATGCTCTGCGTGCTGGCTCTCGTGACGTTGGTGTTGCGGCCGCACTCGGCCGTGGCGGCCCCCGTCGGAGTACGATTCGTCGAGGGCTCCCTTCACGGTTTCGTTGTGCTTCGTACGCTCAACAACGCTCTGATCGCGTCGGGCGATCTTATCCAGATGCACCGGGGCCGAGCGATTGAGAGTCGCATGGTGTTCCACTTCAAGGACGGGTCGGTGTCCGACGAGAGGACGGTGTTCACCCAGGATCGAATATTTACCTTACAAAGCTATCGGCTGCAGCAGCGCGGGCCAGCATTCACCGAGGATACCGAAATCTCACTGGAGCGGGCCTCGGGGAAATACCGGGTAAAAACTAAAGCCCACAAAGACGGCCGAGAGGAACTGCTGGAAGGCAAGCTCGATCTGCCCCCCGACGTTTACAATGGGATGGTCCTTACCGTCGCAAAGAACCTTCTCAAAGGAGCCAGCGAGACCGTCCACTTCGTCGCCTTCACGCCCGCGCCTCGGCTCATCGAGCTGGAGCTTACACCAGCGGGAGACCCAAAGGTGGTGATCGGCGAAATCGCGAAAACTGCAACCCACTACGTGTTCAAGCCACTTCTGGGGATCTGGATCAAGCTCTTCGCTACGCTGCTCGGGCGCGTGCCGCTTGACAATCACGCCTGGATCATCACTGAGGGTGTGCCGGCGTTCGTTAGGTTTCAGGGCCCGCTATACGCGACGGGGCCGATCTGGCGGATCGAGCTGACGAGCCCGCGCTGGCCCGACTAGACTAGTTGAAACATTGTTCAACAGGAATCCAATGCCCGCACGGTAAACGTCAAGATGCCACTCCTAGGGAACCGCTCCCAATCTAAATCAGTTACATAATCTTAGTCGTCACCCAATATTTTTTCCGACCTCCCGTTAAGAGTTCTTCAAAGACAGATTAGAGCTGCCTATATCAGCCCGCGGTGTAGAAAAGGTAAACAAACCGCAGACGCGCTAGGATTGAACTGTAAGACGCAACGAAATAATCGCGTCACTCCTTAATCGCCCGCACCATCGTCACCACACTTTTGTTGACGGCGAAAAACGGCGAATCCCATTTTACCTCCGGGTCGGGTAGCGCTTCCACTTTGACATCGGTCAACGCGAGAAAGTGCTTCTCGCTATCAAGGCGGATGTCAACCCTTCTTCCGCCGATGTTGCCTGGACATCGTCGTTCGTTTTCGCCATAAGTCCAACCGGCGGCGGATAATCGATTCATGTCTAACTCCAGCGATCATCAAACCATAGATCGCCACTTCAACACGGTTTTTCAGTCGGAGCTTCCTGAGAACGTTTGTCATATGGAGCTTGACCATGGATAGACCGACACCCAAGGAGGATGCGATCTCCTTGTTGCTTTTACCGAGGGAAACAAAATACAAGACTCTATATTCTGCATCACTCAACTTGGACTTGGATTTGCTCACAACTGTCTCCATCGAGCTCAGTTTCTAACCGCCACTGGATCGCAGTTGCAAACGCGGGGGAACCGCACATGCAAGTACCGAATAAGATCGCTGTGAATTGGTGAGAGGTCTTCCGAGAAGTGATGCGTGCGCGACGAGATTAGAACTGAAGGTGACCTACAGGAAATTGAGGAGACC
Source organism: Binatia bacterium (assembly GCA_041484845.1). Taxonomy (GTDB): domain Bacteria; phylum Desulfobacterota; class Binatia; order UBA9968; family UBA9968; genus JBGPIK01. The sequence continues at coordinate 220 of JBGPIK010000066.1, read as the reverse complement.
AGGCTTATTTTTTGCCGGCATTTTTCGCCGCCCCGTCCCCTTCAGACGCTCGGGGGCAGACAGATGGCTGCCCCGCCGAGAAGGAGGCCTTTCACTCGCTTGTAGACGCAGGCCCATTGGCGCCGGATATCGTCAGTAGTGCCTTCGCTATCTGTTGTCCCTTCGGTCGTCGTTCCTCTGCTGTTGCTGATCTTGTCTGTCATAGTGCCCGGGCGGGTAC
>JBGPIK010000065.1:0-21926 GCA_041484845.1 Binatia bacterium | reverse complement strand
GGCTTGTTGCTTGCCCGCAAAAACTAACTCCGTGGCGCTCTGGATTCGTTTAATCTCTATTGTCTGGGTTAGGTCCCTATCAAACACCAGTCCGCGCGAGCACCAGCGATGCCCGGGCGCAGGAACTGCTATTCCATAAATAGGATGGCCTTTGTACTGCTTCATGGTTTATCCCTCTAGTGGCCCCCTAGTCCTCCCGAACCGGGCAGGCGCGGCCTGGACATTTTCCCCGTGGGTTGTATGCATTCATATTATCATTCCAGGGAGGATTGGCTAGAGTTGAGAAGATCGTGCGCCGTCATTCTATAAATTTGCACTGTAAAAATAGGAGAGCGCAGCCCGGTCTGTCGCTCCCCTTCTTCGACTTACTTGTTCAACGCGAACACTACCGCCGGTTTCGTCCGCCGGTGGCTTACCCCTCAAGGGCAATGAACGTAAGGCGGACTTCAACGTTTTCCCAAATGCAATTTTCACCATTCCGGCCATTGGTCAGGTGGGCCCCACCGAAACGGAAGCGCTAAAACGGATCTCCAAAGCCAGGGCCAGCAAGCTCTCGTACGACTCCAACGTTCAAAGTTCAATGCTCAAGGTCCGAAACGAGTTGAACGTTGAACATGGAACATTGAACTCAACTCGACTCGATCTTAGCGGTTGCTATGGTAAGAAGTTCATCCACGCTCATCTTGGAGACCAAAAGGCAAATCACATCCCCCTCGCGATGGAGCACCGCGTTAAACCCCTCCTTGGAGAAGGTATAAAACTTAATTTTTTTTGCCGTGTTAAAAAAGGTGGTGGCATTTTTTGGGGCATCTTCCTCAGTTCCGAGAAACGTGAAGCAAGTTACCGACATATTGTTCCCGGTATAGACAGTGACGAGTATTTTTCGGCTATTAATTTCTTGGACCAGACCCCCTACAGGTCGGACGTGCATGGAAGATAGATCGTATTCCATCGGCGCAAACTTGCCGTCCACAGCACGAGTCTGCCAATCCCTGAGTTCATTTTGACTCGTCGCCTTTCGTAAAGGAATTTCCCCTCCAGCAATCTTTCCTTGGATCTCCAGCGCGGCTAGAGCAATGGGTTGGCTGTGCAGCCGGACAAGATAAATTATCGGTAGCAGAACGAGAAGAACCAGGACGAGACCAAAAGCTGGGCGCATGAACGGACGAAAGATCAGAGCTAGCTGAGGCCACCCGGTCGACGATTCGGCTTCAACCGGCAAGATTCCTTGCCGAGTCAGTATCTTTCTTTTCAGGTCGGCGGGTGCATTGATGCTAAGGCCGGTCCTATGGATCTCTTTTTTTAATGCGCGCTCCTGCTCATAGGCCCATTGGCACAACGGGCAGGCACCAAGGTGGGTTTCTATGGAGGATCGTTCCACGTGAGATAACTGGTCATCGACCAAAGCGGTGATCAGCTCTCTTGCTTCTTCGCACTTCATCTTTTCTCACGCCCCTTGTCCCGGACACCAACGTAGCCCTTAAGTTGACTGTACACGAGTCTTCTGCCGCGCGAGAGCCGTGACCGAATTGTACCGACAGGGCACGCCAGGATTTCCGCCGCTTCTGCGTAAGAAAAATCTCCCATGTCTACCATCACGATAGGCAATCGGAACTCCTCAGGGATTTTTTTTAACGCATCACTAATCTTGGTTGTCAGCTCATTCGCGAGCAAGTGACTTTCTGGTCCTGGATTCTCCGCCCCCACCTTTTCCCAGTAATCCGATCTATATTCGTCGCCTTTGGAACTGTCATCGATGGAAATTTCATCGACCAAAACCCACCTTTTTTTCTGGCGGTAGTGATCGAAAAAGAAATTGTAAAGAATCCTTGAAAGCCAGGCTTTCATGTTGGATCCCGGCGTAAACTGCTCGTACGAACCGAGCGCTCGCACGTAAGTCTCTTGAACCAAGTCATGCGCGTCGTCGGGTTCCTCTACTAGGTAGCGGGCAACCCGATACAGATGATCGAGGTAAACGATAGCCTCGCGTGAAAACTTGTCCTTCTCTTCCTTGGTCCGCCTACCCGCCACATCGTCATTTATAGGTGCACGACTACCCAAGTTCAACCGTAAGGCTCACTACATATAACCGTTTCGGTGAGCTTAGGGTTCCCGAAATTTAAGTCCAGTGGGGTTACGGTCGAGGGAACGAGTTTTTGAAAAACAAGGAGGTGCTCCCGTCGGGACGGGAACTTTTTCATCGAGTCATCAGTTATACGCTTGTCAGCTAAAGGGAAAGGAGAGACCCAGTAGCGGTGAGCACACTCCAGAGTCATTTCAAAGGCGCGAAACAAGGCGAACAACCGTTCAAGGAAAGTGCAAAGCATTTATAACAGTTACGCAGTTGAAAAACATTTAAAAACAACCAAGGAGGAGCAATGAAAACACAAAAGAGGAATTGGGTGTTACGCATTATTCTGGCATTCACGGTGTTTACCATGCCTGCGATGGCTGCCGGCGAACAGAAGATTACATTGAAGGCTGACAAAGCCGGACAAGGGGCAAAAGGCGAAGTTGTTATCACAGAGGGCAAGGCGGGTCAGAAAGAGATAACCATCACCATGACGGGGTTAAAACCCAATTCCGTCTATACGGTATGGCTGGTGAACATGAAGCCGAAGATGGACATGCTCGGCGTGGGGACCGGATATTATTCGTTCAAGAGCGAAGGGAAGGGAAACGCGAATTATACCGCAACCATTTCAAACGCCGAACTAGAAAACTGGGAAATGTTGGAAATCGCGTATCACCCTGATGGCAATGCGAAAGATATGAAAAAGATGCAAATGGCTTTAAACGGGTCCGTCAAAATGAAGAGAGAGTAAGAATGAATAAGCTGTGGCACATGCCGACCGAGAATGTGGATATCGGACCATTTATACGAGGCAACGGGAATGGGACCCAAAATGCAAATGGGAGCAATTTTGAGGCTGCGGTGCTGCAACGTTACGCCGAGACGTCACGTAAAGCCGAGGCCGGTCTGTGCGTACCGATCAATTATGACCGCTCGTTACTACAGGTCATCCCAGAGGAGATTATCGAAAAAGACTACGGATGCGGCGATCCTTCCCGATATGTCCGCGAAGGTGAAACGGTCCTCGATCTGGGCTCCGGTAGCGGGAAGGGCTGCTACATTATTTCCCAGATTGTCGGACCGAGAGGCAGAGTCATCGGCGTCGATTTCAATCCTGAAATGCTCACCCTCGCGCGCAAGTACCAGACAGCGGTGGAGAAAAAGATCGGTTTTCAAAATGTCGACTTTCGTAGGGGCCGCATTCAGGATCTCAGGACGAATCTCGAATTAATCGACCACTACCTGAAGCGGCATCCGATTCAATCGGTCGTTGATTTGGCTGAGTTCCGCGATTTCGAAAACAGGATCAACCATGAGCAGCCATTGATCGCCGATGAATCTATCGATGTCGTCGTTTCCAACTGCGTCCTCAATCTGGTTCGGCCGGACGACAAAAAGGCGCTCTTCGCCGAGATGTACCGCGTACTCAAGCGGGGTGGCAGGATCGCCATTTCCGACATCGTGAGCGATGAACCGGTACCGGAACACATGGTGAAAGATCCAAGCCTCTGGAGCGGTTGTGTCTCCGGTGCTTTTCTCGAAGAAGAATTGTTCAAGGCTTTTGAAGAAGCGAAATTCTACGGGATCCATATCGAGGAGTTTCAATCGCGGCCTTACCAGGCCGTTGAAGGCATCGAGTTTCGCTCGATTACAATCACGGCTTACAAGGGCAAAGAAGGACCCTGCATCGAACACAATCAAGCGGTGATCTACCGCGGTCCCTGGAAGGAAGTGGTGGATGATGACAATCATATCCTGCCGCGCGGCGTGCGAATCGCTGTCTGCGAGAAGACTTTTGACATTTATTCCAAGCCTCCTTACCGGGACCAGTTTATTCTAGTGCCTCCTAGACAAGAAGTGCCGCAGGACCAAGCCGGTGTCTTTGATTGCTCGCGTGGTCACCGGCGCGATCCGAGAGAAACCAAGGGAATAGATTATAAGGTCACGCAGAATTCCGGAAGCGTCTGTGGGCCGAGGTCAGGCTGCTGTCCCTAATACTTTGTCTAATGCTTATGCAGCCTTTTGCGCAGAGGTTACATCTAAACGGCCGCGGCTTTAACCGGCGCCAGATCGACGTTTTGCAGATGAATATGGGCAAATACTGCAACCAGGCGTGCATTCACTGTCATGTCGAAGCCGGCCCGACTCGCAAAGAGACGATGAGCCGGGAAACTGTCGATACGGTATTGCACTTTCTTGAGCATGCCAACATCCCGACGCTGGATATAACCGGCGGCGCCCCGGAGCTGAATGCAAATTTTGATTACCTGGTCGAAGCATCGGTTGGTTTCAAACGGCATGTGATAGATCGCTGCAACCTGACGGTAATCTTTCAGCCGGGCAAGAAATATTTGCCTGATTTCTTTAAACGCCATCGGGTGGAACTGATTTGCTCGTTGCCTTGTTATACCGGAGGCACTGTCGATCGCCAGCGCGGCAAAGGAACTTTTGAGTTGAGCATTCGGGCGTTGAAGATTTTCAACGACCTTGGGTACGGTCAACCGGGAAGCGGATTGACTTTGAATCTTGTCTATAACCCCGTGGGCCAGCATCTGCCGCCGCCGCAAGAGAAACTCGAAAAAGATTACAAGAGGGGATTGTGGGAAAACTTTGGTATCGAGTTCAATCACCTCTACTGCCTCAGCAACATGCCCATCACGCGGTATGAAACCCATCTCAAGTTGCGTGGCGAGTATGAAAGTTACATGACACTTTTAGAGAACAGCTTCAATCTTTCAACCGTAGACCAGGTAATGTGCCGCACGCTTATCAGCGTCGGCTGGGAAGGGACGATATATGATTGCGACTTTAATCAGATGCTCAAACTGCCGGTTCGGGATACCCAAGGCAAAGCGCTCAACATCGCCTCCGTGTCTGTCGATCAACTCATGAATCGACCCATTACCGTCGGCAATCATTGCTACGCCTGTACCGCAGGCTCGGGTAGCAGTTGTGCTGGCGTGCTCGTGTCCTGATTTCATTGGAGGGGAAATGTTTTTTCGGACGATTCTCATTGTTGGCGCCATGCTGTTTGTCGCTTACGCCAATGGCGCCAACGACAACTTCAAGGGGGTGGCGACGCTGTTCGGGAGCGGTGTGGCCGATTATCGCAGAGCGCTATGGTGGGCTACTGCGGCGACGCTGGCCGGTTCACTAGCGGCTATGCTTCTGGCGACACGGCTCATCTCAGTCTTTCAAGGCAAAGGTCTGGTTCCCGATGATCTGATTCAGTCGCCGGATTTTCTTGCATCCGTGATTCTCGGCGCCGCAATAACTGTGATTGCCGCAACCAGAATCGGCATGCCGATCTCGACCACCCACAGCTTGACCGGCGCGCTCTTAGGTAGTGGTGTTGCGGCGGTGGGGGTCCATCTGAAGGTTGGCGCACTGTTTCAAAGTTTTTTCCTGCCGCTGTTGGTAAGTCCATTCATCGCCGTGGCTTCATCATTTCTGCTCTATCCGCTTTTCCGCGGTGCTTTCCGTTTCGCCGGCGTGGACAAGCAAACCTGTGTCTGTATCGGCGACGAAGTTATACCCGCCATGGTAACGCCGGAGGGTTATACCTTGTCGAACGCACGGAGCCCGCTGCGCGTGATCGTCGATCAGGAAGCGCACTGCGCGCAGCGTCTTACGGAAAGCGTGGTCGGCATTAACGTAAAGAAGTTTATCGATTACGGCCACTATTTCAGCGCCGGCGCCGTGAGTTTCGCGCGCGGGCTCAACGACACGCCGAAAATCGTTGCCCTTGGAATTGTCGCAGGAGCCCTGCGCCTCGAATGGTCCATTGGCTTGGTGGCAATCGTGATGGCAGTCGGGGGCTTACTAAATGCGAGAAGGGTAGCCGAGACGGTAAGCAAGCGTATTACCGCCATCGAGCCGGATCAAGGATTCCTGGCGAATCTGGTGACGAGCTTTCTCGTCGTCTTTGCCTCCAAATGGGGAATGCCGGTTTCAACGACTCATGTCTCCTGCGGCTCACTTTTCGGCATTGGCGCCGTTAACGGCCATGCCCGGTGGGGCGTCATCCGCAACATCATGCTCGCCTGGGTTTTGACGTTGCCGTTTGCCGGAGTTAGCGCGGGCTTAATTTACATGCTGTTATCTCGATGGCCGACAATTTAAACAGCGCTTGTCACGATACCAGCCATTCCATGAAACTTGCCAAAACATTTATCGTAATTTTCGTAATCATAGATATCGCAGCGGCATTACTGTTTCTGCCGTTTCGTGACTGGTTTGCCCAGTTCGAACAATACGTGAAGAGTCTCGGAACCGTAGGTCCTATCGCGGTGGCTTTCACCTATGTCGTAACGACCATTCTGTTCATACCCGGAAGCGCTCTTACGATCGGCTCGGGAACTTTGTTCGGCCTACAGACAGGGTTCATCGTGGTCCTTATCGGGGCCAATCTCGGGGCGCTGTGCGCCTTTCTTTTAGCGCGAACCTTACTGCGCGAGAAGGTGGCAAAATGGGCGGAAGGCAATACCAAATTTCACTCGCTGGATCGAGCGGTCGGCAGCCAGGGATTCAAAATGGTTTTTCTCTCGCGCCTGAGTCCGGCATTTCCTTTTAACTTGCTTAACTATCTCCTGGGACTCACAGCGATACCCACCAGAGCCTACATTCTCGCGAACCTGTTGGGCATGTTGCCGGGTATTTTTCTCTACGTTTACATCGGCGCAGCGGCGCGCGACGCGATTGCCGGAACGGATCCCTCCACCGGGATGTACCAACAAGTATTAAAATATGTCGGGCTGCTCGCAACCATTGCCGTTGTGATCATTGTGACCCGTCTCGCGCGAAAAGCGATGCGTGAGGCCGAGCAAGTTCAGGAGACCGTCAAGTGAGCGGCAAACCGCCTATAGATGCCCACCACCAACCGATGTCTTTTCGAGAGATGCTGCTGGTCGATGACCCGTACGACAAACAACTGATTGAGAATTGTCATCCCGCTAACTGGACCAATCCCACACCGTCCGCAAAATACAACCTGGTCGTCGTCGGTGCAGGGACAGCGGGTCTGGTTAGCGCGGCGGGCGCCGCCGGACTTGGAGCTAAGGTAGCCTTGATCGAGGGCAATCTCATGGGCGGAGATTGTCTCAATGTCGGTTGCGTGCCATCCAAGGCCGTGATTCGCGCCGCGCGGGCTGTATATGACACGCGCAAGGGGTCGGAATTCGGGGTTCAGCTCGAATGTCAGCCTGACCTTGCTTTTGCCGCCGCGATGAAGCGCATGCGCAAACTCCGCGCCGGCATCAGCGAGCATGACTCGGCCGAGCGCTTCCGTAGGCTCGGCGTTGATGTTTACATCGGCCACGGTCGTTTTGTCGGACCAGCCGCTGTGGAAGTCGACGGCAAGCAGTTGGAGTTCGATCGTGCTGTGATTGCCACCGGTGCCCGAGCTGCGGACTTGCCGGTCCCGGGACTAAAAGAGGTCGGTTATCTGACCAACGAGAACGTCTTTACTTTGACCGAACTTCCCCGCCGCATCGCGGTGATCGGCGCCGGGCCGATCGGCTGCGAGCTGGCGCAATCTTTCGCTCGTTTTGGCACTGAGGTTTTTCTTATTGAAGCCCTGCACGGGATTATGCCTAACGAAGACCCGGATGCTAGCGAGATCGTTAGCAAATCAATGATTGACCGCGATGGCGTCAAACTCATGTGCTGCGGCAAAGAGTTGACGGTCGGCAAAGCAGAGGGCGGCGGCAAGCGCCTCAAAGTAGACTCGCACGGTAACCACTATGACTTCGTGGTCGACGAAATTCTCGTCGGCGGCGGCCGAAGACCGAATCTAGAAGGGTTGGGATTAGAAGAAGCGGGGGTTCAGTACACCGCCCAAGGAGTCACAGTGAATGACCGCCTGCGCACGACGAATCCAAAGGTATTCGCGGCCGGCGATATTTGCTCCCGCTATAAATTCACTCATGCCGCAGACGCGATGGCGCGTGTCGTGCTTGCCAACGCGCTTTTTTACGGCCGGCGTAAGGTAACGGAGTTGGTTATTCCCTGGTGCACGTACACGGACCCCGAGATCGCTCACGTCGGCTACTACGAGAAAGATGCCAAGACCACGGGATTCGATGTCGGGACGATCACGCAATCGCTGAACGACGTTGATCGCGCTATTCTTGATGGCGAGGACGAGGGCTTCGCGCGCGTGCACTACGACAAGAAATACGGCACGATCCTCGGAGGAACAATTGTCGCGCGTCATGGCGGCGAAATGATCGGCGAGCTGACGCTGGCCATGGTGGCTCGGCAAAAGGTCGGGGTGCTTTCGTCCACGATTCATCCCTATCCGACACAGGTTGAAGCGTTGCATAAAATCGGCGACACCTACATGCGCACGAAACTGACACCGACGCTGAGAAAAGTAGTCGAAAAGTGGCTGGCGTGGAAACGCTGGTGATCTCTCTTTCACGCCAGACGTCCCGAAGGGCTGGAAAACATTGACTTTGGCCAAGTTCTCCCGACATATGAAAGCAACACGGAGGTTGTTATGGATCTTTACAATTACGAAGGTTTTGGGCAATGCGAAATAGGCGCGCCCGATTTCTTCTCCGTAGCTAAAAGCGGAACAGAGGCGCCGCCCTTTATCATGACGGATCTCGATGGCATGAAAGTTTCCCTGATGGACTTTAGGACAAAGAAACACGTCCTGCTCGAGTTCGGATCCGTAACCTAACCGCCTTTTGTGGGGGAGGTTCCTCCACTCACGAAGCTTTTTGAACACTTTCAGCCGCGAGGGTTTGAATTCTTTATTGTCTATGTTCGCGAGGCGCACCCAGGCGAACATATTCCGCACCACGTTTCCTTCGAACAGAAGATCGCGCAGGCGCGAAAGCTTCAGGAGTTGGAACGAGTGGAAATTCCAATTCTTCTCGATGATCTTGAGGGAGCGACGCATCGAGCCTACGGCCTTCTGCCCAATATGGTCTATTTGATCGACCGCGACGGCCTTGTCGTTTACAAGTCCGACTGGACCGACGCGCATGAGATCGAAGGGATATGCGAAAGCCTCGTTCGCTTGGATGACATGAAAGCTCGCCGGGTGCCAATCATTCGAAAGGCTATTTCGGAGCGGCTGCACTGGATTCCCATGGATCCGCACGATCGTGAGCGGATCTACCGGCGCTCAGGGAAAAAGGCGATTCGGGATTATCAGAACGCAAAAGGTCATCTGCCCTATGCTACAGATGCGGAGAAGGCCAATCGTTGACCAACTTAACCTTAACGTTGCATAAATTTCGGGCTCAGACAGTTCGAGCCACGTAACCGCGAGCACCGAAATACCTATGAAAGTTAAAATATTTGTGATGATACTTTCTATTAACTTTCTACCTCTCCCTGGAGTTGACTTTTGGTGAAGTCCAGCTGGAGGCTCCTGATCTGGCTCATACCCCAGCCAGATCGGCCTCTCCCGGCCATCGACCTGGGATTTTTATGCAACGTTAAGGTTAAGTCTCGGACAGGCCTGGAGATCATTCATGAACTAGCAACAATCCTCAGCCTCCGAGTGTAAAGCGATGGTTTTAGACGGATCGACGATTAATCTAAATCACCGCTGTTTACTCGGAAACTTGTCGGGTTCAAAGGCAGCCCCGTTGAGCGTAAAGTGCCGCTCTATCGGTGTTGGCTGCAGAATGGTCTGCATCACATAACAGCCTCTTTCGGCATTACGCACTACGGCTGCGACTTTTTCTGCCGGTTCGGTGGACTGTAAGTCACATCGGGTTTCGAAACCCAGGCCGACAGCTTGCACAGTTTCGCGCAAAACGGAGCCTTCGCTTTTGAAGCGCGCGGTGACAAACACTTTGGCTTTGTCGATTTTGGTTTTCATCATTTCCCCGTACCGGGAAATCTGCGTAAGCAGTCAAAAAGCCAAAGACAGTCCAAAATAAGCCAGCGGCGGCGGAGCTGAGTTGTCACCTCCGACGCGTTCCCCTTCATCGCAATAAACGGTAAAGCCTCTGGCGTGCCCTTCCTTGCGCATTTTCTCTAGGGTTTCCGCATCCGCTTCAAGCGTGATCTCTCTCTTGACTTGGATATCCTCAGCCATACTGGCCTCCTTTCGGATCGAATCGTTACGGCTCGTCAACATAAGGGAGTCGGTATTGAATGGCAAACTGGGAACTTCGTTTGTAAAATGCCGAACAGTTTTGGTCGAGCTATGGGTCGGTTCAGAAGTTGGAGTTTTTTACCGTTCATGGTAGCAGACGTCGTTACCGGAATTCCTTTGCCGAAAGTTTGCTCCGCGTCGACACCTGTCTCTTCAGTGAACCCCTGCAGAGCGCACCTGGCCGGCCAAATTAGAGGCACGTTCAATTGATTGTCTGGCCTATAAACAAGTTTACACCCAAGGCTTGACTCTGTACCCAGGTACAGGGTGTAAATTGGATTCAGAGGAAAAGAAATGAATCCATTTACCATTGGCGAACTCGCGAAGCAAGCAAAGGTTCATGTTGAGACTTTGCGTTACTATGAGCGACGCGGGCTGATTCCGAGGCCTCCGAGGACTGTTTCAAATTACCGGCTGTATTCTTCCGAGAGTTTTCGCCGGGTGAAGTTTATCAAACAAGCGCAAGAGCTCGGTTTTTCACTGAACGAAATAAAGAAGCTTCTGGCTTTGCGCGCAACGCCACGTGCCAGGTGCGCCGAGGTCCGAACGTATGCAGCGCATAAAATCGAAGACATTGACGGAAAGATCCGGTCACTGGCGCGCATTCGCAAGACGCTCGATAAGCTAATCGCTGAGTGCTCTGGTGACGGACCCGCTACACAGTGTCCGATTCTTGAATCCCTTGACTCAGAGCCATCAACCGTTAGTCGAAAAGTTAAATCGTATCGAAAGGAGAAGTGTTTATGAGTACCAAACAAAAAGTCGAGACCTTTAGCGCTGGGTGTCCGGTATGTCAGGAGGCAATCGAGCTTGTGAACGCTATTGCTTGTCCTTCGTGTGACGTAACGGTGCTCGACATGAAGGATGCAGCAGTCGCTTGCAGAGCCGAGACTCTGGGCGTTCGGAGTGTGCCAGCGGTCGTCTTCGACGGGAAGCTTGCCGATTGTTGCACCGGCCGAGGCATCAGTGAGGCGGCTTTGAGAGCTGAAGGCATAGGACAACCCATACTTTAGCGGAAATTTGGTGCGAGTCATGATTAACAACGGAGCTAGCAAGTGCTTAAAGGTGGGAACCTGGGGAGCAGTAGTCACCACAATATGCTGCTTCACGCCCGTCTTGGTCGTGGGACTCGGCATTATGGGGCTGGGAGTCCTCATTCCATATCTTGATTATCTGCTTCTGCCTGTTTTGTGTTTGTTTTTGATTCTGGCAATTTTTGGTCTATGGCAAAGAAAGCAGCGGAGCTGAGTGGCCATGCAAGCGAGCTGCGCTCATCCACATAAACAAGTTGGTGTCGTGTGCCCTCAGAACGGAACACTCTGCAAACCCGTTCCACGAATAACCGTAGAAACGCTCATCAGACCTGAGCACAGACAGTCTTTGGCTTTGCCGCCATATGCTTTCTGCGATTCACCGGACTGCGATGTTGTCTATGTGCCCGCATCCGGAGAACAGGTAATCACCAAGAACCAGCTTTCGGTTCGGGTGGGTGTCAAGGAGAAGGAGGACCCGGTACCACTTTGTTACTGTTTTGATTTTGATAGTAAGGCGATATGGGACGACATTCGCTCCAAGGGAACAACAGACATTCCCAAAACGATAACTGAACGAATCAAGGCTGGTGAGTGCCGTTGCGAGGTTACCAATCCAAGGGGGAACTGTTGCTTAGGTGACATATATCAAGCCGTAAGACAGGCTTCAGAGACCCTTAAACACCGCCGAGATAGCTCCTGAAAATATGTGCTCCGACACAAGTATACCGCCTCTGTTTGCGATCCACCCAGCTAAGCCAAAACGATAGAATGATGGGTAGCTTTCATATTCTTGGCCCTGATGAAGGCGAAACGTGCAGAAGCTTAGTCGGGCGTCCAAGACATTACTGCTTGCGAGGTCATCCGCATTATTGATGGTCTGCGGAAGGATTACGGTAGAATCTTGCTCGATTTATAAATCATCTCTCACTAACGGTAAGGACTTCTCTGCGGCCGCACGGTGATTTCCACCGGGCAGCAGGTTGGCGGCGCGGTCAAGATAAAATGAACGGTCTGCGCAATGTCCTCGGCGCGTATCATCTTGCTTCGATCCAACTGCCGGTTCGCGGGAATGAGCGGTGTATCGACAAAACCGGGTAAGATTACTGCCACTTTAATCCCATACTCCCTGACTTCTTCAAAAAGCGACTGCGTGAATCCGATCAGACCGAACTTGGACGCCGAATAGGCCGAGCCGTTCGCCTCGCCGGTTTTACCCGAGATCGAGCCGATATTGATCACAGCGCCTTCGCCTTTGGAAATCATATCGGGCACGAGTAAATGAGCAAGCACCATAGGCGCGTGCAGGTTCAGGCGAAAGGTTTGGTCCCAATCCTCGATTTTCGCGCGCGCCACGGATGCCCTCTTTCCCCAACCCGCATTGTTAATGAGAATATCCACGCTGCCCCACTTCTCTCGAATCGAATCAACAAGACGGGCAATTTCGTCATCTCGGGTCAAATCGGCCGGCACGCTAAAAGCCTCACCTTTATTTTTTTCGATGATCGCCGCCACCGCGTCGAGCTGATCGCCGCTCCGCGATGCGAGAGCCACGCGGCAACCCGCTTGGGCAAGCAAAAGGGAAACGGCCTTGCCGATTCCTCGCCCGGCGCCGGTGACGAGAACCACCTTGCCCGCGAGCGTAATCATCGCTGCATAGCGTTCTCGGAGGAAATGGGCCGTGAACGCGCCGGTTTTTCTGAACGGAGTTTAAGATTTAGCATAGGGATGAGTCGATGCGATCACCAGTGCAAGCACGTCAATGAACCGTGGTCGGATTCGCCTGCGGCGGCGGTTGCGCCACCGAAGATCCGTGATGATGGATCAGGCGCCATCCTTCCGGTTTCTTTTCAAAAATATTAGTTGTGAGGACGGTAGCGGAAACATTTTGGCCTTCAACCGTCCCGATGAGGTTTTCATAAAGCGTCACCCACGCAATCGCGCCCCGCACCTCAACGGAGATATCGGTCAGCATAAAACGAATCGCCGGCGTGTTTTCAAAAATCCTCCGCCAACTTTCCATCACCGATTTCCACCCTCTTAACATTTGCCAACCCGGATGGCCGCATTGAATGGAATCCTCTCGCGCCCAGACCTCCTCCATTTGGCCGGGGTCCAGACTTTCGAAGGCGCGGTAAAAGCCTTCATTGGCTTGGACGATTAATTCTTGCTCTTCGCTCATCCTGATTTCTAATGGGACGGCTTCGGCGTTACGAACACCAATGTCACGAGGCGCTGCTGCCCGCGGTTGGCAACACCGTGATTCTGACCCGCCGGGGCAAGGGCGATCTGTCCCGGCCCTAATGCCTTTTCTTCTTCCCCCACCTTGAACATGCCCGTACCTTCGACAACGTAATAAATCTTGTCCTGGCCGCCGTGCGTGTGCGGCTGTTGCTCTTGCCCCGGCTCAAAACAGTAGAGGTCACAGAAGAATCTGTCGGTTTCGAAAATACCGTTCTTTTTCATCTTCTCTTTTGAGAACTGGATTGCGTCCGACAGCGTTTTAAAATTACTCATCCCAGGCTCCTTCCATCGGTCAGAAATATTAGCATAACGATGAACACCCTACCACGAACTCATCGTGCGGCGCGAAAACATGCAAAACAAGCCTAAATTTGTTATCTCTGACGCATGGATTCCGTCCTGATCCGCTACCACGAGATCGCCCTCAAGAAAGGCAATCGCCCTTACTTCACCGAATTGCTCAAACGCAATGTGCTCGCCACGGTAAAAGACCTCGGCCCAAAAGAAATCCGCAGCCTGCCGGCGCGCCTCTTATTAACCTTCAAAAACGATATCGATGCGCATACCATCATTGCTAGGATGCGTTCGGTCTTTGGTGTAGCGAACTTTTCCCTGGTCGAACGAACGGCCCGTGATATCGACGCACTGAGGAGCCGAATTCTTCAATCGCTAAACAGCACAACCTTCGATTCCTTCCGCATCGAAACCCAGCGCGGCGACAAAACCTTTCCGCTGCCGTCACCCGAGATTAACCGGCAGCTTGGCGCCGCCGTTAAAGCAAAATCCGGAGCGCGCGTCGATCTTTCCAACCCTGGCATGACCGTCTTCGTAGAGATTCTCCCCAAAGATGCCTTCTTCGGCTTCGACAAACTTCCGGGCGCGGGAGGCTTGCCCGTCGGCGCCAGCGGCAGAGTCGTCTCGCTAATCTCCGGCGGCTTCGACTCCCCGGTGGCCGCTTACCGAATGATGCAGCGCGGTTGCCGGCTGATCTTCGTCCACTTTCATAGCGCCCCTTACCTGGATAAGACCTCGCAAGAAAAAGTGCGTAAGCTGGTTTCGGATCTCACTCGATACCAGTTTCAATCCCGGCTTTATTTGGTGCCCTTCGGCGAGATTCAGCGTCAAATCGTCGCGGCGGTCAATCGCCCTTTGCGCGTCGTGTTGTATCGGCGCATGATGTTGCGGATCGCGGAAGTAATCGCCCGAAAAGAAAAAGCCAGAGCCTTGATCACCGGCGAAAGCCTCGGCCAAGTCGCGTCGCAAACGTTAGAGAATATGTCGGTCATTCAACAGGCCGCGACGCTGCCGATTTTGAGGCCGCTGGTTGGCATGGACAAACAAGAGATCATCGATCAGTCACGCCGCATCGGCACGTTCGACATCTCATCGGTTCCCGATCAGGACTGCTGCCAGCTCTTCGTGCCGAAGCACCCGGCGACGAAGGCGAAGCTACGCGAAGTCGAGGAGGCCGAATCCAGATATGACTTGAACGAGCTGGTTCGCTTGGGAGTCGACAACGCGGAGCAGGAAGAATTTAAGTTCCCAAACTGACGCCCCCATCCTGACCTTCCCCCGCACTACTTTTCTCCTCCTCAAGAGACTGTCTTCCGCGTGCCCTCCCGACGTCATGCTGAGCAAAGCGAAGCATCTCGATTTTCAGCGTGTCACGAAGACGAGATTCTTCGGCTTCGCCTCAGAATGACATTACAACAGAGCCTCTACCGGGGAAGGATTACGGTCGGCGTGAATTGCCGGATTTCCCGGACGCATGGAACGGTTGGAACGTCTTGAACGAATGGAACCATACGGCGCAGCCGCTACACGTAGTGCTGAATCCGCTGCAGACTCGGCGGGAAAAAGAGTTCTTCGGCTTTTGGCGCTTTCTTGATCATGCCCTGCTCGTGCTCGTAGCGAATCGCCGCCTCTAGAGCCTTACGGTTATCGTCGAGATTGTAGGGCCAGGGATCGGGACCGAAGATGGCATTTTGTTCGTCCATGAGGTCTTTGACCCAAACCAGCGCAAAACTGCGCGGATCTTTCATGCGCTCATAGCACATTACCTTCGCCCGCTGAAACGCCCGCAGCAGGCTGAGCGCCGCCCAGGGATTTTTCTCCAGCACATCATTTTTGATCACCACGGTGTGCATGATGGGAAAGTGCCCGCCGTTCTTGTAGTACTCGATTTCGGCTTTTTTGGGATCGGGAAAAAGCAAAGCGACCTCTGGCGATCCATTGCGAATCGACGGCAGCGTTTCAGGATAAAGCGCACCTTCGAGCTCGCCGTCCAGAAGCATCTGGTCGACGTTCTTGCCTCGGGGCACGCGCGTGACCTTCATCCATTTCGCCGGTTCAAACGGAATATCTTCTTCCTCCTGGCACCACCATTCAATGGTACTCAAATCGACACCGTAGTGGTCCTGGAGGATACCGCGCATCCACAAGCCGGCGGAATTTTGCAAAGTGTCGAGCGCGACCTTCTTGCCATTCAAGTCCGACGGCTTTTCAATGCCGCAGCCGGTTCGCTTGACCATGTACGAATGGCGAAAACGGCGATGGGGGAAAACGGGGATCGCATTATAGTTGCAGCCTTTGTCGCGCGAAACCAGATAGGCGATCAGCGATAATTCGCAAACATCGAATTCCTCATGGCGCAGCATGCGCCCATGGCGCTCGGGCGAAGGCATCGTCAGCACGGTCAAATCGATTCCCTGCGGCTGGATTTCACCATTGATTAACGGTCGTAAAAAATCGTAATCGCCGCACGCTAACGTAAGCTTCAGTTTGGACATTTATTCTCCTTTACATGGAGCCGGTATTCATCGGGCGTATCGATATCGATGGTGACGCCGGCCTCATCGGTCTCCAGCTCCAGGGTATCCCGGCGGTGCGCATTGACGACCGCTTTAGCTCCTTCATCCAGCGGCGCGCGCAGCAGCTCGCCGAACAAAGACGCGGAAAAAATCACCGGATGCCCCCGGTGCGAACGATAGCGCGGCAGCACGATCAAGTTCTGGGATGCGTAAAAGCTATCGATCATGCGGTCGACCAGCGCCGGATTGATATAAGGATGATCCACCAAATGAACCAGGATCCCGTCAATCGCTGTGATATCCGCCGATCGCATTAAATAACGGATCGCGACCTGCAATGACGACAGCTGACCGTTCTTGTAGTCGGGGTTAATGAGTGAAGTAACCGGCAAGCGCGCGACGCGTGGCTTCATCTCGTCAGCGTTGTGGCCGAGGACGACGATAATCTGTCCGACCTGACTGCGTTTCAACGCCGCGACGATATTCTCGATAAACGTTGTGCCCTCGAACGGGAGAAATGCCTTGGGCCGCCCCATGCGACTCGACTCTCCGGCGGAAAGAACGATGGCAACGATCATGCGCTGGACAAGAGATCCTTGTTTACTTGTAGACCTGGTCGATAAAACCGCTCTTCTCCAGCTCCCGCACGATACTGTCATCGACGATATCTTCAACACGAAGCGTCGCGCCCGGCTTTCGCACCAGGGCATCTTTGATTTGCACTTCCGTTCCCTCCCGCGTTACCCAGGGCACGCGATCATACAGTTTCGCTACGGCGTTATACGCCGATTCCAAATAGGCAGGATTGTTTTGCCGGTTGTATTTAGCCACGATCTTCTTGCTGTCTTCTTTTCGCGTTTTGAAAAAGTGCGTCGCCTCGATCAATGCCATGAGGACCCGCTTCACGGTCTCCCTATGGCTCGATAAAAAGGGTTTGGTTGTGGTGACGCAAATGAATGGAAAATCGAACCGCTTTTGAAAATCGGCGGTGCTGATCAAGACACGATGCGGCATGCCCTGGGCCAGCTGAATGATTCCCGGCGGAGAGGGAAAGCCGGCGATCCTGCCGCCGCGAAAAGCGCCGGCCCTTTCAGGCGCTCCGCCGATCTGCAATATCGGCACGTCTTTGACGGGTTCCAAGCCCAGACCTTTGATTAACGCCCGCGCCGCTACGTCGGACGCGCTCCCGATACGGCTAATCCCGATGCTTTTTCCCCGCAAATCCTCCGCCGATCGGATGTTTTCCTGCACCACAAGCTCATAAGGCAATGTGTTGAGCAGACACGCCACCATGATCAAGTTTGCGCCGCCCACCGCAGCGCTCGCCACCCCGCTTCCGGCCGCGTTCCCGACCGGAATATCTCCCGCGATTATGCTCGATACCGCCGTGGTCGTACTGGGGATAAAGATGAGCTCACTATCCAAGCCATTCTTTTTAAAAAAGCCGACCTCTTGCGCCGTATACCAGGCTGCATTGCTCGCATCCACCGAGCTATAGTCGAGTTTGATTCGTTCCTGCGCGCTGACCGCTTTCCCTAACAAGACCGCAATTGGAAGCAACAAAATCGTGACATACCGCATTCGGTTCGCTCTCATATAACCTCCTGATGATTTCCCGCAAGGCTCAAATTGTGAATTCTCGGCCAAGACGATTATTTCACGAAAATAGAATCCGACCAATGGCGCAGGTTGGGTTGGATCGAAGCGCCGTGGTTCACCGACGCCTTACGACCGGCAGCGCGCGATTAAGCGCCCTATCGGGCCCCGGTGATTGCAATAACCGCGGCCCGCGCCAATGCTGCGGCTACTTGCCGCTTCCCCCGGGAAGCGCCAGACACTCGCCCGGCGGCAACTCGACCCAAACCGTATCACCACGCCGCCCCTGAAACGTGTGCACTTGATGCGTTTGAAAAACGAAAGCACCCAACTCGACCGTGCACTCCACGTACTCGCCGAGAAACATAGCCGCGGCGATCTTGCCCTCGATCACGTTCGCGCTATGGCCGGGGTTTTCCTGATGCAAAACGATGCTCTCAGGTCGCACCACGACGATGACGTCGGCGCCTGGCGCCAATTCGCTCATAACCGCGCAACGGATGTCACCCACCGTGGTTTTGACAACCCCCATGCCTACAGCGTGGATGGCGCCGAGTTCTCCGGCCAATTGATTGGTGGAGCCGATGAACTGTGCGACGAACTGCGTTTTTGGCTGCAGGTAAATTTCGCGCGGCGCTCCCTCTTGGACGATCACACCGCTACTCATGACGGCGATGGTATTGGACATGGATAACGCTTCGATTTGGTCGTGAGTGACATAAAGCGTAGTAATTCTCAATCGCCGCTGCAGTTCCCGTAATTCCACCCGCATCCGTTCGCGCAACTTCGCATCCAAATTGCTAAGCGGCTCATCGAGCAGCAGCACTTGCGGCCGGCGCACCAGGGCGCGTGCCAGAGCGAGGCGCTGTTGCTGTCCTCCTGAAAGCTGGGTCGCCATGCGTTCTTCCAGGCTGCCCATTTCCACTTGTTCGAGAGCCTCGCGCACCCGTTTGCGAATTTCGTCATTGTTGATGCGCTCTTTCGATACCCGCAACGGAAAGGCGACATTTTCGCGCACGGTCAAGTGCGGCCAAATGGCGTAGCTCTGGAACACCATTCCAATAGCGCGCTTGTAGGCGGGCACGAAAGCGCCCCCGGACGATGAGAAAACTTTTGTCCCGGAAACGTTAATCTCTCCTTGATCGGGCCTTTCCAAGCCGGCGATGCAGCGCAAAGTCGTTGTCTTGCCGCAGCCGGACGGTCCCAACAGCGTATAGAATCGACCCTCTTCCACGGTAAATGAGACGCGATCCACCGCGTTGACGCGCGCGTTCGCGCCATCAGCAAAAGTTTTTACCAGTCCCTTGACCTCGATCACCGCTTAATCAAGACCTCCGTGCATTTCTTAGGTTTGAATCCCCACCCGGCCCGAAACTTTATAGAAAACGGCGACAATCGCCAAGAGCGTAAGAATCATGAGAACGCCGATGGCCGCGACCACGGTCACTTGTCCCTGTTCAAACATCGTAAACAACAAGATCGACAATACCCTGCTCTCGCCGGTCGCCAGCAGTACCGACGTCGAGAACTCGCGGAACGACACGATGCAGATATAAATCCAACCGGCAGCAAATCCGGGCCTAAGCAGCGGTAGCGTCACGCGCTTGAACGTTTCCCACCAGGACGCGCCGGACGTGGCTGCGGCCTCCTCCAACTCGCTGTGAATCTGCAGTATAGCACCGGACGCTGCCCGCATGCCGTAGGGAATAAAGCGGGTCACATACGCGATCAGCAAGACCCATATCGTGCCGTAAATCGGGATCGGCATGGCCACATACAAAAGAATTAAAGCCATGCCCAGGACGATGCCGGGTACGGTGATCGGCACAAACGCCAAAAAATCGAGCAGCCATGCTCCTGGCACGCGACTCTTATAAACAATCCACGCAACGACGGAAGTCAGAACCATCGCCGCGCTCGCCGATAATAAAGCAAGCACGATGCTGTTTTGCAGCGCGCTCCAGAACGGACGGAAGCCGTAGAGATAACGGTAATTATCCAAACTGAGCTTCTTCACCGAATCCCATCCGGGAGTCGCAAAAAAAGGCAAAAAAGAAGCCCAGAGCAAGACCATAAACGGAAGCAAGACGACGAATAAAAAATAGGTTAATAAAAATCCCAAGCCCAGCCAGCGCCACGCGCCGAGATCGAATTGGCGCGGCCGGAAGGCTTTGCCGGTCACTGTCTGAAATTTTTTATTTTCGCGCGTCGATCGCGTGTACAGCCATACTCCGACCGCGCTGATCACGAGCAACCCCACCGCAAGCGCGCCGCCGCGCCCATAGTCGGGCGGATACTCGTTGAACGCAAGAAAAATCTCGCTGGTGTAAACATAGATGCGCGCCGGAATGCCGACCAGCGCCGGCGTTTCAAACGATTCCAACGTGCGAACGAATAGAATCAACAGCACCGAGCCGCACGTGGGCATGAGCAGCCGCAGCGTGACGCGGCGCAATGTTTGTAGTGTGCTTGCGCCGGACATCATCGCAGATTCTTCCAGCGATGGATCCATGGATTTGAAGGCGGCCACCATCATGAGAAAGGCCAGCGGCACCTGGCCCACAGAGTGGACCCAAATCATGCCGGGCAACGAAAACACGTTGAACGGCGCGGACTGCAAGCCGAAGAGTTGCATCAACCACACATTGAGATAACCGAACTTCGGGCTGAGCAGAAAAATCCACGCGATGGACTCGAGAACGCCCGGAAGAATCAAAGGCACGACCGCGATGGGAACGAAGATAGAGCGCAAGGGCGTATTCGTGCGCTCGGTTAGCCATGCCAGCGTCGTTCCCAGGAAAAACGACACGGCGGCGGAACCCGAGGCAAAAAAAAGCGAGTTCCTAAAAGTCGAATACGTGTATTCGCTCGCGTAGGCCGCTTGATAGTTTTTCAGCGTCAGGACGAACTGTCGCGGGGCGACTTCCATTTGAAAGCTCCCGAGCAGCAGCGTAAACAGCGGCAGCACGGCAAGGTACACCAGCACTCCGGCGCCTATTACAGGCACCAGCAGCGCCGGGTCGCGTAACAGCGGAAGGCCCGACCGAACGCGTCGCGCAAGAACAGCCGTGGACATAGCTCTGAGTTATCGGGCCGACAAACGTGAACCGGGGTTCAGTTAGCGCAGCTTAAAGATTTCCTTCCACGTCTTCTCGTACTTGGGGAATTCTTTGGTTTCGGCGGCGCTAATAAAATAGGTCTTTTCGCTGCGCGTTTTTTCCACCGGTTCAATTTTGGGATTAGCCGGAGTGCGTCCACCCGCAGCGTACGCCTTTTGCCCCTCGGGGGTTATGACCCAACGGGCGAAAAGCATCGCGCTATGCGGGTGCGGCGCGTTTTTGAAAATTCCCGTGCCGACCAATGAGGCAACGCCTTCGCTCAGCAAGTAGTTGAGCGGTGCGCCTTTCTTGATGCGGCTTGGAAAATGATGCGAGTAACAGGTGAAGCAAACGGCCGCCTGGCCCGCCACAAGCAGTTCGGCAAGCTGGGAATGGCCGTCGTGAAATTCGACATTATTGGCGGCAATTCTGCGCAATAAGGCGATCGCTTTTTCTTCACTCTTGAATTTATGTTTGCTGAAGCCGATAAGCATTTCGACGTCACGAGGTTCCGCAATCAAGCGGTTCTTCCAGCGGGGATCGCCCAGATCGTCGAACGATTTCGGGTCTTCTTCCTTCTTCACCAGATTCGTATTCCACGCTGCAATAAAATATTGCACGTCGGAGGCAACCCAAAAGCTTCCCTTCAGTTCTGCCGGATATTCGGCCGATTCGGGAAGAGTCGTTTGCAGCAATAAACCCTGATCCCCCATTTGCAGAACATTTTCCAACGGCGTCTGAAATACATCGCCGATGGTCCTTCCGCCTCTGGCTTCGCTGACGGCGCGGGCAACCAATTTATCTGAAGTCGCGTCGATATGGTTAACCTTGATTCCAGGAAAGCGTTTTTCGAAGGTGGGTAGTATCTTCTCAGCATTGATCTGCGCCAAGGTGCCGTAGAAATTCAACGTGCCGCCTTCCTTGAGCGCGCCCTTATGGATCTCATCGAGTGTC
>JBGPIK010000064.1:0-21937 GCA_041484845.1 Binatia bacterium | reverse complement strand
TGGCAGCACATGATTGAGCCGCTGGTGGAGGTCAATTACAAGCGCAAAGAATATTACGGGGTGCTGGCCCAATCGTGGGAATTCCAAGGGAAAAAATGGGTGCTTCACCTGCGCAAGGGCATTCGGTTTCACGACGGCAGCCTATTTACATCCAAGGATGTCGTTCATTCCATCAACCGGATTAAAACCGACAAGCAAAGCATGCAGGCCGATAATTTTAGAGACGTGACGGAGATGCAGGCTCCGGATGACTATACGGTCGTTGTTACGACCGAAGTACCCAATGCCGTATTTTTGGATCGGCTCAACAATCGCTTCATGGTCAGCAAAGCGGCGGCGGATAAGTACGGCGATCAAGCGGACCAATACGCCATCGGGACCGGGCCCTATAAGTTCGTCAGTTGGCAGCGCGACGGCAACTTGGTTATGACGCGCAACGATAACTACTGGGGAACGAAAGCGGCGATCAAAGAAATCGTGCTCAAAAAAGTTGGCGAGGACGCCGGCCGCGTGGCGGGCCTGCTTGCCGGTCAAGGCGATGTTATCAATAACGTCCCGGTGGATGAGCTGCCGCGTCTGGAAAATCACCCGCGCGTGCGCGCTGAAAAAGTCGAAGGGGTACGCATGTATTTTCTCGCCATGAACGTGTCGCACAAGCCGTTTGACAATAAGTTGGTGCGCCAGGCGATTAACTGTGCCGTCGATTCGACGGCGGTGATCAAGTATATTTACGAAGGCAACGGCTACGTCATGAACGGTCCCGTCGGCGCCAATGTGATCGGCTACGATCCTAAGCTCAAGCGTTATCCCTACGATACAAAAAAGGCCAAAGAACTGCTGACGCAAGCGGGCTACGGCAACGGTCTGGAAGTCAAGCTCTATTTTTCACCGGATCGCTACCCCAAAGCGCGCGAGGTTTGCCAAGTCATTGCTGACCAATTGGCAAAGGCGGGGGTTAAGACGGAGCTTGTTTCGCAGGAATTCGTGGTCTTCTGGGGCAAGGAAGGCGTCAACGGCGGCAAGCTGCCATTTTATTATGTCGGTCGGCCGGCCATCGATGCGGACACCGTATATGATCAGTATTTCCGGTCGGGAGTAACCAAACGCATCGAATATAAAAATCCTGAATTTGACCGCCTCATTGACGAGGAGCAGAAAACCGGAGATCCGAAAAAACGGCTCGCGATTCTCCAGCAGGCGGGCCGTATTCTCATGGAGGACGTTCCATTGGTTCCTCTCTATACGCTGGCCGAAATCTATGGCGCTGCGCGCAATGTGATCTGGAAGGCGCGTCCGGATGAAAAAGTCTTGAGCGCTGAAATGAAGATTAAAGCGTGATGCGCGCCGCGCCCATACTTCGCGAGGTCGGGGTTTGGCGCGGCAATATTTTCGTCAAGAAACTGATGCGCGGGCGCTAGCAAGCGACAGACAGTTAATCCGACAAGTTTCGCCCGCAAGCGAACAAATTTGGACGTTTGTCAGAGATTTCTCTTAGAAACGTCTATAACTTCGCGGGGCTCATTGGCATAAACGTTGCTGGCCATAAGTTCTCATGGCCCTCGCTTCTGTTAGTCTAAAGCCGGTTCCGCGAATCAAAGTCCGATATTCGAACGCTCTGCGTTATATCGGCCAGAATCTAGAGTCCATGGAATTGAAAGCCGTGGAGATCAAGACTCACGGCGAGAATTACGTCGTCCAGCTTTGGTACAAAGGGGTCTCGATTTCCATGGATCTCGAGCAGCACTATACCGTGGACGCCATAAAACAATTGGAAATAAAGGGACGCGAGAAGATTAGGCCATTTCCCGCTCCGCCTGATCTGCTGAGCCTATCCCAAGTCTTGCGCCTAGCGGGCAACTATGTAGACCGGACGCGCGGGCGCTTAATTCGAGTCTCGTGGCAGGATCAATCGGACAAGATTCAGTCGGTAACGATTCAATTTGAACCCTGCAACGGCAGTCGCACTGAGCAAGGAAACTCGCAAGTAACGACGATCGAGGAACTGTGCATCCACATCTATAAGCAGAAAAAGCGAATCAACGCCTCTTCCGATAAATCCGCACATAGGCCTTTTGTCAACATCTCGAACTCCAACTGAATCCGAAGTCCGCGGCCCCGAACAGCGTAGCGCCAGGTACAACGTCTATAGACGTAGGGGCGCGATTCATCGCGCCCGATCAGCGGCGTTACGCCTGATATTTAATTTCGCCGCCGACAATCGTCATTTCCACTTTGAGGTCCTTGATTCGTTCCGGTTGGATCTGAAACGGGTCTTCGGCCAGGACGGCAATGTCGGCCAGCTTCCCGATCTCCAGAGTCCCTTTGTCATTTTCTTCAAAGCCGACATAAGCCGCCGTCGTGGTGTGCATGGCGAAAGCTTCGGCGACACTGATTCGTTCCTCCGCCACCCACACATCGCCCCAGCGCATCTTGCGCGACGCGCATGCGGCAATGTCGCGCAAGGGATCAACCGGCCAGTAGCCCGGCGAGTCGGAGCCGCCGGCGATGATGACGCCGTTTTTTAAAAGCGTGCGAAAAGGAAAGGCTTTGGTCAGCCGCTTTTCGCCCAGACAGTCGAGGATGGCATCCCCGACATAATAACCGATGGCGATATTGGGAATTGCGATAATCCCTGAGCGCACCATCCGCTGCATCCGCTCGTTCGTGCTGAGCCAATTGCCCATATGCTCGATGCGATGACGGTGGTCTTTGCGCGGCGATTTTTCGATGGCGTTCTCATAAGCATCCAAGGCCATATCGAAGGCGCGGTCGCCGATGGCGTGCACGCAGCAACGCAAGCCGGCATTGTGGCACTTGAGAACCGTATCGTTTAACTCGCCCTGCTCGATGCGAATGATGCCGTGATTGTGCGAATCGTCTTCGTAGGGATCGTAAAAGCAGGCATTGCGACCGGTAATGCCGCCGTCGATGCTCATCTTAACCCCGCCGATCCTTAACCAATCATTGCCAAAGCCGGTCGTGAAGCCGAGCTCGATCAAGCTGCGCGAGCCAATGTCCGATTCAATCACCCGCGGCAGCAAGCCCACACGCGCATCGAGCCGGCCCTCGCGGTAAATTTCTTGGTAGGCGCGCACCGGTTCGCCCGATCGGACGATGTCATGAACCGTCGTGACACCGCGCTCGAGACATTGTTTCAAGGCGAACACGATGCCGTCCTTAAGCTGAACGTAATTAAAGGTCGGCGCTGCTTTTCTGAGAATGAGCTGGGCGCGCTCGTGCAGCTCGCCTGTGGGCTCGCCGGATTGCGGATCGCGCTTAATGTGGCCGCCGGCGGGATCGGGTGTATCTTTTGTTATTTTTGCCGCGGCGAGCGCTTTGCTGTTGCCGATCGTTACATGCGCGCCAAACGAGATGGATATCAAATGATCGGGGCAGACGCGATCGAGGTCGTGTTTGTCGGGATAACGCTTGTCCTTCATGCGAAAGTCTTGCATCGGGCTGCCGTGGGCGACAATCCATGAACCTTGCGGCGCTTCCGCGGCGCATTTGGCGAGGCGCTCAAGGACGTCAGAGACCGAGTGGACATCGGTATAAAAATCGCGGCAGTCCACAAGCTCCATTTCCGCCGTCCCTTTTTCGGAAAGATGGACATGCGTATCGGTCAGTCCAGGAATGGTGACTCTGCCTTGGAGATCGATCGTCTGTGTATCAGGTCCGGCGAGACGGCGCATCGCGTCTGAATCTCCGGTTGCGACAATGCGTCCGCCGGCGCAGGCAAGCGCTGCACAGGTAGAGCCGCCGGCGGCGAAGCTGCGGATAGTGCCGTTATAAAGAATCAGATCGGGATAGGGTAGTGGGCGCGACTTCATGACATGATATCCTCCTTGCTCAACATCAACACTTAGGCTATAGGTCGCTTCGTTGATTGAAGTCAACACGGGAGGAGCTAAGAATGGCAGGGCAGAGTTTCAAGTGGCCGAACAACGCGCGTGTCGCTTTCGTGCTCGGCATCGCCTTTGAAGCGTGGGACCGGACCAAGCCGACAAAAGGGAGAGGGTTGCAGCGCGGGTCCATTCCGGCGAACGCCGTGTGCAAACGCGACTACTCCACGGAGACCTTTCGCGAGTTCGGCGCAAAAATCGGCCTAAAGCGGCTACTGGATGTCTGTGAAAAGTTCGATCTCAAAGTCAGCATGCCGATCAACGGCTTGACCTGCGAATATTACCCCGAGCTAGTGAAATACGCCCATAGCCGTGGACACGAGATGGTCGCTCACGGGTGGGAAATGGGAGAATATCTTTACATGCTCACGCGCGAGCAGGAGCGCGAGAACATCTTTAAGACGGTCGAAGCGATTACCCGCCTGACCGGCGAAAAGCCGACCGGTTGGTCCTCGCCCGGAGTTCGTTCCACCGATAACACGCTTGAGCTCAATGTCGCGGCCGGCTTGCTCTATAACTGCGATTATCACGACGATGAGATGCCTTATATGCGCAACATCGGCGATCAAACGCTCGTCATGGTTCCGCATCAGTACACGATCAACGATCACCGCTTAGAGGAAGAAGGCACGCGCCAGGGCTTTTTTGAAAAGTTCAAAGACGAGTTCGATTACCGGTACGAGACCGGGGGCAAAAATCCGACAATGATGAACGTCATCACGCATGCCTATCTGATCTCGCGCATCCCGCTGATCGACACCTTTGAAAAGATCATCGCCTACGCCAAGAGCCACAAAGAGGTATGGTTCGCCCGCCGCGGCGACATCGCCGCCTGGGCGCGGAGGTATTACGAGGGCGTGTGAGCTTCAATCGTCGAGAGATCTGTTGGAGAAGGAACTTCGGGACGAAATCACACCGGATCAAGAAGATGAAACCGAGCGGGTTTGTCCGTGTGGTTGCACAAGCGCTTCATGGTCTTAGGACCGCTTTGTTGTTCCTTAACCACTCTGCGAGCCGGGCTATCCCTTCGTAGAGATCGATACTCGGAACCCAGCCGAGCTCTTTCTTAGCCAGACTGATATCCAGCACGTCACGATCTCGATGAGGGCCTGTCGTAGCCGAGTTCGGATGTTTGCCTATTTCAAATGAAAGAGCCGGCAATGTTCTCCGGATCGCCTGTTTGAGCTCTTCATTGCCGTAGGCTTTGTCGAGGGCGATGTTGTAAGCCCGGCTCAACGGATTAGCGTTGAAAAGGGCGCGGCGTACCGCATCAGTGACGTCATCGACATAGATCACATCATCCGGTATGCGAGTGAGATACGGACGGCACTCTTGGCCGAGAACCCCTTTCTTCAGCTCGAGCGGAATGCCTCTGCCGAGTCCGGGACCGTAGACGGAAGAATATCTTAGCGCGACGAAAGGAACTCCGTACTGTTCCTTGTAAAAATCACCCAACCACTCGGAGAGGATCTTGGCAGAGCGATAGAAGTAGGTGGGGTAAATCGTAACGGGATCATCTTCTTGGATCGGAGAATGGTCTTTCTTTCTGAGTTGGCCGTAGAGGGCGCCGGAACTGGAATACACGACTCGTTGAACCTTTAGCTCCCTTGCCGTTTCCAGAATGTTCGTCATCGCATGGTAACAGAAATCGAGCACGGTTGGATTTTCCTCCCGCCGTGGATGTGCGGCGTGAAAAATATGCGTTACACCGTGGGCCTTGCAGAGTTCGAGAAACGGGACACTATCGGTTACATCCAATTCGTCGGTTGTTGTCCGGATCGGCAGAAGCGCGAGATCATGGGATCGTTGAAAAATATCGATGGGGACGACTTTGTGGCCGAGAGATTCAAATAAGGACGTAGCATGGGAGCCGATGAAGCCGTTCGCGCCAGTGATTAAGATAACAGCAGCCATTGTTTAGACCTTTCCGGCTAGAGCCTTTCTGTGAATTCCCGGTTTCTTACATGCACCGGAATTTTCTTAATCTCGCCAATCGCACGGACATAGTAGTCTGCCACGGTTTCCGCGAGTATTTGACCTTTGTGAGCCGTTGCCTGACGAGGATCCCCTAAGGTTCCGATACTGCTGACTTCATCAAAATCCATCGGGAGTTCAAAACCGGCTTCCTCAAAGCCGACATATTCGTGTGAAAGCGCCTTCAGGCTAGTGGGGAACTGCTCCGGCGTGTCCATCTTGTGTGATTTTGATTGCTCAAAATCGACCAGCGCGGAATTCCAGTAAAGAATCCGACTAGTCTCCGTTTCTCCTCCGTGACGCACCTTTTGGGCTTTTTCGTCCTCAGGAATCTGAAACAGTCCCTTCGCAGCTTGCTGGGCGATTCCTTCGCCGCGAAAGATAATCATGAGCGCTCCGGTATCGTAACGAACCTTGCGCGCGACGTGATTCATTGGCGCGGCGTTTCCACGATGGTTGAGGCAGACGATGATTTTGTTAAAGCCGTGGTGAATTAGAGATCGACACACGTCATACACGAAGTTGGTGTAGGTCTCATACCGAAGCGTAATGGTTCCGGCGAAAGGCATGTGGTATGGGGCCAAGCCGGCCCAGACTAGCGGCGCAACCGGGAGATCCGCTTTCTCTGCTATGCCGCAGGCAAGCAGAAGCGCCTGATAAGCATCGGTGCCTAACGGAAGATGCGCTCCATGTTGTTCGCAGCTTCCCGCCGGAAGGAGAATCATGTCCGTCTTTTTCAGCCACTTTTTCATCGCTGCGGAGGTCATATCTATTAAGAAATATTTTTTCCTCCACTCCACTTGCATCACTTTATTTTCCATTCCCTCCATAGGACCTCCTGGTGGCCTGACATCTGAACGGATACTCGTTTGTCCGGCAATAAGCCGTGAACCGCGCGAATCTCAACTGGGAAGGCGTTCGTTTGCTGCCTCTTCCAGTGAGCGCAGGTTATCCCACGACATCGGCCGCTCGCCTTCCTCGATCTCCTTCACCATCTGCGTCACCTGGGAGTTGATGGTCATCGGTAGACCATGTTTGCGACCTACTCGTGCCACCTCGCCGGTTAAGAACTCCGTCTCGGTCTTGCGATGGCGAATCTTGATGTCACGCCAGATGCCACTGTTCCCCTTTGCCGACCCGGAGGGCAGCATCTCAAAGGCGTTAGACAAATCCTGTTTGTTGCGCACGAGCATCACCTTCGGATCGAGCCGGTCATAGTTTTCCAAATGGATTCCCTCAGCTAAAGCCGCTTCAGCCGCCTCTCCCATGAGGGCAACGAAGATTCTCTTCGCCCACTCGGGTCTCAACATCTCGCTTGAGGGTGCGTCCACAAGCGCCGTGGCAGCGAGAAGGCAACTGTAGATCTGTTTAGCCCAGATGTAACCCCAGATATTGTCGGTGATGTGAGTAGGAACGGCCCGCGATAGCCGCGTCCCGATCTGCTGTATATGATCGGATAATTTTCCATCCAGCGCGCCAATATAGAATTCTCCTTCAGTAAACCGGGTAACATGGCCGGGGCCGATGTGATCCGCGACCATATGCACCATGCCACCGACGGTTCGCGATGAACCAACCCGTTCTGCAATCGATCTCGCGTTCAGTCCGTTTTGCAGCGACACGATCGCCCCGTGTTCCGAAAGAAGAGGGGCGATCGCGGCCAGGGCTTCTTCAGTATCTTGGGATTTTACCGCGAGTATCACCAGGTCGAGTGGAGATTGCAGCTCCTGCGGAAACAGAATGCGGTCAACCGCCGGCCGCTGTTCGCCGAAGATTCCGTCCACTAGCAGACCGCGGGCGCGGATCGCCTCCATATGGGGAACGGATTTGTCGACGAGGGTGACTTTTTCACCCGCGGCGGCGAGAAACGCTGCCACGGTCCCCCCGATTCCACCGGCGCCTACAACCGTAATATTATCCGGATGTCTGCTCATCATTTTTGCCGCTACCGTTTCCTGACAAAGAGTTGTCTCATCAATTCCTGCCACTCGTTGAACCGCTTTTCGAATTCTTCCAGCGAATATTGAGTTTCGATATAGCTCTTTTTAAATCTCTGCTGTAAAGAGCCGACATCTTCACGCGGCGAGCTCAATCCGCCTTTGATCAAAACCGCTTGCCCTTCCTTTGAGTGGAGATAGTCGAGAAAGAGAAGCGATGCGTGGGGATGAGGGGACTTGGTGATTATCCCGGAGGAGCCCAGATTCGCCAGCACTGGCTCCAGCCCCCGCCATTCCACAGGTGCGCCGGTTTGCTTTGCGGTAAAGACATTGGAGTCTTGAATTGTGGGAGAGAGCGGGATCTCACCGGCGATCACCTGATGGATCAACGCCGCAGGCGCTACATTTTGCACTTTTATATCCTGCTGGCTTAGCTTCTCGACATAGTCACGCCCCATGACATTGAGCACATTTCCAATCCAACGCGGTCCGACGGAACCGCCGGCAAGGGTCATTTTTCCTTTCCAGCGGGGGTCGATAAGATCCCTATAGTTCTTGGGCGCCTCCGCCAATGGTACCAGCTTTGTATTAAACCCGAGGCCGGTGTAGTTTTCTCGATCGGCCAGATAGTAGACGCCGTTTTTTCCTTTCTCTTTGACTTCGTCGGCGTAAGCGGCGGCGTCCGGGGTGTAATACTCCTGAAAAATGTTCTTTTTTTGCAGAATCGCCATGGCTCCGCCGCTGGTCTCGATCACGTCGACCAGATAGCGTCCCGATGCGTATTCCTCCGTTACTTTTTTAATCAGATCTGGCGATTCGCTGCGCCATGTGGAAACCTTAATGAAGGGATATTTTTTTTCGAACTCCTGAGCTACCGCTTCGAGTGTGGTGAGTGAGTTGTAGAAAACCAGTTGCCGCTCCCTTTTCGTCCCTTCGATGAGGATCTGCTCTCTGTCAGGCCCGCGGTAGAGGGCAATCTCGGAAACGGTCGTGGGTTTGCTGGCCGTCCATCCGGTCGCGGTATACAGAAGCAGTCCGAAGAGTATCGTCGTAAGAATTGAGCATGGCAGGACTGACTGCCATTTGCGTCCACTTTTGGAGAACATTTATTTCCCTGCTTTCTTGTCAGTTTTTCCTGATGAAGAGCTGCCTCATCAGCTCTTCCCACTCAGTAAATTTTTTTTCGAACTCTTCGGATGAGTATTGAGCTTCCTGATAGGTCTTCTTGAACTTCCGCTCTGAAGATCCGATATCCTCCCGGGCAGAACTCAGCCCGCCTCTCATGACCACCTGCTGTCCCTCCCGGGAATGGAGATAGTCCAGGAACAGGAGCGCAGCGTGGGGATGGGGAGCATTGGTCATCATTCCCGAAGTTCCATTGCTCGCAATCACCGGCTCCAACGCTCGCCATTCAACCGAAGCGCCCGTCTTTTTAGCGGTGAAGATATTAGAGTCGAAGATAGTAGGGGAGAGCGGGACTTCGCCGGAAACGATGAGGCCCGCCAGAGCAGCACCCGAAATATTCTGGACCTTTACATCCTGACCTCTCATTTTCTCCAGGTACTCCCGACCCATCACATTCAGGACATGTCCTACCCATCTAGGCCCGGTGGCGCCTCCGGCCAGGGATATCTTTCCCTTCCATTTGGGATTAACGAGATCTTTATAGTTCTTCGGAGCGTCTCCCGGGGGTACCAGCTTGGTATTAAAACCCAGGCTAATATAGATTTCTCGATCCGTCATATGGTAGACCCCGTTTTTTCCTTTAGCCTTCGCTTCATCTCCATAGGCGGCCGTCTCAGGTGAAAAATATTCCTGAAGGATTCCTTTCCTTTGGAAAATGTCCATGCCGGTGCTGCTTTCTACGACGTCCGCAAGAGAGCGGCCTGAAGCATACTCTTCCAAAATTCTCTTCAACAAACTTGGACTCTCGCTCCGCCAGATAGAAACTTTGACGAAGGGGTATTTCTTTTCAAATGCCTCAGCCACGGTCGAAAGCCAGGTGTTAGAGTTGTAAAACGTGACGAGACCTTCCCTCTTGGCCCCTTCAATCAACAGCTGCTCTCTGTCCGGTCCCTGATAAAGAGCGATTTCGGCGACGGTCGTTGGTTTGCCGGCCGTCGATGCTGTCCCGGCGGAGAAGAACAACAAGGCGGAGGCGGCTAGCGTGCAGATTAGACGCGGCAGGGGGTAGTCCCGTTCGGGTCGATCCGTGAACAACATTGACTTTCCTGCCTTTCTTATTATTTTCTCTTGATAAAAACCCGTTTCATCAGTTCTTCCCACTCGGCAATTTTCTTTTCCAAATCATCGAGGGAGTATTGAGCTTCAAGATAGGTCTTCTTGAACTTTCGCTCTAGAGAACCGATGTCTTCTCGCGGAGACCCCAACCCTCCCTTCATCATCACTTTTTGCCCTTCTTTGGAATGGACATAGTCGAGAAAGAGCAGCGCGGCATGAGGATGGGGCGCTTTGGTTGTCATCCCCGAAGAGCCGACGTTCGCTACCACCGGCTCCAGCGGCCGCCAGTCAACCGGCCCTCCCTTTTCCTTGGCAGTGAGAATATTGGATTCGTATATCGTGGGCGAAAGGGGGACTTCTCCCGAGACAATTAAGCCTGCAATGGCAGCGCCCGAAATATTCTGGACTTTCACATCCTGAGCACCCATTTTTTCCAAATATTCTCGGCCCATGACGTTCAGGGAATTGCCTATCCATTGGCTGCCGGTGGAGGTGCCGGCAAAGGAGATCCTTCCCTTCCATTTGGAATCAAGCAAATCCTTGTAAGTTTTCGGTGCGTCTGCTGCCGGTACGAGCTTGGTGTTGAAGCCCAGGCCTATGTAGAGCTCTAAGTCGGGCAAGTAGTAAACTCCGGTTTTTCCTTTTGCTTTCACTTCATCTGTATAGGCGGCCATTTCAGGTGAATAGTACTCCTGAAAAATGCCCATCTTATGGAGCAAGGCTACGCCTCCAAACGTGACGTCAATGACGTCCGCCAGGTAGCGTCCCGATGCATATTCCTCAGTGACCCGCTTGAGCACAGTTTTCGAGTCGCTGCGCCAGACAGAAACCTTGACGAACGGATATTTCTTTTCGAATTCCTGCGCTACGGTGGAGAGCCAGGTATTGATGTTGTAGAAAATGACCTGGCCCTCTTTTTTCGCTCCCTCAATCAATAACTGCTCTCTATCAGCTCCCTGGTATAGGGCGATCTCAGCGACAGTCGCCGGCTTGCCGGCCGCCGCGATGGCTCCTTGGACTGCGTACAGGATCATGCTGGCCGCAAGCGCTGAGACGAGGGCTGCTCGCGCGAAAACATTTTTTGAGGCGCGTGGGCATGGGATTGCAATCGAGGTCATTTTTCTTTGGCTCATCTCTCAGACACTCCTTATCTCTTTCGAATGAAGAGCTGCTTCATCAAATCTTCCCATTCGTTGAATTTCTTGTCGAACTCTTCGAGCGAGTACCGGCTTTCAAAATAGGTCTTTTTGAACTTCTGTTCCAAAGAACCGACATCTTCCCGCGGAGACCCCAATCCGCCTTTCATGACGACCCTTTGTCCTTCCCGAGAGTGAAGGTAATCGAGGAACAAAAGCGCAGCATGCGGATGCGGGGAGTTGCTGGTCAGGCCGGAAGATCCGATATTCGCTACGACCGGCTCCAATGGCCGCCACTCAACGGGGGCGCCGGTTTCCTTGGCCGTGTAGATGTTGGAATTAAAGATCGTGGGCGACATCGGCGCTTCCCCGGAAACGATGAGCCCCGCGACAGCGGCAGCGGCGACGTTTTGAACTCTAACTTCCTGTCGGCTCATTTTCTCAAGATAGTCGCGCCCCATC
This sequence comes from Binatia bacterium, assembly GCA_041484845.1. Lineage (GTDB taxonomy): Bacteria > Desulfobacterota > Binatia > UBA9968 > UBA9968 > JBGPIK01. The sequence goes on along the minus strand of JBGPIK010000064.1, from coordinate 10,285 downwards.
ACGGTCTCGGCATTTCCTATCCACCGTATCCCGGTGTCCGTGTTGGTCAGCGTCATTTTACCTTTCCATTTTGGATCGAGCAGATCTTTGTACGTCTTGGGCGCGTCAGCTAAGGGTACGAGCTTGGTATTGAAGCCCAAGCCGATGTAGATTTCTCGATCCGCCAGATAAAAAACCCCCTGCTTCCCCTTTCCCTTCACTTCGTCATTGTACGCGGCCGATTCGGGGGAGTAGTACTCTTGAAAAATTCCTTTGCGCTTTAAAATGTCGAGACTCGCGTCGGTTGTCTCTACCACGTCAGCGAGGAAGCGACCGGACGCGTACTCCTCCATCACTCTCTTAACAATATTCTTAGAGTCGCTGCGCCAGACGGAAACTTTGATGAAGGGATATTTCTTTTCAAACTCTTCAGCGACGGTGGAGAGCCAAGTGTTGGAGTTATAGAAGAACACCTGGGCCTCTTTCTTCGCGCCTTCGACCAGCAGCTTCTCCCGATCACGACCTTGATAAAGGGCAATCTCGGCAACCGTGACTGGCTTGGCCGCCGGCCAGCCGCTTTGCGGCCACACCAACAGCCCGGCTATAGCGACTAGCGCACGAGTTTGCAGCCGGCCCCAGTTCCATCTCTTCACAGCATTTGTGGAGGACATCTGGATTGCCCCTTTCTTGTCACTCACCTAGCTCGTTCGGACTGTGATCATGACCAGTGTACTTTTTCCTTGACGTAATGGCTTTCCATCGCCGGGCGCCAGCGTTCCATTTCGTTGCTATTTAGGTCCGTCGGCGGCTTCTGCTCCTTTGGTAGAATATTAAAATACTTTTTCTCGCCGATTTCGTTGGCAAAACTCTCTTTGACCTTGGCCACCACTCCCTCATCAATAAACAGGTCAATCATGCTGGCGGCCAAAACCTTCGCGCCGCTGACTTCGCCTTTGTGAGCAATGCTCGTTGTCAGAGAAACGGCAGCGGACCATGTGTGCGCCTGGCATCCGGGGATATTGGTCGGCAAGTTTATTCTTCCGGTGGGAATGGCCCACGACACCGAGCCAGAATCGTTGCACGACGTATTTTGTTTTGCAGGTTTGAGGGGGGCGATCGCGGTCTGCAGTCCGACTGGCGGCGCTTTAATCTTTGTCTGAACCTCTTTCGCCAGACGCTGCTCTTCACCGGACCATCGCGGCATGCCCACCCGTTCAATGTTTTTCTGAATCATCTCAGCCATCGCCTGATTGGCGCGGGTGGGCCAGCAGGTCGAGATAACATTAGTCTCGTACGTGCAGCCGGTCATGATGGCGGCACCCTCCGCAATCTTTTTCGCCTTTTCAAAATGCGCATTTGCCAGGTCCATATCCTCGTCTCTAAACCACCACCACGCTTTCGTCGAGCTGGGTATCTGATTGGGCTGGTCTCCTCCATTGAGAATGACGCGATGGCTTCTCTGAGACGGTTCCAACTGCTGTCGCATCATGCCCCATCCGACGTCCATCAGGACAACGGCGTCCAAGGCGTTCCTGCCCAACCATGGATTGACCGCGCTGTGGGCGCCCTTTCCGTGAAAGGCGAATTCCGCAGAGATGACGCCGTACTGGCGTATGCCGTAGGTAGTAGACAAATCTTTTCCCACGTGCGGGTGAAATATGGCATCGATGTCATCCATGTATCCGTCCCGCAAAAAATAAGGGCGAGAGATATTCTGCTCTTCGGCAGGGGCGAAAAATAATTTGATCGTGCCCTTAATATTGTTCTTCTCCATCGCCTCCTTGGCGGCCACAGCAGCGCCGACCATGACTGCAATATTGGTGTTATGTCCTTCCGCATGCCCCGGCGCCCCGCCCTCGATCAGCGGCCGTTCCTCTGCCATCCCCGGCATCTGCGATGCCTTTGGAATAGCGTCCGCTTCGCAGTGAACTCCAATAACGGGGCCGCCGGAACCCCAAGTCGCCATCCAGGCCGGCGGTATTCCTGAGATCCCGGCCTTCACATCGAATCCCGCCTTACGCAATGCATCGGCGGTAAATTCGGAAGTCCTGAACTCCTGCATTCCGAGTTCCGCGAAATAAAAAACCGCATCGCCTATCTTGGCAATTTCCGCCGCGTTGCGATCGATATAATCCCATGCGTCCGTTTTGCAGCTGCTTGCTTTTTCATCTGCACTCATGGCGTTTCCCTTCGGGTGAAGAACCGTTACCTACCCTGCCGTTCCAGGTACCATTTAGCGATCTCACCCTTGGTGCAGAACCAGACATCGGAAAAGCTCTTGGCGTAGGCAATGCATTGGTCGAAGACGGCGATCATGTTCGGCCTCCCGCCGATGTGGGCATGAACCAGACAATCGACGAGTTTCGGGCTGCCGGCGGCGCCCTCGGCGTAGAGTTGATCGAAGGCGATCTTAAAGCTGTCGAAATAGATGCTGGGGTGATTCTTAGGGCGGAACACCAGCGAAAGATCATTGGCGTAATCTAATCGCGGCATGAACACCAGGGGCTTGCCATCGATCGTCTGATGGAACGGCAGATCATCTCCGGGCAGATCGCCATTCCAAATGATCGATTCGTCCACCAGGAACTTGCAGGTCTGATCTGTAATCCTGTGCCCGGGACTCACCCAGCCAATGGGCCGCGCTCCGGTCACGGATGCCAAGCTATCCAAGGTGTCTTTGATGACTTTTTTTTCTTTTTCCGAATCTATGGTTTCCAGAGGGATATCATTGGCCCAGCCGTGTCCGACGATCTCATGGCCGTCTTTATATAGTTGGCGGACGGCATCGGGATATTTTTGCGCCGCTAGCCCGTTGGTATCGATCGTCCCTCTTACTCCGTACTTCTTGAGGGCATCCATGATCCGCCAGATCCCAACCTTTCCACCATAGTCTCCGAATGCGAGCGAAGCGTAATCAGGCTTGTCGCCGCTCTGACGGTATTGCGAGTGCTTAAGGAAGGCTTCAAGGGCGACAAAAAAACTCACCGCTATTTTGGCCTTGTTGGGCAATTCAAAAGTTATTGGCTTACTCATCTATCCTCCTTTAGAACGTGCAAGTAGATTTCTATGCGCTTTGATAAACCGCGCGATCGCAGATCTTTATCGTTTTCTAAGAAACAGCTGTCTCAGCAGCTGTTCCCATTCGTTGAATTTCTTATCAAACTCTTCGAGTGAATATTTTGATTCGAGATACGTCTTCTTGAATTTGTGTTCTAAAGAGCCGATGTCTTCGCGTGGCGTGCTCAGTCCCTGCTCGATCAAGACTTTTTGCCCCTCTTTCGACAGTAGGTAATCCAGAAAGAGAAGCGCGGCGTGGGGATGGGGCGCCTTCGTAGTCATTCCCGCCGAGCCGAGATTGGCGACCACCGGCTCCAGCGGGCGCCATTCCACCGGCGCTCCGGTTTTTCGTGCAGTGAAGATGTTGGAGTCCTGAGTGGTTGGCGAGAGCGGCACTTCGCCGGAGACCACCAGACCGGCCAGGGCGACCGCCGCCATGTTCTGTACGTTGACATCCTGAGCGGCGAATTTATCCAGATACTCGCGTCCCATTACGTTGAGAACATTTCCGACCCAGTGAACGCCGGTGGACGTTCCCGCAAGCGACATTCGCCCTTTCCATTTCGGATCGAGAAGATCCTTATAGGTTTTCGGCGCTTCGGCGGGAGTGATCAGGTTCGTGTTGAAGCCGAGGCTCGTGTAATTCTCTCGATCGGCTAAATAATAAACGCCGGATCTGCCCTTCGCTTTAACTTCATCGGAGTAGGCCGAGACCTCGGGCGAATAATACTCCTGGAAAACGCCCGTTCGGTGCAGAAGGGCCATAGCCGCTCCGCTGGTTTCAACGACATCGGCCAGCAACCGTCCCGAGGCGTGTTCTTCCGTGACCCGCTTGATCAACATCGTCGAGTCGCTGCGCCAAATGGAGACTTTGATGAAGGGGTATTTCTTCTCGAATGCCTGGCCGGCGGCGGCCAGCGATGTGAGCGAATTGTAAAATGTCAGTTGCCCTTCTCGTTTGGCGCCTTCCAGCAAACGCTGCGTTCTATCAGCCGAGCGATAGAGAGCGAGTTCTGCAAGCCCAAGAGGTTTGCTAGCCGCCTCTGCGGTTTTAACCGCAAACACAAAAACGAAAGCAAGTGTAAGCAGCCAACCGATGAAGCATTGCGACCTCAACCGATTCTCCAGCAGTTTTGTTATCAGGATGTGTCCACTCATGGTGTTTCTGCGCTCCTGCGTTACGAATTCTCGCGCGCTATGACGGAGCAGCGATGGGATTGGAAGCTTAGATGCACTTTTTCTCCGGCTCGGAAGTATATTGACGGATGCACCCTCGCTCGCAGCATCAAATCGCCTACCGAGATTCGGTAGTCTACAAAACCACCCAAAAAGGAGAGTTGTTCCACCGTGGCCGCCCAGCCCGGGAACAGACTCTCTGAGGGATTGGAGAAGAGCTGTATATCCTCAGGCTTGACAGCAAACAAAACTTTGCTTCCAGTCTTTCCGTGTTCTAAATTGGCGCATTCCAAGGTCCCATAGGGAGTTTCCACCACAAAACCGTCGCCGTTGGTGGCAACGAGAGTACCCGGTATCAAATTAGCCGCGCCGATAAAATCGGCTACAAACTGATTGACCGGATGCTCATATATCCGCTTGGGTTCATCGACCTGAATGATTCTACCGTTATTCATGACCGCTACGGTGTCTGACATCGAGAGAGCCTCCGTCTGATCATGGGTGACGTAGACGGTCGTTAGGCCCAGCGTCCGCTGCACTCTTTTTAATTCAATGCGCATCTCATCACGCAGCTTCGCGTCTAGATTGCTCAAGGGTTCATCGAGCAGAAGCAGCTTGGGTTCGCGGACAACGGCTCTGGCGAGAGCAAGCCGCTGCTGCTGCCCGCCGCTCAGATTGGTTGCGGGCCTGTTTCCAAGATCTTCGAGATGGACCAAAGCCAATGCTTTTTGCACCTTTTCGTTGACATAACGTCGTGGGACTTTCTGACCGATTCGTAAAGGAAAAGCGACGTTATCGAAAACATTCATATGCGGCCAGATAGCGTAAGATTGGAAAACCATGCCGATGTTGCGCTGGTGTGGCGGTACAAGAATTTTTTGATTCGATGAAAACACCACGGCTCCGTCAACCTTGATCTCGCCTTGCTCAGGTCGATCAAGGCCGGCGATACAGCGTAGAGTCGTGGTCTTTCCGCAGCCGCTGGGTCCAAGCAGGCTGAAGAAGGCTCCCTGCGGCACTTCGAAGCTGATTCGGTCTACTGCTTTGACGGCGCCGAAGTCAGTCGCGAATGACTTGTAGAGGTTTTGCACGACGAGCATACAGCCATTATCCCTTACGACTAAATCTGCAGACCATAACGCTTGCTGAGCTTGTGAAACATCGCTGCGATGGTCACCAGTATCAAACAAATAGAGACGCTAAAGGCAGCGAGCTCTCCTGTCTTGCCAAAATCCCACATCTCGAAAATGATGACCGAAATTACTTGCGAGCCGGGGCTATAGAGCATCAGCGCGACTGTAAGCTCCCTGACGCTTAAAAGGAATATGTAAATCCATCCCGCGAAAAGGGAGGGCATCATTAAAGGGATGACGATTTTTCGGAAGACTACCCCCCAAGGGGCGCCGCTCATCTGAGCGCTCTCCTCTAATTCCTTGTTGATCTGCAGCAGTCCCGGGGAGCAATAGCGGATGCCATAGGGGATATACCGGGTAATATAAGCGACCACCAGAATCCAGATGGTGCCGTAAATCGGAACGGGCAGTTTTAGATAGGTGAGCAACAGGGCCACTCCCAGGACAACGCTCGGGAAAGATAGGGTGAAAGAGGCCAGATGATCGAGTATCCACTTTCCTCGAATATTTGTCCTGATGATTAGCCAGGCCGTTATGGAAGTGAGCAGCATGGTCGCCGTGGCGCTCACTAGACTGATAAAAAGACTGTTCTTTAGGGCGCCTACGACGTTGGTGCTCTGAAAGGCGGAGAAGTAATTCGCCAAGGTGATGGCCGAGAGGGCTTCGGCCGATGGTTTTACGTAGTAGGGTAGAACCGAGCTCCAGAGGAGAACCAACATGGGCAAGACCAGCAATATGGGGAGGACGAAAATCAAGGCGACGGTAAAATAACGCCATTTCCCTACGTCTATCAATCGGGGCCGGAATCCCTTCCCTGTTATGGTGTAGAATTTTTGCGCCTGGCGCGTTGCGTTCGAGTAAAGATAGAGACCTAACGAAACGAACAAGATTAATACAACCCCATAAGCGCTTGCCGGCCCATATTGAGGGAGAAGCCCGGTCTTTAGTTTTAAATAGATCTCAGTAGTCAGTACCATGATTCCGCCGGGTATCCCAACCAGTACGGGAATTTCAAATGCCTCTACAGCTCTCACGAAGGTTAATAGAAGAACAGAAAGGACGCTGGGCAACCCGAGTTTTAGAGTTATATGATAGAAACTTTTTGCAATGCCTGCGCCGGACATATAGGCGGATTCCTCTAATGACGGATCCATGGATCGGAAGGGAGCTGCCATAAAAAGAAAAACCACAGGGGTCCAGAGCACACCTTCCACGAAGATCATGCCCGTCATAGTAAATATATTGAAGAGCGATTTCTGCAGCCCTAAAAGATCTCTTAGCCAAACGTTAATCAGCCCGTTCTCTGGACCCAAGAGCAGAATCCACCCGATCACTTTAATGATCCCTGGAATGGCAAAGGAGGTGAATGCTGACAAATAGGCGAGGTTTTTGAAGGGGGTGTTGGTCCTCTCCACGATCCAGGCCAGGAGAGTTCCTATGATCAGGGCTACCACCGAACTGCCAACAGCAAACCAGAGGGAGTTGAGCAACAGGGAACCGGTGCCGGGGGTGGAGAGGAGATCTTTATAGTTCTTCAACGAAAGGCTCGGTGGCTCAAACCCTTTCGCGACATACAAGCTTGACTGGATGGTAAAGAAAAGGGGAGGGATCACGAGATAGCAAAGGATGGCTAAAACCGCAGCGAAAAGAAATCTCTGAAAATCGATTTTCAAAGACTTTATTCCTTCTCCCGGGTGACCGGGGCCCAGCTCTCTAGGATTTCAGCAGAAACAGGAAATGATTCTAGCTGTCGAAATAACCCGATTTGGCAGCCCAGAGCCAGACGTCGCGATCTTCTCGTTATAGAACTCCGCATAGCCCACACGGGTTGACGATTACACCACCCTGCCGGTACGTTGACTTCTCCATCGATGAGCTTTGGACCTCCCGCTTCCTCTTCGACATAGATCGGATCGAAGGCGGTCTTGAAGTTTTCGAAATAAACGCTCGGCAGTGATCTTCGAGTCGAGCCCCGATTGCCTCGGTGACCGCAACGGTGAAAGAATTTTCTGCTACTTTTCAAAATACCCAGACTTATAAGCCCAGAGCCAGAGGTAGGCGATCTTCTCGTTATAAAGCTCGGCGTAGCCAACGTGACCATAACGCGGAATGAGAACAACATGAGTTCCCCGGGTAACGGCCGCGTATTTCGCACCCATATACATTTCGCGCTTGTCTTCCAATCGCTCGCCTTTCACCCAATGGCCTTTATCGTTTTCCCCTACGGTAAGAAGGACTCTGATGGTTCTCAACCAATGGGGATCCGGTTCTTGGAGGTGATCGAAATACTCCTGCCGCGGCAGACCTGTTCGCCTAGGGTATTCTTCGAGAATGCCGACCGCGGCGTTGTGTTGATTGTCGCAAAGGCTGATTTTCATCTGGGAGCGAAGCGGACTGATCAGGCGAATATATTCATCGGCGCCGCCCCACGGCGTGAGATCGGGTGGATCCACATATCCGGAGTTCTTAAAAGAATCGGGCGAGCGGCGCGAAACATGGTCCACCGGCTTTTCTACGTATTTTTCCGAGCCGGTTTTGTCGCGCCATTCTTTGCGCCAGCCATCGGGACCGCCGGTGCCGAAACCCACGAGGCCAATGACCTTTGTCAATGCAGAAAAGCGGGTCAGGTGAGCGGCCATGGGGCCTCCGGTGGAATGGCCGAAGGCAAAAATTTCGCGGCCGGCAAGATGCTGGTCGGTCAGTAAACCCGCGCCCTGAAGTATAGTGTTGAAAGTACACTTGAGATTGCGGTCGAGAATCTCCTCCTGCGGCAATTCGCGGTCCATTAGGTACACAGGCATGCGCTCGGGTATAGAGACCTTCCAAACGCCTCCGGGCGGATAATGACCGGGATAGGTGAGAGTGAGCACCCGGAATCCCTGTCCGGCAACGACCCGGGCCAGGCCTGGCCGTCCGTCCGGTGTTAGATCCATAATTTTTTCGCTGCCGGCGCCGCCGTGGAAAAACACAAATGCACGGTCGCGGTTTACCTCTTTCTCAGGAGTGAAAAGGGTTCCGTGCATGTCCCAGTCGTAGCCGTTTCGTTTGTAGCGGACGGTTAGCTCTTGGGTGGAAAATTTGCCATCGGCATACGGCGCCCCGAGCGCCAGCCATTCGTCCCACGTAAGCCTCAAGAGTAATTCGTCCGATCTAAGGCCCTCGATGTATTTTTCGACTATTGCCGCAGTGGACATTTTCGATCCTCTCTTATTATTTCTGGTGATAGCGCTCGAGATACCATTTAGCGATTTCACCCTTAGTGCAGAACCAAACGTCTTTAAAGCCTTTGGCGTAACGAATACATTCCTCGAAGACGCCAATGATGTTGGGTCGGCCGCCGATGTGCGCATGGACTAACGCGTCAATCAGCTTCGGTGATCCTGCCGCGCCTTCGGCGTAAAGGTAATCGAAAGCCGTCTTGAAGCTATCATAATAAAAGCGCGCAGGATTTTTGGGATGAAATACCAAGGAATGATCGTTGGCGTAATCGAGCCGCGGCATGATGACCAGCGGTTTGCCGTTTATAATGCGGTGCTCGGGAATATCAGGTCCGGGCAAGTCACCGGTCCAAAAGATTCCTTCATCAACCAGATAGTCGAAGGTGTGCGCGTTGATTCGATGTCCGGGACTTACCCAGCCGCAGGGACGCTGCCCAGTGACGGACGCGATAGAGTCTAACGTCCGCTTTATAAGTTCTCGTTCCTTCTCCGGCTCAAGGGATGTCAGATAAATGTCGTTCGCCCAACCATGACCGACAATCTCGTGACCGGCTGCGTGTAATTCTTTGAGAGCGTCTGGAAATTGTTCGGTGACTCGGCCATTGGTGTCGATGGTCCCTTTGACGCTATTGCGGCTCAATGTGTCCATAATGCGCCAGATACCCGCTTTGCCACCGTACTCGCCATAGGCAAGAGAAGCATAGTCCGGTTTGTCGCCGCCGCGGCGATACTGCGAATAATTAATGAACGATTCGAACGCAACGAAAAAGCTCACGGCGATCTTTGCGTTATTGGGCCAACGGATGGGTGCAGGTCTCATTGTTGTCCTTTCTAGGATCGCGGCGCGCCAAAGATCGTGCGAAAGAGCTCGAAATTCTTATTAAAATCGTCGCCCGCGCCGATATCGTCAATGACATATTTCAATTTATCGAGGCCTTCGACCTTTGCTGCCACGCCAAGGCGTGTGGGCACGCGACCGAAAGAGGCGATGATTTTTTGTCCCTCTTCGGAAAACATGAAATTGGTGAAAAGCTTCGCGGTGTTTGGATGCTGGGCTTTGGCGCCGATGCCTAGCGGCTGAAACTTGGTAAAAACCGGATCTTGCGCCGTCCAATCGACCGGACCGCCCTTGCGCTTGATCTCTTCCGCAGTGTGTAAGTAGGTATTGAGCACGAGCGGAAATTCGCCGGCGGCTAAGAGATTGGTAATGAGAGATAAACCCGGATAGAGTCTGAATTCTTGCGCGCCGAGTTTTTTCATATAGTCCAGACCCTTTTCGTTGCCCAGGCGCTTGAGCTTCCAGGCGAACCACTCAGGCTTCGTCGGGTCCATGGCGATTTTGCCTTTCCACTTCGGATTCAATAAATCCTCGTCCGTCTTAGGCACCTCGTTTCGCTTTACCATGTGCGTGTTATAGGCGATCACGTTAGGCATGATGTAAACCGCCGTCCAGTAGCCCTCCGAATCGAAAAAGGGTTTGCGAATATTTTTTACCTCAGGCGAAACATACTTAAGCAGTAAGTTCTTTTTCTTGAGGAAATAAGCCTGGGATTCCGCCGATTGCACGGCATCAAACTCATATCTCCCTGCCTGGGCCTCCGTCATAATTTTTGTCAGTAACCGTTCGCCGACGGCGCGGAAGATCTTGGGCTGTACGAAGGGATATTTGGCCCTAAAGGCGTCGAGGACTCTTTGCGCTTGGTCGGCGGTCATTGAGGTATA
>JBGPIK010000063.1:0-22024 GCA_041484845.1 Binatia bacterium | reverse complement strand
CGCGGCGCGTCCGGATACTCTTTGCCGAAATTTTCGAGAATCAAGCGAATGCCGTCAAACGTCGGGGCGGGATAATCCGGCATCAGCGCCGTCACGAAATCGAATTCCGTGGCGGCGCGTGATGTGCCCAAGGGTGACAATTACCACTTGTCAAGCGTCTGTGTTATGATTACTCTGTGATTCAGAGTTTTAGGCACAAAGGGCTCAAGAAGCTTTTTGTGGACGACGAAACAAAGGGTGTTCGTCCGGATCACGTCGAAAAGCTGCAGAACATTTTGGCTGTCTTGAACCGAGCCCGCATTCCTAAGGACATGGATCTTCCGGGTTTCCGGCTCCATGCCCTCAAGGGTGATCTGAAAGGTTTTTGGAGCGTGACGGTCCGGGCCAATTGGCGTGTAATTTTTCGCCTTGAGAGCGGCGACGCTTTCGACGTCGATTTGATCGATTACCACTAGTGAGTAGTAGAAAGGAGCGCACCATGCGCATGAAGAACCCCCCGCATCCGGGTAGGATTGTCCGCCAGGAGTGCGTTGAGCCTGCCGGCCTCACCATTACGGAGGCGGCGCGCGCACTAGGCATGTCGCGGCAGGCTCTCAACAACCTCGTGAATGGCAAGTCCGGAATTTCCCCGGAAATGGCGATACGGCTTTCCAAAGCCTTTGGCAGCAGCGCCGAAGTCTGGCTTGGGCTGCAGATGGATTACGATCTTGCTCAGGCGGAAAAGAACGCCGGCCGGATCAAAGTTGCAAGGGTAAAACAGAAACAGGTTTCCGTATAGTTGAGCAAAGCCAAGCAGTCAAAACGTAAAACTCAAACGCGAAAATGTCTCCACGCGGCGGAAGCAGCGAGACGAATAAGTCAATAACTCAGGCACGACCCGAGAATTTCCTCCTTCCACTCGGGAACGGGTGTTCAGGCGCGAAACACTTCGCGCAGGCCGGCGACGAGCCGGTCGTGCTGCCGATCGCCGATCGTGCCCACCGCCTTGCCCACGCCGAGATAGCGCTCGGCCACCTCGGGGCGTCCGAGCAGGTCCTGCCCGCGTCCGGCGAGAGCCACGCGGCCGGTCTCGATGACGTAGGCATGGTCGGCGATGGCAAGGCTCATGCGCGCGTTCTGCTCCGACAGCAGGATAGCGATGCCCTGCGCGCGCAGCTCCTCGATCATGCGGAAGATCTCGGCGACCAGGATGGGCGACAGCCCGAGTGAGGGCTCGTCGAGCAGCAGCAGCCGCGGCTGCGCCATAAGGCCGCGCGCGATGGCGAGCATCTGCTGCTGGCCCCCGGAGAGTGTGCCGGCCGGCTGGTGCGTGCGCTCCAGCAGCAGCGGGAAGCGCTCGCAGACCTTGGAAATCCGCTCGTTAATTCCCGCCTCGCCGATGCGGCCGCGGTGCGCGTAGGCGCCCAAGCGCAGGTTCTCGGCGATCGTAAGCCCGCCGAACACCTGACGACCCTCGGGCACGTGCGCGATGCCAGCGAGCACGCGCTCGCGCGCCGTGCGGCGCTCGATGGCACTTCCGTCGAGCAGGATCTGCCCCGCGAGCGGCGGCAGCAGGCCCGAGATCGCCTTGAGCAGCGTAGACTTGCCGGCGCCGTTCGCGCCCACCAGGGCCACGATCCGGCCCGGCTCAACCGCGAGATCGATCTCGTGCACGACCGCGCGCCCGCCGTATCCGATCGAGAGCCGCCTGATTTCGAGCATCACGCCGTCTCCCGGCCGACGTAGGCCTCGATGACGCGCGCGTTGCCCTGAATCTCGCGCGGCGTGCCGCTGGCGACGATGCTGCCTGCGTCGAGCACGATCACCTGGTCGGCGACGCCCATCACGAGCGACATGTTGTGCTCGACCACCATCACGGTAGTGCCGCTGTCACGCACCGCGCACAGCAGGGCCGCGAGCTCGGTGGTCTCGGCGTCGTTCAGGCCCGCGGCGGGCTCGTCGAGCAGCACCAAGCGCGGCTGGGCCATAAGCGCGCGAATCACTTCGAGCAGCTTCTGCGCGCCCATCGGCAATTCGGTGGCGGCCGCGTCGCGGAAAGCGGACAGGCCGACCAGATCAAGCAGTGCCTCTGCGCGGCGGGCGAACTCGCGCTCTTCGCGGCGGGCGGCCGCCGTCCACAGCATCTGTCTCCACGGGCGCGCGCTCACGTGCAGGTGCGCGCCGACGAGCACGTTCTCGAGCGTGGTCATGCCTGGGAAGATGCGCGCGGCCTGAAAGGTCCGAACCAGTCCGAGCGCCGCGATCTCGCCGGGAGAGCGTCCGGCGAGCGACGCGCCGTAGAAGCGCACGTCGCCGGCATCCGGCGCATAGAGGTTGGTGACTAGATTGAAGACGGTGGTTTTGCCGGCGCCGTTGGGGCCGATCAGCGCGGTGAGGCTTCCGTGTGACACCGAGAAAGAGACCCCGCTCGCGGCGCACAGGCCGCCGAAGGATTTGGCGAGACCTACCGCTTCGAGGGCCGGGACGCTCATTGCACCCCTTCTTGTGGGGCGAGCGCGCCGGGAGCGCGCGCTGTTGCGGCTCGGCCCGTGAGAAGCTGGGAGATCGATCCGAAGATGCCTCCGGGCAGGTAGCGCACCGCGAGCACCAGTAGCGCGCCCTCGGCGAGGGTCTTGTAGAGCGCCAGCGGCTGGAAGATCGTAGGCAGCAGTGTGAGCAGCGCCACGCCGAACAGCGGCCCGATCAGCGTGCCTTCGCCGCCCACCACCAGCATCGCGATCATCTCAAGCGAGCGTTGCGTACCGACCATCTCGGGAGACAGGAAGTGGAAATAGAAGGCATACAGGCTTCCGGAAAGCGCCGCGAGCGCGGCGCTGATCGCGAACGCGGCCATCTTGTGGCGCGGCACGTTGACCCCGAGCGCGCTCGCTGCGGTCGGGTCGGTGCGCACCGCCTGCAGGGCGCGCCCGAAACTGGAGCGGATTCCGCCCAGGAGCATTAGCAGCAGCGCGACGATGAGCGCCGCCACCAGGTAGTACATTTTCACCGGCGTGTCGAAGGAGTACGGCCCGATCGAAAAGGAGGGAACGCCGACCAAACCCGAGGGGCCGCCGGTCGTTTCGGTCATGCCGACGGTGAGCGAGTCCACCAGTAGACCGAAGGCGAGCGTGGCGAGCGCGAGGTAATGGCCGCGCAGGCGCATGGTAGCGAGCGACAGCGCGATCGCGCATGCGAGCGACAGCATAATGCCTGCCGCGATTCCGGCAAGCGGTGGCCAGTCGTAGTTTGTGGCGAGGATCGCCGCGGTGTAGCCGCCCACCGCCATGAAGCCCGCCTGGCCGAGGCTCACCTGCCCGGTATAGCCCATGAGGACGTCCAGTCCGAGCACGCCGATGAAAAGAATCCCGGTGATGACGAGCGAGCTCATCAGCCCGCCCTGCACGACCCAGGGCAGCGCCGCGATCACGGCAATCGCGATGGCGCCAAAGGCGAGCGCGCCGCGCCCCTGCAGGCGCACGATGGCGTGATAGAGACGGTGCTCGTCGCGCACGTCCTCGCGGCGTGTCCTTTTCGCAGTGAACAGTCCGCTGGGACGCACCAGCAAAGTCACGATCAGCAGGCCGAGCGCAATGCCGTTGGCGAACAACGAAGAGACATAGCCCGCGGCGAGCTGCTCGGCCGCCCCGAGCACGACGCCGCCCGCGGCCGCGCCAGCGAACGAGCCCAGGCCGCCGATCGCCACCGCGCTGAATCCGGAGATGGTGAAGAAGCGCCCAGTGTCGAATTGGAACGAGATGATCGGTGCGACCACAATGCCGCCGATCCCGGCGATAAGGGCGGCAAGGGTAAAGCTAATCAGCGTCATGCGCGGCACGTCGATACCCATCAGGCGCGCCGCGGTCGGGTTCTCCGCGCACGCGCGTAGCGCCTCGCCCACCGCGGTGCGCATGAGCAGGTACCACATCCCCAGGATGATCAGAAGCACCGCACCGGCGATCCAGAAGCCTTGCGTCGGCAGGCGTACGCCGAGCAGCGTGACCGGCGCCTCGCCCGAGAACGGCGGTAGGGCGTAGGGCTGGCTGCCCCAAATCACGAGGGACAGCCCCTCGAGGAAGGTGAGCAGGCCCGCAGTCAGAATCAGCATGCTGCTCGCCGGTAGGCGCGAGAGCGCCGGCACGAAGGTGGCCGCGCCGATCACCATGCCCGCGGCTGCGGTGGCGGCGAGCGCGCCGGTGGCGGCGAGGACGAGCGGCCAGCCAAACGACTGCTCGAAGGAATACATGGCCAGCGCGCCCACGATGCAGAATGCGCCCTGCGACAAGTTGATGCTGCCGGTCACCCGGAAAACGAGGGAAAACCCCAGCGCGACGATTGCGAAGACGCTGCCCTGCAGCAAGCCGCCGATAATGATCTGTATCGCCTGTTCCATGGCTTAATCGCGTGCGAAGAATGCGGCAAGGCGGCGCGTGCCGGCCGCAGCGCATCCTCACCTCCGCGGAGAGCCGGAAAACGCACTGCGGTACAAGCGCCCGGCGAGGTCTGCTATTGGATCGGCGCGCCGCCGGGCTTGCTTACGGGAATCCAGTTGTTCTGGGCGGGATCCCAGCGCGTCACCAGGGCGTCGTTGAGGTCAAGCCCGCGCTGGGGCGACTTGGTGAAGTCGTGCATCCCGTCGATGCCGGCGTACCCCGAGAGGTTCTCTAGATAATCCCGCAGCTGAGTGGCGCTGGCGTTCGGGCCGAGCTTGCGCAGCGCGTTGACGACGATCGAGCCGGTGTTCCAGCCGATCGACCCGGGCAGGTCGGGCCCGATTCCCGCGGCCTTGAATTCCGCGTAGTACGCTTCCTGCGCCTTCTCCACTGCCGGATCGACCCCGAGGTTGCGCCCGTACGCGGGCCAGAGCGCGCTCGGGATATAGAGCTGCTTCGGCAGGAACGCGGCGTAGTTCTTCATCTGCGCATGCGTCATGTTGCCGTCGGTGGTGCCGGTGGGAATGTCGAGCCCGGCCTGCACTATGCCCTTGAAGATGGTGGCGATCGGCGCGCCCGTGCTCCAGGCGATGAACGCCTGCGGCTTGGCCGCCTTGATGTTCTCGATTTGCGCCGCGACGCTAACGTCGGTCGGGTTGAAGTGCGCGCGGGCGACAATCTTGACGTCCTTATTCTCCGGCAGGGCGGCGGCCTCGTCCAGGCCGCGCTCGGCGTCCTGGCCGCTCGCGTCCGAGCTGGTCATGATGGCGATGTCCTTCCAGCCCTTCATGCGGTAATAGCGCATCAGCGCCTTGGCGAGATCGTAGGTCGAGGTGCTCGAGGTGAAGACATAGCTACCCTTGGGTGGATGGATACCGGGCGACAGGCAATACATGACCGGTCCGTTCTTCATCAGGGCGCCGGCGGCATTGCACATGGCGACGATGGATGGCCCGAGAATCACCGGCGGGTTGGACGCCATAATCTGCGTGGCGAGCTGCACCGCGGTCTGTGGGCTGGACTGGTCATCGAAATACACGAACTCGAGGTCGCGGCCGTTGATTCCGCCGGTCTTGTTGACCGATTTTTTCAGCAGATCGAGGCTTGCCTGCTCCCCCTTACCGAGGAACGAGGCGCCGCCGGTCAGCGAGGTGATCACGTTGATCTTGTACGGATCGGCCGCTACGGCGGGCGCCGCCGCGAGCATTGCACACAGCGCCGCGATCGGGAGCGCCGCGGAGCGGATGAAATACGTCGCGCTTCGAGGAGTCGTCTTCATGAAAGATTCCCTCCTTTGTAGTGAATTTCCGTATGGGTTTGAATTTCCGTAGTTTCGCGCATTGTCGGGGGCGCAATTCCTGCCGGATTTTGTTGTCGGCCGCCGCGCGCCGCGGCACAAGTCGCCCGAGCCAACCCGGACATTGTCCACCGAATTACAGCTTGAGAATGAGTATCCAATAACGGGGTGTTATTCAACCCGGATTCCGCAATTGAAAGTCGCGCAGAGCACTCGGCGCAAGCCCTGCATCGCGAAGACAATAGACGAGACGTCCGCATTCGCTATGCGCTGGGCTATGGCGGACAGAATCACCCTCACCCGAGCGATCGAGAGACGAGCCCTCCAGAGCGAGGCAATGCGCCTGTGCCTTGGAGCGGCCGGCAAACTGAGTTTGTGGAGCGAACTCCTGAGAAAAAGGCTAGCGCCTAGCCAAGCACCAAACACGGCATTGAACCTGTTTGCCTCAGTGCCGCGCTCTTCCAGGCTCACCTCTCGATCGACACAGTGTCATCGTTTTTCCTCTAACGGTGGATAATGCAGCGGTGCCCTGCGACGAAGCTCTGCTTATAGCTTTAAGTTTTCCGCGAAATGCTCGGCTTTGAGCCGCTCGATAAACGAGCCGTCCACGAACTCCTTTGGATCGCGGTGCGGCGCGTCCGGATACTCTTTGCCGAAGTTTTCGAGAATCAAACGAATGCCGTCAAACGTCGGGGCGGGATAATCCGGCATCAGCGCCGTCACGAAATCGAATTCCGTGGCAGCGAGCTTGGGATCGGTGATTTTCATGTATTTACTGATGATGCGCTCGCTGTCGGCGCGATTGCGTTTCAGGGTGACGATCGATTCGATCGAGCATTTGAGATAGCGGTACGTAAGGTCGCGGTGGCCGTTGAGCCAGCTCTCATCGACCACGATCGATGTCCACGGGAATGGGATCGCCATTTGCTGCGCGCTCGCGAGCACGCGGAAGCCGAGCGCTCGCGCCTGATCCGTGGCCGCGGCGCCGAGGAACGTGTACTGAATCGTCCCCGACTTGAGCGCTGCCACGCGGCTTGAGTCGCCGCCCATTTGCAGCATCTTTAAGTCCTTGTCCACGTTTAAACCGTTTTTACGAAACAGGTAGCGAAAGCCTTGATCGGTGGATGAACCAAAGCGCGAGATGCCGGCGAATTTCCCCGCGAGATCCGGAATGCCCTTGATGTCGGGATGGGTAATTAGATTCGAGGCGAGCAGAGGGAGCGGATTACCGAGGATCATTAGCTTTACGCCCCTTAGCCGCGCTTCGATTGAAACTGGCCCGCCGCCGGCAACTTGAACGCTGCCGCCCACAAGCGCGGCGATGTTCATCGAGCCGCTGTTAATATAAAGAAGCTCGCCCTCCAGCCCGTATTTGGCAAAAATATTTTTCTCCTGCGCCACCCAGAGGAACGCTTGGGTCGCATTGATTGCGGAGTAAGAAATGCGCAGGCGGTCAAGCCCCGAGGCTGTGCCGGGCGAGAGCGCGATGAGAGATGTTAACAGGCAGAAAAAACACTGCTGAAACTTTTGACCCAATTGCATAGAGTGATCGAAGGATACTCGAGTAAGCGTGTGGCGGTCAAGACGAAAAATAATTCTACTTTAGTGTCCGAAGTTCGTTGCATAACCAAGCCGTCATTCGGGCCAAGCTGGCGATAAGCCGGCGCGAGCCGGAATTCAGGAAAAACAATTGGACACTGGATTACCGCTTTTGCGGTAATGACGAAAAGAAGGCTACGATTTGTTTATCATATGGCCAGGAAGAGTTACGCGCTGGGCTCATAGCTTGGTGAAGAAGCCTTGCGCGACCCTGCAGTGCTTTTTATTCGTAAAATGGAACGGCCGGACGCAGTTCCGGTATGCGGGAACCGGTTACCGGTTGGGGGTCGGGAGCGTTGTTCGGCGCGCGTCTCGGCCTTAAGTTTCTGCAACCCGCTGCGCAGATAATCGGGATCGAGCCCAAGTAAATTACAAATGGAGTCGAACGAGAATATCCAATGGCTGTCCATTTCCGTGATCCACATTCGGGCTTCTTCAAACTGCCGCAGTGCTTTGGTATTTCGGGCTTTGATACCGGCCAGAAACGACTGGACGGCATCATCGAGAACCGCCATCATCAATTGTTTCTCGGGTGAGACCTGCGGGCTCTGGAAAACGCTTTGATAGCGCTCTGATGCGAGCGTGTCAGCTTCGAAATGAATGGTGATAAAGTCGGTATGGGCCGTTCCGACGTTGTCCTTGTTAGTCATGGTTCCGATCCTCCAAACCGTAAGCACGGCAAGACTTTAAACCGCGTTTGGAAGACCGGACAAATTCATAATTTCTTACGTTAGCTTAGAAAAAATCTAAGAATGAGAATGGCCATGGCTGTCCCGGAGAAGCTAGCGCAACGTTTAGATGATTGTTCATGTTGCGTAGCCGACTCTATTGCCACGTAGCCGCTGGGTTTATTTTGCCAACTTGGGCCTGAGCAGCGACAGCAGTATCGCGCCGCCGATAACGAAAGCGACCACCGCCAGCGAAGACGCAATCGGTATTTTGTAAATATCCATGAGAATCATTTTAATGCCGACGAATATGAGAACGAGCGCAAGACCGATTTTCAGGTAATGGAACTTATCGATCACTCCGGCCAAAAGAAAATACATGGAGCGCAGGCCAAGAATGGCAAAGATGTTCGAAGTAAAGACGATAAAGGGATCGGAAGTCACCGCAAAAATCGCCGGAATCGAATCGACTGCAAAGATCACGTCGGTGATCTCGATAGAAACCAAAACAAGAAACAGCGGCGTGGCGAACCAAGCGCCGTTTCGACGAACAAGGAAGCGAGCGTCATCGTAGGCGGCGACGGACCGAACCGTGCTTTTAAACATTCTGAACAGCGGGTTGCGCTCGGGGTGGATCTCAGCGTCCTTTTGAAGCAGGAGTCTTACGCCGGTGAAAATCAAGAACGCGCCGAATAGGTACATAATCCCATGGAATCTTTGCAGCAGCGCGGCGCCGGCAAATATAAACAGGGCGCGCATCACAAGCGCGCCGAGAACGCCCCAGAACAGCACGCGATGCTGGTACGCCGGCGGCACGGAGAAATATGAGAAAATGACGGCGAAGATAAAAATATTGTCGACGGAAAGCGCCTTCTCAATCAGATAGCCGGTTAAAAATTCCAACCCCCGGGCGCTGCCGAAGCTCACATAGATAACGACGCTGAACAGCAGCGCTAATGAAACCCAAACGGCGCTCCAGGCAAGGGCTTCCTTGAAGGAGACTTCGTGCGCGTCGCGATGAAATACGCCAAGATCTATAACGAGCATCAGAAGGACGAAAGCTGTGAAACCGATCCACAATGGCGGGGTTCCGACGGTTTCTAATGACATACAGAATGACTCCTCACTCTATCGGGGGCGTAATCGAAATCGAAAATCTCCGGCCCACCGGACCGATGTCTGCGGTTGTGCAGCTAGTTTAAACATCGCCTCATTCATTGGCAAATTCATAATTTTTAATTGACCATCGGGAAAATTCTAAATACGATGAGTTTCGATGGAATGGCTCAATTACCACCACCTGCTTTACTTCTGGACCGTCGCGAAGGAGGGCAGCATCGCCCGCGCCGGTGAGAAGCTCAGCCTCACGCAGGCGACCATCAGCGCGCAGGTCAGCGCGTTTGAAAAAAGTTTGGGTGAGAAATTGTTTAATCGCATTGGGCGGCGGTTGGTTTTGACCGAAACGGGTCGCGTGGCGTTTCGCTACGCTGACGACATTTTTAGTCTGGGCCGGGAGTTGATGGACACGCTCAAGGGCCGTCCGACCGGACAACCGCTGCGCTTTCGCGTCGGCGTCGCCGATGTTATGCCCAAGCTCATTGCGCAGAGACTCTTGGAGCCCGCCTTTCAGATCGCCCAGCCGTTGCGGATCATATGCCATGAGGGAAAGACCGAGTCGCTGCTGGCGCAATTGGTTTTGCACGAGCTGGATCTCGTTTTGACCGATTCCAGCGTCGGCTCGGGAATCAAAGTGAAGGTGTTCAATCATTTGCTTGGTGAGTGCGGCTTGTCGATTTTTGCCCCAGGAAAGACGGCCGCGCAATACCGCCGCCATTTCCCGCGCAGCCTCGACGGCGCGCCCTTCTTGCTGCCGACCGACAACACAGCCATGCGGCGCTCGCTGAATCAATGGTTTGACAACGAAAACATTCAGCCGGTCATCGTCGGCGAGTTCGAGGACAGCGCTCTGCTCAAAGTCTTTGGCCAATTGGGCAAAGGACTGTTCGCGGCGCCTTCCGCCATTGACAGCGAAGTGGAAGAGCAGCATAGAGTCCGACTTGTTGGCCGCCTGAACCATGTCCGCGAACGATTCTACGCGATCTCTGTCGAGCGTAAGCTCAAACATCCCGCAGTCATCGCGATCTGCGAATCGGCGAAAAAAGAGCTTTTTGTTTGACGTCATGCACGTTTTCGGTGGAAAACAGCATGGGTATCGGCCTAAAACGCCCCCACCCATCCTACACTCGGATGTATTTGGAAATTGTAGGATGGGTGGAAGCGTTCGGTGTCTCTCAGATCAACTCCGCGATACCCGTGGTTTGTCAGGAGACGCGGAGAACAGAAGGAAAGAACCAAAAATGTTTACGCTCCGTGACGCGTAGATTATCAACGTGCAAGTCTAAAAGAAAAGTACGAGGAGGAGCCACATGGCCAATCGTTGGTTATTCAAAACGGAACCGTCCGTCTATTCGTTTCAACAGTTGCAAAAAGACAAGAAAACCATATGGGACGGGGTGGCAAACAATCTCGCGCTAAAAAACCTGAAGGACATTAAGAAGGGCGAGTTGATTTTGATCTATCACACCGGCGACGAGCGCCAAGCGGTTGGAGTAGCGCGCGCTCTAGGCGGCGCGTATCCCGATCCGAGCAAGAAAGATCCGAAGGCGCTCGTAGTCGATATTGAAGCGATAAAACCCTTGCCGCGCCCGGTGACGCTGGCCGAAGTCAAAGCTAAAAAGAAGTTGGCCAATTTCGATTTGGTTCGTCTCGGACGTCTTTCGATCATGAAGGTGAGCGACGAGCAGTGGAAAACGATCGAGGAGATGGCGCGGGGGTAGACACAACTCAAGCGGCGTCTAGTTCAACCTCTGTGGGTCGATTCCCCGCAGCTTGCTGCGTTAAGTAAATTGCCTATCCGAAGTCCGTCATTCCCGCATGCTTTAAGCGGGAATCCAGGCTGGTTCGGAACTGGACCCCCGATAAGAACATTCGGGGGTGACGCCTTTAAGACCAATCTCATCGCGGAGTTCTGATACCCCGCAGCTTGCCGCGCTGTTATTCATTCTAGGTAAAACGATTACGTGCCTACGACCTGTGCCGGCGGTTATGACAACGGACCGGGGAAGACGGGGACCATTTTTCGAGCTTATTTGATGGCGCCCATGGTAAAGCCGGCGATGAAGCGGTCGACGAAGAAGTTATAAAGGATGGCAACGGGGACACTGGCGATGAAGCATCCCGCCATGAGCGAGCCCCAGAAGTATACGTCGCCATGGACAAGAAAAGTGGGCACACCCACGCTTAATGTCATATTGCGCACCGAGGAAATGAAGGTCACGGCATAGACGAACTCCTGCATGACGAGCGTAAAACTGAAGATCGCAACGGTGAGTATTCCGGCAAGCGAGATCGGCACGACCACACGAATGAAAGCCCCAAAGCGACTATAGCCGTCCACCATGGCCGCCTCTTCCACATCCTTGGGGATGGCTTTAAAAAATCCCATCATCAGCCAGGTGGAAAAGGGAACGGTGAAGGACGGGTAAACCACCACCAGAGACCAAAGCGAATCGTCGAGGTGAAGGTTGACTACGACCCGTGAGAGCGGAATGAACAAGAGCGTTGGCGGAACCAGATAGGTCAGGAAAATGCCGATTCCCAGCTTTTCTCCCCAGGTTCCCGTAAGCCGCGCCAACGCGTAACCGGCGGGGACGGCAAGAACTAGCGTGATGAGCACGACCAGGACGCCGACGAACGCGGTATTGATGAGCCACTGTCCGTAAAGTGTATCCGTAAACAGCCGGTTGACGTGCTCCAGCGTCGGCGCTTGATAAAAGAGAAAGGGGTTGTGCTTGAGGTCGTACAAGTCGCCGGTTCGCTTGAACGCCGTAATCAGCATCCAACCGAAGGGGAAGGCGAGAAAAAACGTTAGCGCGCCAAGAATGCCGGCACCGGCCGCGCGCACGCCCACGCTTTTCATTCCCTGGACGTTCATTTCAGGTCACCTCGGTTCGGCGCGCGAAGCGCAAAAAAGCCAGCGCCACAGCCAAGAGCAATGGAAAGAGGAATAGCGAGATGGCGGCGCCTTCAGCCAAATCACCCCCGGCGATGCCGGTATAGAACGCGAGGCTGGCCAAGACTTGAGTCGTGTCGTACGGTCCGCCGCGGGTGAGGTTATAAATAATGGTCATATCGGTAAACGTGAAAACCAAACCGAAGAGCAAGACCACCACACTGATGGGTAGAATTAGCGGCAACGTCACTTGAAAATAATGGCGCCAGAAACCGGCGCCGTCCACGCTCGCCGCATCGTGGATATCTTGGGGGATCGAACTTAGACCCGCCAGGAGAATCACCGTGGCCAGCGGAAGCTGGCGCCACACGTGAACGGCGATGATCGATCCCATCGCCAGGTGCGGCACGCCGAGCCACATGAATCCCTGTCCATGGATTGCCCCGATCATACGCAGCGTCCAGTTCAACACGCTGTACGTCGAGTCGAAGATCCACAGCCAGGCGATGGTTCCGATCGATATCGGCGCTACCCAGGGTAGCAGGATGAAAAAGCGAATCAGCCGTTTCCCGCGAAAATCATTTTGCAGCACAAGCGCGAGGGCATTGCTCAACAGCAGAATCACGGCCTGCGAGAGCAGAGCGAACACAAACGTGTTCTTCAGAGCCGTTTGAAACTTGGGTGTGTCGATCACGTTGGCAAAGTTGCGCAAGCCGACGAAGCGCAGAGTCTGGCCGCCCGTGATGGTGTCGCTGACGCTGTAATAAAACGCCATGAAAAACGGTAGTCCCACCAGCAGCACGATGTACAGGACAGCTGGGCCGATCAAGAGCGACCCGAGCCAGCGCTCGCTATCGAAAATGGACCCCGCCAACCGTTTACGGCGGGACAGATTGGCCGCCGCGGGCGCGATCTGTGAGGGAGAGTCGGTGTGCCGCATGCTCAAATGGGACGAGCCGAGATGCGCAGTTCCGTGGAGGTATCAAAAAATTTAAACTCTTTTTCCTCCACGGTAAAGTCGTAGACTTTCTCCGCCTCGATGTTGGCGGTCACCGTCGATGGCAAGCGGGCGATGACTTTCTGGTCCGCGAAACCGCTGCCGAGCGTCCCGTACAACAAGCGGTCGGCCCCGAGGTACTCCACGCGGGTAACTCGGAAAGAAAGCGCGATCGGCTTAGCTGCTCCGTTTTGGGTTCCTTTGGGGAGAAAGTGCTCGGGGCGAAAGCCCAGAATGTAGTCCAGATGCTGGACTAGATTCATTGGGGGGGAGCCAACGAAGCGAGCGACAAAAGTATCGGCCGGCTCATGGTAGATGGCTTGCGGTGTGCCGATCTGGCGCACGGTGCCCGCTTTCATGACGACGATGCGATCGCCCAGTCCCATCGCCTCCACTTGATCGTGCGTCACGTAAATGGTCGTCGTGCCGATCCGCCGTTGAAATTGCTGTAATTCGTCTCGAGCCGAGGCGCGCAGTTGCGCGTCCAGATTCGAGAGCGGCTCATCAAGCAGGAAGACTGCCGGCTCGCGCACCAGAGCACGGGCCAAGGCGACCCGTTGGCGTTCGCCGCCCGACAGCTCGCGCGGCTTTCGTTGCAATAGATGGTCGATGCCGAAAAGAGAAGCCGCCCACTGCACTTTTTGCGGGATGACCGATCGCGCCACCCGTTGCGCTTTCAAGGGAAAGGCGATGTTTTTGAACACCGTCATGTGCGGGTAGAGAGCGTAGCTTTGAAACACCATGGCGATTTTCCGAGCTCGGGGTGGTAAATCGTTGACGACTTCACCGCCGATTAGCAGCTCGCCCTCGCTCGGCGTCTCAAAGCCGGCGATCATGCGCAGGAGAGTGGTCTTGCCGCAGCCCGATGGACCGAGTAACACCAGAAACTCACCGTCCTTGGTTATCAGGTCGACGCCGTTCACGGCGAGAACATCACCGTAATATTTTTTGATACCGCGTGTTTCTACTGTGGCCATGCGTCGCGCATTCTTCTCGGGTTATACTCCATCGGCCGCGAGATCGTCAGGCGCCAAAAAGATCGTGGAACCTTGTATGTCCGATGGCAGGAACACCGTAGGTTGCGGTGTTCCTGCCGTGGCAAGGGCGGCGAGCCTACATCAACTTCCGGTCGCGCCACTTCTGCCAAATGCGTTTGCATTCGGCCTCGGCCTCTTTCACCGCGTCCTCGGGGCTCAGCACGCCCTGGGCAGCCTTGGCGAACATAACGTTGATGATCCATTTTTGATAGATCTCGTCAATGGCCGCGTTGGCATAGCCGGGGTAGCCGATGTTGGTGGCCCAATTGAGGACATCTTCTAGAACCATATACTTGTCCGGCGGCTGGGCCTTGCTGTCCTTGCTGAGCAGTTGTTTCAAGTCCGGCACCGTGCGTTGGAAGCAGGGAAAGTCGTAAAACTCGCCGTTGACGAACGCCTGGCGGAAGTTGGCGACATAGTCGACGAGAAACTTCTTGGCGCCGGGAATATTTTCGGCGAACTTCCAGATGACGTACACACCCATCACATGTTCCAGCCCGATCCGGCGCACGGGGCCGGCTGCCGCCTTGGCGAGGTGGATCTTTTCTGTGAAAGCCGGGTTGTCCTTTTCGCCCGTGCGAGTGATGGAGATCGCGTTGAGGGCCAATGAGACGGTGCCGGCCAGCATGGCCCGGTTGTTGGACGACGGGTCCCACGTGAAGACTTCCGGGGTCATGGTCTCTTGAAAGAGCGCTTTCACATACTTTACGGCCTCGACGGTGTTCTTGGAATTAATCGTCAGATTGCCGTTGGCATCCTGTTCGTGCGCACCGTGGGCATACATGATCGTGCGCATGGCCATGGCCGTATCGAGTTCTTGGGCAAGTCCGATGCCCACCGGGATATTGTGCTTTTGTTTAATCTTGCGGCCGCCGTCGAGGATTTTTTCCCAGCTATCAGGCACGACCCCGACGTCGTCCCACAGATCTTTGCGCCAGTTTATCGGGTCCGGCGTGAAGGAAGGCGAGAAGCCGAAATACTTCTTTGTCTTCGGGTTGTAGGTGCTCTTGATGGCCAGGTCGATGGGCTTGCCGTGCTTTTTCTCGCATTCTGCGTAGACATCCCTCATGTCTACCACCTGATCTTCGTAGAATGGCGGTGGCCACTCGAAGAGAAAGAGGTCGTGGCCTTTCTGGGCGGATGCCTCTGCCGCGGCGCGAGCGCCCAGCCCGGGGAGACCGATGTTGTCGACGATCACCTCGGTGTCGTTTTTCTGGCCCCACTCCTTGACGTAGGTTTCGTTGAACCATTTGTCGAAGGCGGGGACGAAGTGAACCCACTGGAGAATCTTGAGCGTCTTCTTGGCGCCGGCGCCATACGATCGGTGGGGAAGAATGAGATTAGTGCCGAGCCCCGCGGCCAGCGCGCTGACGCCGGCTGTCTTGATGAAATCGCGTCGAGTAAATCGCTTGCGAGCCATGGTTAGCCTCCTTCTGTTTGTTCCCCGCCTCTCAATGGAGCGGGAGCCAATTTTTCGACCAGGAAAGTACGACCCATCACTTAATCAACCTGTGCCGCCCTCTTGCTCGTGACGCAAATCCTGCGGCCGAGAACGGGCCGGCCATGAGCACGAATTTTGCTGCGAATCTAGCCCAAAAGAACCCCCCGTTCAACTCAAATCAAATAGTCGGATTAACTAAAAACATTATTGTTTTAATCTCTGCCGGTCTAATTCTCCACAGCTTGCTGCGTTAAATTGATTTTCCTTTCCGAAGACCGTCATTCCCGCATGCTTTAAGCGGGAATCCAGGCGAAATCGGAACTGGACCCCCGATTCAAACATTCGGGGGTGACGCCTTGGGGATCATTCTCGTCGCGTCCTTCTGATACGCCGCAGCTTGCTGCGAGGTAGTTCATTTCCTACGAACAAGCGCTTGATGCCGCGAATCAAGTGCCGGTGGTAAAGCACAGCCGTAAAGAATTGTTTGACGCCTGCGAGCACGAAGTTCTATAAGCGAGCAGGAGAAGAGAAATATGTGGATGCGAAGAATTGCTACTTTAGCTCGCGCGAAATTAATATTCGCCGTTGCGCTGGCGCTTTTTTATCCCGCGCACGCGCTTGCTCAGAACAAAGCCAAAGTAACCGTCGGGTATACCGGGCTCGGCGGAGTGATGATCTCTACCTGGGTCACCAAAGAAGGTGGATACCTGGAAAAGAACGGACTGGCGGCGGATTTCATCTACGTCGCCAGCTCGTCAAAAGCCATTCAGGCGATGTTGGCGGGCGACATCGATTTTCTCACGTCCAATACCAGCTCGGTCGTGCAAGCGAATCAGGGCGGCCATAACTCCGCTCTAAGGGCCTCTCACCATAGGTAAGATGATTCGCCCAACGGGCGAGGGCTCTCCCCTCGTGGAAACCGCCTTAGAGCGGAGTTATGGGGCGGGGCGGATCTCGTCATTGTTGCAGGGCAGGTCAACCGGATGGTGAATTCGGTTATCAGCCTGCCGGAAATAAAACAATTCTCCGATTTGAAAGGAAAAACTCTCGGCGTGACCCGATTCGGTTCGTACACTGATTTTGAGGCGAGGTATGCCTTGAACCATTTTGGGCTCAAAGCCGGGAAAGATGTTGCCCTTTTGCAGATCGGCGGCCAGGCGGAATTATTCGCCGGCTTAATCACGCGCAAGATTCACGCGGGCGTCATCTCGCCACCTTTTCTACAAAAGGCGCTGGAAAAAGGAATGAACGAGTTGCTGGACATCCGAAAAATATCGCCGCAATATCCGGCCAACGTCATGGTGACGAGAAAAAAGTTTGCCGAAGCGAATTACGATGCCACGAGGAAATTCGTCAAGGCGTATGTGGAAGGAATCCATCGGACCCGGACGGATAAAGAATTTACCGTCAAGGTGATCAGCAAATACACAAGAGAAAAAGATGCCAAGATCTTAAGCGATACGTACGACTACTACAGTAAGGATGCGTTTGACCGAATACCCTACGTGACGGATGAGGGAATGAAGATGGTCTTTGAGCAAATGGCGGACACGATTCCCGGATGGAAAGAGTTAAAGTCCGCAAGCTTTGTCGATATGAGAATCTTGAAAGAGCTCGACGCCTCGGGCTTTGTCCAACAGCTTTACGGTTCAAAGTAGCGACAGGGGCGGACGCGCGAGTGTCGCGCAGGGCTTTGAGGTATGACCTTGCTAAAAGCGTTTCGATTTCCATTGATGGCATTGGGCGGGTTGTCGCTTCTCGCTGCGATCTGGGCCGGGCTGGTTCGGATGGATTGGAACCTCGCCGTTCCCAATCTTAGGTTTCCTGAAACTCATGGGCCGCTCATGATCGTTGGATTTCTTGGAACGGTTATCGGCTTAGAGCGGGCCGTCGCTTTGAAGCAACCCTGGGCTTACGGCGCGCCACTATTTGCCGCACTGAGCGCGATCATGCTGTCGTCCGGCTTGCCTTCCCGATGGGGCCAATCGTTGGCAGTCATCTCTTCAGCGATCCTGCTCGCGATTTTTTGTTTTCTTTGGTGGCATCAGCATGAGAGCTATCTCGTGATCATCGGCCTGGGAGCCTTGTTGTGGCTGGTCGGTAATATACTCTGGCTTGGTGAATATCCCTACTTTAGCGCAGTCGGCTGGTGGGCCGGTTTTTTGGTCCTCACGATTGCAGGCGAGCGATTGGAGCTCTCACGACTGAGACGCTTGTCCCATGGGAGTCGCCTGCTGCTTTTTTTCGCCATCGCGATTTTCGTGCTCGGGCTTTCGCGTATGTCTATCGATGAACCCGGGAGCCGAGTTGCCGGCGCCGGTCTCATCGCGATCGCTTTGTGGCTGCTGCGCTGGGACATCGCCTGGCGCACCATTCGCATCGCCGGCCTGCCGCGATTTATGGCGATTTCTTTGCTTTCAGGATATTTCTGGCTGCTCGCGGCGGGCGTTCTCTGGATTATCTACGCAGGAGACTTTATCGCCGGACCTCACTACGATGCCATGCTTCATTCGATTTTCTTGGGGTTTGTCGTCGTGATGATCTTTGCCCACGCTCCCGTTATTCTGCCCTCGGTAATGGATGTCTC
This sequence comes from Binatia bacterium, assembly GCA_041484845.1. Lineage (GTDB taxonomy): Bacteria > Desulfobacterota > Binatia > UBA9968 > UBA9968 > JBGPIK01. The sequence goes on along the minus strand of JBGPIK010000063.1, from coordinate 3,977 downwards.
AATGCCGTTCCAGAATTCCTTTTACGCGCATCTGATTTTGCTTCACCTTTCGTTATTGCTGCGTATTGGCGGCGATCTTGCCGAATTGTCGCCGGCACGGATGTGGGGAGGTCTGTTGAATGGATTGGCAATCCTGCTTTTTTTAGCGAATAATATCCGTGCGGTGAGAATCGGACACAAAGCCGCCTACTCGGAAGGAGATCGATAGTGGCAGTCGAGAAAGAACAAGTTTTTGATGCGCTCAAACGAGTTTACGACCCGGAGATTCCCACGGATATCGTCAATCTCGGGCTTGTCTATGACGTCTCGATTGACGGCGACAAAGTCGCGGTCAAGATGACGACAACCGCCTCCGGATGTCCTGTAGGCAACTATATGGTCGCACAGGCAAAACGAGCGATAGGAAGGGTGGAAGGGGTGAAGGAAGTCGAGGTCGAGTTGGTCTATGATCCACCCTGGCAAGAAAGTATGATCAGCGAAGAGGGCAGGCGCATGCTCGGGTGGCGCAGCTGAGAAAAGGCAACAGCAATGGAAAGGTACCCGCCCCTGTGTTTTTAATCTCTGCGGGTCTGTTTCTCTGCGGCTTGCGGCGTTAAATTGATTCCCTTTCCGAAGACCGTCATTCCCGCATGCTTTAAGCGGGAATCCAGGCGAAACCGGAAGTGCACCCCCGATAGAAGAGGCTCTTATAAGATAGCCTTGAGCGCAGGAACGAGATCGGATGGGGGGTTGTGCGCTTGAGGTGTCCTGGTTGCTAGGCGGGCGCTGAACACCGGACCATAATCGAGGAGATAGAGAATAATGGCGAATGAATACAAACACGAACATGCGGACAAGCACGAACACGAGCATGACGATCACGAAGGGGCTCACACACATCAGCACGCTCGCGACTCTGGTCACGATCATGGCCATCATCATGGACACGAACACGGACACGAGCATAGTGACAGATCGCGCTTCAACGACCCGCAGCATGCTGCCGAGTTCGACCGCCGGGCCTCGCAGATTCGCGCCGAGCTGGGCGAGAAGTTGGCCGATCTGCTCGCGCTCGAAGGGCATGAACAGGTTCTCGATCTGGCGACGGGCACCGGTCGAGTAGCGCGGCCGGTGGCGAAACGCTTAAAAACCGGCCGGGTCGTCGGCGTCGATCAGGCTCTTGCAATGCTCGATGTCGGCCATCAGCATGAAGATCCGATTCCGATGTACACCCAGAGCGCCGGTGACGCCGATGCTTTGCCTTTCAAATCGAATTCGTTCGACCGCGCCTTTGTCTCGTTCAGTCTGCACCACTTCGGCAACCCGGAAGGTGTGGTCAAGGAAGTGCTGCGCGTTTTGAAAAATGGGGCCAGGTTCGTCGTCCTCGATCCGATCATCGAGGAAGCGAAAGACGCCGTGGATATCGCCCTCGAGGCGAAAATCAATCAGGTGTTCCGCCGCACGCACGGCGCTGATTTTCGCTTTCACACGGCGAGCAGCATCCAACGGTTGCTCACCAAAGCAGGCTACCGCGTCCCCCGCAGCAACGTGGTGTCTTATTCCTTCAATCAAGAAGGAATGGACGGTATTCCCACCGGCCGCCACTGGCTGGAGGCGGCGGAAGAGGTGGAAACCGATGCGCCGGAATTGGCGGAGCGAATGAAGAAGAACTATTTTACATGGCACAGACATGACGACCATGTGCACGTCAAAGGCAGCTTTTCGTACGGCCTGATCTGCGGAGTGAAGCCGGAATGAATCGAGAGAGTGGAGTACTGGAGTGATGCATTCAAACCCAGTACTCCAACATTCCAAGACTCCACCACTCCAATTCCCAGAGAGGAGCGCGCTTTGAAAAAGTCCAACTTTCACGAATTCTGCTGTGACGGAGAGCGTATCGCTAGACTTGAGCGCAAAGGCCTCATCCGGCGGGGATCTGGAGATCCGAAGAAATGGCTCGCCAAGCGCAGAGTGGTGAAGCTACGCGGAAGTGTCCTGAAAGATTTGCTCGATGAACGGCGGAGCGGCTGGTGACACTTGGGACGTCTGCGATTATTCCTCATGAAAGGAATCAGACCGTGAAGAAAGCCGACTTTCGAACCTTTTATCGCGATGCTCACGCGGTTGAATGCCTTAGCGAACGCGAGAAGATGCTCATCGGCCTCGCCGTCGCGACGATGCGGCTTTGCGATCCGTGAGTGGAACGACGCCTTGCGGACGCAAGGAAAGCGGGCATGACCGAGGAAGAGCTGGATGCCGCGATCGACGTGATCGCCGCCGTGGACGCCGGGGTACTGCAATCGCTGAATCAGAGAATCAAGCAGAGAAATAAGACATAAAAACCGCGTGGACTACATCCGGACTACAAGACAGAGGGTCGGAGACGACCAAAAAAATCGTCGAATACGACGACGGCCAAAGGAAACTCTTTCACGGTTGCCGAGAGAAGTATCGACGACTCCGAGGAGGATCGTACTTCCCTTCTGTGATCATTAAAGAGGCGTTCGGGAAATTCTCGACCAACGCGCCACTAATGCCGCTCGACCATTACGTATCCCAAGTTCATCTTCGAAAATTCTATTCACCCGTTCTCGGTGATCGCATGTATGCCATGCGCAAGAGCGATTTAAAGACCTTCACGCCGAATTCAAAGGTTGTCTGCGGCATCAATGACGGCAGCACGAATGCCTATTTGCAAAACGATCGAGCGATTGAGGAATTTCTGAAAGTTATAGAACCAAAATACGATGCCGCGTTGGACATGCTCAAGACAAAGAAGATCAACACAGAATGCATTTACACAATTGCGGGATTTGTCGCTTATGTCTACACCTGTTCACCAGGAGGCATGCGCATTAATTCCGAACCACTCAAGAGACAGTTGGAGAATTCAGCGTACGAACTTGATGCCAAAGGTGGATTTTCGCCGCCGCCGCCAGCTTTAGGTGGTGAAAATTTAACTGAACTTCTGCGAAGCGGGAGCATTGCGTTTGTGATTGATCCGAAGTTTCCCCAGGCGATCAATATCGTCAACATCCTGAAGCTGACAGCTCTTTTTGGGAATTTTAAATGGGAAGTTTTGCAAAATGATATTGATAGTAGCCCATTTTTCACAAGTGATTTCCCTGTGGCTATCGAGGAGAGTGACGATCCGCGCACGTTAAACAAAATTATTCCTCTCGCGCCTAATCTTGCTATACGAGTCATTCCCGACCGCACGTTCGACAAAAGCCGCGCGGATTTCACTAGAATGAACTTGGAAGCCCCGCCCTTTGGGCGGGGAGGAAAAGTTCTGCCTGCCGAAGGCAGGCCGCGGCTGTGTTAACATGGTGGCATGACGATCAAGCGTACCAGCCATGCCGTCTACGATACGAAATATCATCTGGTTTGGGCTCCCAAATACCGCAAGTGGATTACGCGGGAAGACATTCGCCAACGTGGCGCAGAGCTGTTTCGGGAAATCGCTGAGGAGTTTCAGTTTGAGATTGAAGAGATGGAAGTGGCCAAGGACCATGTGCATCTGGTCCTGAACTTTCCTCCCAAGTATGCCATTGCCAAGGTTGTGGGGATTTTGAAAAGCATTTCGGCTAGTCGGCTCTTTGGGGAGTTTCCCGAGCTGCGACGACAATTGTGGGGAGGAGAGTTTTGGGAGGATGGGTATTTTGCGCGCACAGTGGGCGATCAGGTGACGGCAGAGGTCATCAAGAAATATATTCGGTACCATCGGCACGAAGAACATCAGGTTTCCCAGTTGGAATTGTTTTAGGGGTTTTTAAAGCCCCGCCCTTTGGGCGGGGTTCTTTACTGGTGCCAAATCCCTGCCATCGAACAGCGGCGCATTCGAGCCTAATGCGGAGGGTGTCGCGCCCGTTTATTGTCCCATCAACTTATTCATTCGCGCTACCAGCTCTTTAGGTTGCGTCGTGACTTCCTTCGCTAGTGTTTCCAGTTCTTGTCCGGTGGTCGGCTGGATCTCCAAAGGCGTCTTTTTTGCTTCG
>JBGPIK010000062.1:0-22075 GCA_041484845.1 Binatia bacterium | reverse complement strand
GGCCGAAGAGCTTGTGCTCGAGCACATAACGACGGGCGCGGGCAACGATATCGAGAAAGCGACGGATCTGGCGCACCGGATGGTCTGCGAGTGGGGAATGAGCGAAAAGCTAGGGCCAATGACTTTCGGCAAAAAAGAGGAAGAGATCTTTCTGGGAAGAGATTTTACGCAGAAAGTAGACTATTCCAAGAACACGGCCATAGAGATCGACACTGAGGTCAGGCGCATTATCCAGGAGAGCTACCATCGGGCTAAGGACCTGTTAAAGGCTAATCTCCGTCTGCTCCATAAAGTTGCGGAGAAGTTGCTCGAAAAGGAGGTTCTGGACGGTTCGGAGATTGACGCCATAGTTAGAGCTTTCGGCGGTAACGGTGGAGATCCGTTCCCACCATCGAGTGCGGGGGCCATTGCTTAAGGTGCCCCCGTATCCCTTAATCCAAAGCTAAGGATATTCCAATATCTCGCAAACCTTCGACCACTGATTCCTGCTCATCAAGGTGCATCCCTTAAGATCAGGCCTCATTTTTGATTTTGTTCAGTTTTTCCAATAACGTTGCCACATGAGATCCACGAACGCGGCGCGCAATAATGGGAGTGCATGAGCTTCCGCTTGAATAGGCAAACGAGGGTCTTCTCCATTCTCCATGCCCGTGTTGGACCCATTCGAGTCGCAGGGAAATGATTAGAAAGCAATGAGAGTTCGCTTTTTTAATGTGCTGGCAACTTTCCTCGCATGCGGCGCGCTTGCCGCTTGCGTTGGATTTCCAGCCTGGCTACGGCAATACACCTATCCACCGGAGTTCAATTACATTACGCAGGAGCAGTTGCGCTCGACCATGTGGCAACTGGCGGGGCAAGTCCGTGAGTTGAAGCTTTTGATGCTGGAGCCGACCTCAACCAACGATCTCCAGCGTCAGAAGGTTGTAGAGCTACTTACGACGATGGAACAAACCACCAGCCAGTTGAATACAAGCGGACGGCCATCAAATCATCCTATCATCGACCACAATCTCGACGCCCTGCGCCGAGATATCGCCCTCGCACGCGTGGCGGTTGAGAAAAACCCGCCGAACTATTTCCTGGTTGGCTCTGTCACCGGCGCCTGTGTTTACTGCCACCGCGGAAGCCCGGGAGACACTAACTAGGGGAGACGCGCAGGGTCGGGAATAACAATCATTGCAATCTTTCGGTTCCTGTCCTTCAGGGTCGTGTCTTCGTTCCATACTCGAATCAACGAGCCACAACGGCCAGATAATATTTCTGAGGGGTCGCCTTGGGGTCATCGAAATTTATCAGATAGCGGGAAATTCGGGGAAGAGTTTGAGGGGTCTAAAGTCTACGTCTCGACTTTCTTCTCTCGACTCTCGCGTTCCAAAAGACAAACGGCATTCTTTTACTTGTAAGTCTAATCAGCCAACTCATCCGGGCGCCCCGCAGACAAATGCCGAAATGTTTCGCGCGAATGCAACGAGAAATTGTTTTTTGCTAAGCGGCGGTACTCAAGATACACTCTGGGCCAATAGAGAGTCTCGCGGCCAGCATAGATCGACCAGCCAATTGATTGATTCAACGACCAGAAAGGCGGCCACAAGTGGGTAGCGCAGCGTTCTTGCTTTGGGGAGTGGTTTTCGGTTCGGTCGGTTTCGCCTACTTTGTCTACGGAAAGAAGCAGCGACGTTTCGTTCCTTTGCTCTGTGGCATTGGACTTATGGCCTTCCCTTACTTTATTTCGAATACAGTTCTTCTCGTTGTTGTCGGGCTGGCGCTGTCGGTAGTTCCCCTTTTTTTTAGGCTTTGAAGCCGTGGTGTCAAAGAGCTGTACTTGCGGATGATTGATACAGAACCCATTTTCTATTGAGCTGGGGATACGAGAAAAACATGCCGTCTGGGCGCCACCGAATGATTATTTCACTTGCGGACCTTATCCTATTTTCTGTGGTCGTGAGTTTTGCCCCGTCATCGTTGGCACAGCCAGGTGGACGGGCGACTCTAATTCTCAAGGTTACCGGGCTTCGTTCTGAGAAAGGACAGGTGAAAATCGCCGTATTCAATTCGTCCGAGAAATGGCTAGGCGAACAACCGATATACTCGTCGACGATTAACGTGGACGGTCAATCGGTCACATGGAAAATCAACGATGTTCCCTATGGGGATTACGGTGTCGCGGTATTTCATGATGAAAACAGCAACGGCAAGATGGATAAAACCTTTTTGGGGATACCTCTGGAGCCCTATGGATTTTCAAATAATGTGAGGGTAACTTTCGGGCCACCGCAGTGGGAAAAGGCTAAATTTACCGTCAAAGACTCGAGCACGGATGTTTCGATAGAGGTGAAGTGAAAAAGAACCGGTGTTTGAATCAACCTTCTCGACTTTCTGAGTTCGAATCTTGGTTTCTCCACGATAACCGTAATAGCCCGGTCATAAGCCTCGTAAAAGGAGCTTTCTGATATGCCACGAAACATTATCATCGCGGCTTCGCTTCCCGCGCCGCCCGATAAACTCTTCGACATGTATCTCGATCCGGCGTCGCACACGGCGTTTACCGGATTTCCCGTAACCCTTGAGCCCCGCGCCCGCGGTGCGTTTCGCGCTTTCGATGGCATGCTTTCCGGCACCATTCTGCACATCGAGCCGAAGAAGCTGATCGTCCAAACCTGGCGTTCGGCGAACTGGCCAGCTGAAGCGATCGACTCGGTATTGACCCTTTCGTTCTGGTCTGAGAACGACGGTGCCCGGATCGAACTCGTCCATGTCAACGTCGCGGAGGGAGATTTTGCCGGCGTCAGCCAAGGCTGGGAAAAGTACTATTGGACGCCGTGGCGCGCCTATCTAATCGACAAAGCCGGAGGCTGAGTCTGTCGTCGCCCTGGCAGGCACCCTGTAACCTTTTCTCGCGTCTACGCTCCATCAGCCGAGGGTTCCTTTAACCCGCGAACGACTCAATCCGCTAGATGCAAACTAGCGATCGGGAACTGTCCGCTCGCCTTGATAAGGAATCATACTCGCCATAGAGAAGAAAAGGAGAAATCTCTAAACGGGACGGCCGATAGAACCCGGCGGAACTCGGACGCCCGGAGTGCCGAAAGACCTTTGCCTTCAACAGAGAATCGAACAATAAGCTCTATGCTACCAAGACGTCGGGCCTATTTCTCCCTACTCCCCTCTTTAACCCGACGGAGTTTCGGTGCCGACAACAAAACAGGAAAAAAAACATCGGATTTTTCACCGCGGGGGCGCTGGTCGTGAGAAAAAATCCGTTCATGGTTCGACCGGCTCACCACGAATGGGACCGCGCAATATAAATTCAAGTATTTAGCCGTTCGTCCTGAGCGTGTCGAAGGGCGATCGGCTATTTTTTCTCACGACCGCTGAGGTCGCAAAGGGGGGAGGCATCTGTCATCATGTTTTCGTCGAGACGTTGCGACGGTAAGTTCCTTAGTGTCGCGCTTTACGGAGCGAGTGGCGGAAGACGAAAGGCTGAGAAAACAAACGGAGCGATTGGCGAAGATTGTCTAGACTAAAAAGCACGACGGCGACGGCGGTGAGCCGTGCTGCGCCGCAACCGATCCAAGGGGTGTCCACTGATATTACCGGCTTCGTGGGCTTTACGAAGCGGGGTCCCTATCGTCCGTGGCTCGTGACGAGCGCGGCGGAGTTTGAGAAGATATTTGGCGCGCCGGTATCGCCGGGGCAAGGGTTCTTGCCTTATGCGGTTCGCGGCTTCTTTAACAATGGCGGGCACAAAGCCTATATCGCGCGCGTCGGACGCGGCAGTAACGCGAAGGTAGCGGCCTGCGAATTTATCGGCTATCGCAAGGCCAAGCCGTCTCAACGCCGCGGCCTCGCGGCCCTTGCAGAGATCGCGGAAATATCGATGCTCGTGCTGCCCGAATTGGCGCACACGCGCGTGCGCACCAGCTCGCGGCGGTCCATTGTTGCGGCCGCCGTCGCTCAATGCGAGGCGCGACGCGACCGAATCGTTTTTATCGATGCGCCCGCCGGCGCGCGAGATCTCGGCCGGTCCGATCCCATCATAGCCAATATCAAAAGCGGCTATGCCGCCGTCTACGGACCGTGGCTTGAAGTTCCGGCGGGCAAACGCGCTCCTGCAATTTCGTTACCCGCTTCGGGACACGTCTCCGGGGTTTACGCGCGCGGCGACAACGAGCGCGGCCCATGGAAGGCGCCCGCGGGCATGGAAGCCGAGGTGCGCGGCATTATAGGTCCGAGTTTGAGCTTGAGCGAAAAGGAGCTTCAATCGCTTGTCGATGGCCGCGTGAACGCCATCGCCGATTTTCGTGGCGCCGGCCGAGGAATCGTTCTTTGGGGCGCGCGCAGCCGGAGCGTCGATCCGGAGTGGAAGTATGTCAACATCCGACGGCTGGCGATCTTTATCGAAGTTTCAATCGATCGAGGGCTGCAGTGGGCGATATTTGAACCGAACGGTGAAGCGCTGTGGGCCAACGTGCGGACGACGATATCAGATTTTTTGCTCAACGAGTGGCAAAGGGGTGCGCTGCAAGGCGCTAAACCGGAGCACGCTTTCTTTGTCCGTTGCGACCGCTCGACGATGACGCAAGAGGACATCGACAACGGCCGGCTCATCTGCCAAATCGGTATTGCGCCCATCAAGCCTGCGGAGTTCGTGGTCATACGCATTGGCTTATGGACGGCGAAACAAACATCCTAAAGACCGAGAGGCGAACTGAAGGGGATTTGAGTTTCGATTGGCGCTGGGGGTCACCCTTTGCAGACGATTTCTTAACCTAAGGCTCAGTTACTTTTCCGTTGTTTATGCATAATGTTTGGCAAGTGCAATGCCAGGCCCTATCGGAGTTGAAAGGATGCAATTTGTGAGTCTACTTACTCGTGCACCATCAAAATTCCGATAACAATTCCTGCCACTACGCCCGCTGAAAAAATTAGCAGCATCTCGTTCATATGCTTTTGCCTTCAGAAAATTATTTGTTTGTCCCTCGCGTAGGCAATCGTCAAGTTGCTAGTTTTGGAACATTGGAATGATCGTTAGCTTGCTCTCCCTATTGCTGTATCCGCTGATGGTTTTGTATTGGGAAGACCGCAAAACACATACCAGGACAAAACTCTGGAAATCTAAGCTTTTAGCAGGATAGCTAACTGACAACTGGTACAAATCGTGTCAAATTATGAACAAATTGGCACAATGCCGCCCCATTTAATCCTAAAATGACAATTCGCCCGGGCTTTCTCCCCGGACATTCGAACTGTGATATACAGAGATGCATTGGAACTCTGCGGCTTTGGAAGAAAACGGATGAGCCGAGAAAACATTTAACAGTAAAAGCGTCGGGCGAGTGTCCGGCTCCCTGAAGGAGGAAGGAGACTCATGAAAAAAACACTACCCTTCTTATGGGTGGGTATCCTTATAGCGCTGATCGGTCGGTGCGATTCTATCGCGATCGCGGCCGCCGCCTTGCAAACCGTTGCGGTTGCAACCAGCGCCGCCGGTCAGACCGGGTACATCGCCGCGCTCATCGAAGCCAAGGGAATCGCGGCTGACCACGGACTCAAGATCGAAAATATGCGGATGGATTTCACCGAGGCTGCCAACGCCGTAAAATTTGGACGAGCCGTGGCGAGCGCCATGCAACCGAGCACCGCCATTAACCTGATCAAGAGCGGAACCAACATCAGGTTAGTCACACCGCAAATCTGGTCTGGAAACGCCTGGGTCGTGCGCAAAGAGTCCCCGTACAAGACGCTTGCCGATCTTAAAGGAAAAAAGATCGGCAACTTCGCCAGAGTCACGGGTGCCTATTTCTTCTCCGCAGTCATCGCCAAGGAAAAAAAGCTCGACATCGAAAAAGATTTCCAAGCTATTCCGGCGGAAACAGGTGCGCTCATCGCGCTGCTGGAGCGTGGTGACGTAGAGGCGATCAACATGTTCGAGCCTTACACCACCAAGCTGGTTCTTTCGGGAAAGTATCGGGTGCTGCTCGACTTCGATAGTGATCTAGCGCAGATATTTGGCGCCCCGCCGTTAAAGTCGACTGTCGGCATGCTCAAGGAGACCGTGGAAAAGCATCCTGCGCTCGTCCAGGCGCTTCGAGGGGCCTACGTCGACGGGATTAAACTCATCAAAGCAGGCAAAGATGAAGACTTCTTCAAAGCTAACGCGAAGGAATTCTTCAATCTCAGCACCTCTGAGGAAATCGCTGCCGGGATCGTAAAGAACCGCGAAAACTTCGCAGATCTTTGGGGTCCCTCGTTTTTTGAATCGCAGAACAAGATCCTGCAGATGGGAATTACTTTGGGATTGCTGCCCAATGTCGGCAACTTAAGCGACTTGTGGATCCGCTAGCGGAGTCAGGGTCGGTGGTGACATAGGCACAAGTCAGCCATGTCACGAATGGCGATTTTCTCGTCGGCTAAAGTTGCGGTCATGATGGCTCACAAGATCACACCGGTTAAGAGGCCGGGATAACTTTCATCTACCGGCCGGGCGAACCATCGCGGTAACGGCAACCTCCACGACGGCGCCTCCCGTTAAAGCACAGGAATCTGAAGCTGACTCGTAACCGAAAAATAAAAGATCCATGTCCGATTTGTGAAGCGAGCCGGACCTTGTGCATGTGCGACTCGATACCGAGAATCGAATTGAACACTAAGATTTGTCTGGTGATTCATCATAGAGAACTGAGGCGAAGCAGCAATACGGGTTTGCTCGCGTTAAGAGCATTGGTGAATAGCGAAATACGCATCCGAGGGGAAACGAGGGACACTCTGGACCTACGTGATCTCCTAACCCCTGAGTATCGGACGTTTTTGTTTTACCCTTCTGACGACGCCGTGGAACTGGACAAGGAACTGGTGGCGCGAGGCGGGACGCCTATTCAGCTCATCGTTCCCGATGGGACCTGGCGACAGGCGCGCAAAGTTCATTACCGTCATCATGAGTTGAAAGAGATACAAAGGGTGAAGATCAGCACCCCGCACCTCGCGACATTTCAGCTGCGCGCTCAACATAAACCGGAACGGATGACTACCTTGCAGGCCATCGCTCATGGGCTCGGTGTCATTGAAGGCGATCGGGTGGAGGCCCAGCTAATGAAGCTTTATCATGCCAAGGTTGAGCGAACGCTGATCGGGCGTGGACTCTTAAGGGGAGGTAGCGCCCATTCATCGCGATAAGTGAAAACGAACCGTTGAGAAAGCAAGTGACGCGATCCGGTAAATCGAGCCTGGGTAGACCGTCTGATTCAAAAATTCTTTCGCGACTTCTAATCAACGCTCCTCATCGGACAGCCTGGCCTACACGGCAGGTCTCACCGTCGGCACTGCTGTCAAGGGTTTACCGCAAGAGTCAGCGACGCCCCTTGATTTATTAAGACAAAGATATATAGCAATATTCGAATATACAGGAAACGCCATAACGGGCTGCACGTGCCGCATCCCCTTCATGTGTTCTCGTGACGCAAAGAGTAAAACAATCGACTTCGGCGCTCCCCAGGGTCGACGAAATCGTTCGGAGAATCCGTAACCCGCTTAACGCCCTGCTGCTGAACATAGATAACCTGGAGGATGAGATTGCCGAGATCCATGTCGACACGATCCGAGAGCGGCTCGGAAGGTTGCGAAACACAATCGCGGAGTTGGACTCTCTTCTCTGTAACGTTCTCCGGCTTTCGGAACTGCCAAAGCCCCGAATCACGGCCATTGACGTCAACGCACTGGTCAGGGATGTGGAAGCTTTTGCCAAGCCCGAGTCATCCAAAAAGGAACTCACCGTGAGGAACAATCTTCAGGCTCATGTGCCGGCCCTACGGGGTGACCCCATACAGATCAAGCAAGCGATCTTAAACATTTTCCTCAACGCGATTGAGAACTCCCCCTCGAGCGGGTCCATTACTCTTGCCACGGAGATGAAAAACGGCAACGTATCGATTAAAGTCGAAGACGAAGGCGTAGGAATTCAGCCGCGTGATCGTGAGCGTATCTTTGACGCTTTCTTTTCCACTAAAGAGGGCGGATTGGGGCTCGGCCTCGCGCTGGCGTTAGAGATCACAAGGATGCACCACGGGCAACTATCCTTTACCTCTGCAGTCGGCAAGGGCAGTGCCTTCATCATCTCTTTGCCCCTCAGGCGATAGCCGCGGAGAAATAATGTACAACCGCAAAGTACTCATCGTTGAAGATCATCAGGAAAGCCGTGAGAGCCTGGCCACCGTTCTAAGAAGAGCACGCTTTGAAGTGCTGGAGGCAGGTTCGTTGAAAACGGCTTTCTCTATGACGTGCGGCAGCCAAGTTTCGGCCGTCATTACCGAGCTCAAACTCCCTGACGGCGACGGCCTCAACCTTCTCGGGCAGCTCAAAAAAAATGGCCTGGAATGCCCGATCGTTTTTGTGACCGCCTTTGGGACGATGAATTCCGCGATTCAGGCCATGAAGATGGGCGCGGCGGATTTCTTGACCAAGCCTGTCACTGCAAAAGATTTGACCGACTCGGTAAGCGCGGCCCTGCGAAGATGGGACCAACAACAGGGTCGAGAAGCCGTGGAAGCTTCCGCGCAGACGATTCAACCGCAAAACGTGGTCATCGGAGTCTCGCGAGCGATGAGAGAACTTTTTTCGCTCGTAGAACGGATTGCGCCTTACGGCGGTAACGTTCTCATCTGTGGCGAAAGCGGCTCCGGCAAAGAAGTTATCGCGCGAGAAATTCATCGCTTGAGCCCGAGAAGAGACCACCCCTTCGTTCCGGTCAACTGCGCATCCGTATCAGACGAGCTTTTGGAAAATGAGCTGTTCGGCCACGAGCGGGGAGCCTTCACAGGCGCCAACGAGAAAAAAATCGGCGTTTTTGAAACCGCTAACGAGGGCACTCTGTTTCTCGATGAGATCAATGAGATGGGGCTTAGATCGCAAGCCAAATTGCTTCGGGCGTTGGAACGTAAGGAATTTCGCAGGCTCGGGGGAACAAAGAAAGTCAAAACCAACCTGCGGCTGATCTCGGCTACCAATGTCCATTTGGAGGATGAGGTGAGGAATCGAAGATTCCGTGAGGACCTCTACTACCGAATCAAAGTGGTCACGCTGATGGCGCCTCCGTTACGTGAGCGGAAAGATGATATTCCTTACCTGATCAAAGCTTTTCTGACGGAATTAGAAAGAACCAGCGGCAAGTCCAATCTCAAAATCAGGCCCGAGGCGCTTGTCCGATTACAACGGTACCCATGGGCGGGCAACGTCAGAGAGCTTAAGAATGTTGTGGAAAGCATGGTTCTGATGGCGGAAGGGGATAGCTTGGACGTGAGTGATGTGCCGCCAAACATTCGCGGCGGCGTGGACGCCAAAGAGATCAGATTCGGAGTCGGTGTAACCATGGAGGAGGTTGAGATAGAAATGATCCGCCGTTATCTGGAATATTTTCCAACCAAAAAACAGGCTGCGCATGTCCTCAGAATAGGCCTCCGTACGCTTCACCATAAAGTAAAGAAATTTGGCCTTACCGGTTTGGACCCAAGTCCGAAACGACCCTAGCTTTGGCTGTGACCCGCAGCGCTGAAAAAATCATCGCGGATTTTTCTGGACAATCGAACATGGCGAGGTGGCTGAGCATCATGCTTGGCGGGCGAGGCAATCTTTTGTTAGCGGTTTCTAAGACAGTCAATTTCAGATGGCTGCAAAAACGGCATTCTTAAGCCAGGGCCAACACGTAATATAGCGCCATTTTTGCACTCCACGCGACTAATTCCTTGTCGTTAATGCCAAAACAGCAGTCGGGACTCTAATTCTATTAGAAAGTTGCCATTAAATTTTTGTCCGTCACAAATTTCACCGATGTTTTAGCAACTTATCGCAATCCAAGAAAACGGCCCCAGTCTTGCGTTTAGCGGAATAAGGGATCGGCTGACCCAACACGTTGGATTGGCTCCAGGGTGAATTGAAAGTTACCTATGCCAGAAAGATATGCGGAGAAGAAAGAAAAGATTTTATTGATCGACGAGAAATTGGATACCCCGCTCATTGGCGGACTTGAACAGCAAGGCTACGAAGTTATGAGCTGCGAGTCGCCGCAAAAAGCCTGGGGTTTTGTTTACCCCATTCGGCCCCATCTAATCATCCTTCATCTCGAGCAATCGAGTAGCCGGGACATTTATGCGTTGCAGGAATGTCGTGCCCTGGCAGACGGCGTGCCGGTCATTATTGCCACCGGCGCGTCACGAATCCGAGCTTTTGTGGACGAGTTGGGCAAGCATGCTCTTCGGTTTATCCCTCTTCCACTGAAACCCAATGCGATTAGAGAAATCCTCCACGGTGTTCAAACTTCAATTGCCCTTGGACGGCCGGAAGCCTGAAAGAAAACGCGTAGAGGGAACAGCGCACAATGAAAAAGAAGGAACGGGGGGTCAGAACAAGAATTTTGTTCATCGGCGAGAACCCGGACATCCCGCTCTTCACCGCCCTTCAAAGCCAAGGGTACAAGGCCATGGCTTGCGATTCACCGCAAAGAGCCTGTGCCTTGGTTTATTCATTCCGACCTCATTTGATTGTCGTTCACCTGAGGCATCCAAGTAGGAATGACATAACTACATTGCAGGAATGTCGCCTTGTGGCAAAGGGGATTCCGATCGTCGTTACCACCTCTAATTCAGGGCACGAGACAGTCATGAGAGCCCTCGAAGAAGGGGCCACTTCATTTTTATCGCTGCCGGTCGAAGGAGCAAAAATAAAAAAGGTTGTTGATGACCTGTTGGGTAGCCATGAATCAACATTAACGAAGAATGACATACCGGAATGAGCATACCATGGGCTTTTGTGCTTCATTCCCGAGCGAGCGCCCCAAGCCGAGCAACGAAGAGGGCAGCACGCGCCCTGCATTCGTGAATGAAACCAACGACGCATTGTTGAAATTACGAAGAAAGTTTTGGGTTACGCGAATTGGACGAACTAAGAAAACGCGCTCTGGTACTGGCAAACTTAATTTCTTTCGCTGAGATTCCGTACTCGAAGGCCGTTGAGCAAGCCAGCGAAGAACTCCGAGAGCATTTCCAAAACTTAGACGAACAAACACAACAAGAGGTCATGGAGCGAATCCGTGGCTGTTTTTCTGATTAATTTGAGAAGAAAACGAGGTGAAACCATTGAATACGCGCCGCGTTTTTCGGTTGACATCAGGGGCGGTCATTTTTGCTATCACCGTTGCCGGGTGTGAGCAAAAAGAGGGACGGGTAGCGGTGACTGGGCCGGTGACGGGGGCTCCTGCCGGAGCTAGCGATGTAATTTCCACGCCGGGAGGGGCGGCGAGTCCCGCGACTTCTCGCGGTACTGGCGAAACTAAATCGCTCGGCAATGAAGAAGCCGGAGAAACCTTCTAACTTGTCTTTTCAGCTCTTGGCAGCCAATGGCGGGCCGGATTTTTCTCGTTCGATCTTTGTGTGGTCGCTAGTCGGGGACTGCTGAAATCGAATGAAGATTTCTAACACCTAAAGGAGGCATGGAGCATGAACACAGCGGTTCATCACGTTACGTCGGGTTTAATTGGTAAAATCGTTTTTGCCGCAGGATTGTCTTTCATCATCGGTTGTTCCCAGCAGACAGCCCCTAAGCCCCAGGAGACAACCGCGCCACAGAAGGTAGAGACTAAGCAAGAACCATCCAAGGCGATACCCACGAAGCCTTCGCAAACCTCAAGTCTCGAGGCTCTTCAAAAGGGAACTTTGGGCAAAAGCGCGGGTGAAGGTCCTCTTCGTGACGTCAACTTTGACTTCGATCGTTACGATCTTCGCGCGGATATGAGGGAGCTACTTAAGGGTCACGCGGCATGGCTGAAAGTGAATCCTCAAGTCACGGTCCAAGTCGAAGGGCATTGTGACGATCGTGGAACCAATGAATATAACCTCGCATTGGGAGCTAAAAGGGCAGAAGCCGTAAAGCGCTACCTCGGCGATCTGGGGATCGCACCGAGTAGGCTGTCGACCATAAGCTACGGCGAAGAGCTCCCTTTGTGCAAAGAGCAAGACGAAGCCTGTTGGGCAAAGAACCGGCGTGCGCACTTCGCCGTAAGCGGTGCGCCAACTACATAACGATTGGGGGGAGAAGCCGATGGCGGGCGGAAATGGGTACGTAAGAGTTATTCTGCAGAAAATTGAAAAACACGAAAGCCTGGCCGGTGTTGATCTCAGGAATCTTTATCTCTCTTACATAGACCTCTCGAACTTAGATCTTAGAGGAGCCAACCTTAAAGGTTGCCGTTTGAGTAATGGAAAACTTGCAGCAAGTGATCTAACAAATGCCGATTTAACGGACACCATGCTGATCAACGCAAGCTTCAAGAAAGCCAAACTGGCCGGCACCGTCTTTCACGGCGCAGTCGTGGCCGGAGCCGATTTTTCTGGTGCAAAGGGCCTCAATACCGAGCTAAAAAGTTACCTGAAGTCTAAAGGAGCTACGGGACTATAGTGGAAAGTATTTATCTCGATAACTATGCTACCACAAGGGTGGATGAGAGGGTCTTCACGGCCATGCGGCCCTACCTTACCCATCCATAAGCTCACCCTTCCAGCCCGCATCTACTGGGGGCTAAGGATCGCGAGAAAATTGAGCAAGCACGCGACTCGGTCGCTGTTCTTTTTGGCACCAGCCACCCTGATGAGATCGTCTTTACGAGCGGCGGAACCGAAAGCATCCACACCGCGATCAAGGGAGTTTTAGCCGCGTCACCAAAGCGAAATCATATCGTGACCACGAAAGTAGAGCACCTTTCAGTCTTCAAGCTCTGTCTCTACCTAGCGAGTCATCACTACCGAATCACTTACTTACCAGTGGACCGACCGGCAAAGCCCGCGGCAAGAAAATGTCTACTTCCCCTTTGTTCTCGCCGCCCCTCTGCGTGTTTGTAGAGCCCATCGATGAAGCCGCACTTGTCGAGTTCTTCAACCAACGTCAAGTGTATCAGAATCCCACCGCAGCCTTGTTTTCATCTCCTTCGGCTTCAACGGTTGTGTCAAAAGTCGACGTCTGTCTCAAGGCCGACGGAGCGTCGGTGATCAATGCGTTTAGCTCAGCAGGCGATGCGGTCAGAACCCGCTTTCGAACAGCATCGATATCAAATGAAAGAATATGGCAAATCCATAGAAAGCTCCCCGGAGACTCATCCGATGACAGAAACCAAGCCCGGGCTGATCGCTGAAGCCTGGGAATCTCTTTCTGGGGCAGCTTGGCTTTAATTCCGGCGACGTCCCAGATGGCTTGCTGTAATACATGACACCATAAAGTGAGTTCTGTGTTCATATCATACGACCTTCTTACTCGAGATTTCTAACATCGAACGGAACTTTTTTGCCGCTGACGGCCGGGTGATCGAGTAATCGAGAAGACGGCAAGGCGCTTATCGCATTGTTGAAAGGACAGGAGGAGCAAGCACCGTGCCGCGAGCGTTTCTCTTTTTGCGTGAGGGGACCGAACCCTCAAACGAGCCCGGCTTTCAGAGCGATTTACCAGCCTCGATCACCACTGTGTTTGTCATAGCCGCGGGTTTTTACGCACGAAATGCTTAGCCATGCATTGACAATTTTGTACGAAAGTTGACAAATCGAGGCAACCGGTGGAGCGAATCGCCCATCTGGCAGTCGGCGCGAGCCTTAGGACAGCTGTGTGTAAGGCAAACCGTGCGGCAACCGCATTAGCCGGCAAATTATGCGCGTGATTGCAATCGAAATGCGCAAGTCCTGTACACTCACGTGCGAGGGTGCCGGAAGAACAGGAACCTTTTGGGTTGGATCAGATTCTCAGCCCCTTCCTTAGAAGAGGATGCGGGTGTATTCGACGCGCCTAGTCTTTGCCGAGTGGAAAGGACGGCTTGCCGGAAATACGCAGAGTCATAAGTCGTCAGCGTCGGGTCGAACGGCGGCGCGAAGAGATTTTCGTTCCGCCTGGTGGCGCTTCTCAGCGAGCAGCCGAAGCTTGGCGCGCCGTGAGCGTTTCCGTTTCTGACGGCGGATTTTGGCAATCTCTTGTTCTTTGGCGGTTTGGACTCCTTTTTGTTTCGCCTCAATTTTGTCTAGCAGAATTCTGCGCGCCAGAAAACGATTAAGAGCCTGCGACCGTTCCTTCTGGCATTTGACTCGAATGCCGGTCGGCCGATGGTGGAGCACAACACAGGTTGAAAGCTTATTAACATTCTGACCGCCAGCCCCCGAGGACCGAACAAAGTGTTCCTCGACGTCCTGTTGCCGAACTCCCAAGGCCTGCATACGCTCTAAGAGGACCTTGTCCTTTTCGGGTGAAACTACGTGGAGAGCCATAATCTGCCAAGTATCATAGCAGGACTGGGAAGGCGAGTCAGAACCGGGAGTAAAGGCAAGGTGAATAAGCGCTATTGACCGTATCAAGCCTTTTTAACAGCCGCTAAGAGTTCGCCGGTTTCCATAACTCTTTCTGCTTCGCCAGCCGGGCGGTTACCACTTTCCTACTACCGGCAAGTCTCCCGGGTGGCCGAATGGACCCCGGCACGCATCAACTTTGCACCCATCGAATTTGCCGTTTCCATTCATGTCCAAGAACCATTCTCCTGTACTGGGACGGAAAACGCCGATCCTGACCTTTCCTGTTCCATCCCAATCTCCGACAACCGGCAGATCCCCCCTAGTGCCAAACCTACCAAGACAGGTGTCCACACGACACCTGTCGAGAGTCCCGTTTCCGTTAGAATCCAAGTACCACAATCCTTTCTTGGGGAGGAAAACGCCGATCTCTTCTTGGCCGGTGCCATTCCAGTCGCCAACCACCGGGAGCGCATCCAATGTCCCAAACACATCGCATTCGTCTGCCGAACAACCATCGAACGAGCTGTTCGCGTTGAGGTCGAAATTCCAGAGACCTCGCTTGACTATTTTTTTCCGTCTGACGAACGTTACCGTTCGCGGCGTAAAGGTTCCGACGATGCTTCCATTGAGGCGACTGAGTTCTCGTGTCACCGGTAAATCTCCCGGTTGACCGAAAGCATTAACGCAAGTGTCCACGGCGCAGCCGTCCCATACCCCATTTCCATTAGTATCTAGGCGCCATGAACCTGTGGCGGCGTTGAACGTGCCGATCTCGCTCGCCCCGTTGCCGCTCCAGCTTCCAGCAACAGGCAGGTCATCCGGCTGACCGAAAGAAGCGATACAGGCATCCACGTCGCAACCATCCCATTGGCCGTTCCCGCTGCGATCCAAAAACCATTCTCCGGTGTCCGGGCGGAAAACGCCGATCTTTGTTGCCAGGGAAGTCGTCGCGGTTTGAAAAGTTGCGGTACAGTTAGTGGAGGAAGTCAAGGTAATGGAGCCGCTGGTACAACCGGTACCGCTCCAGCCCGCGAACGTCGAACCAGCGGCCGGCGTGGTCATGAGAGCGACGAGCGTTCCGCTGTCATATGATGCTGCGCAGGTGCGGCCGCAATCAAGACCGGCCGGAGTGCTCGTCACGGTTCCAGCGCCAGTACCGGCTTTGGAAACCGCAAGGGTGAATGACTGCGCAGATTGGGCGCTGAATATGGCCGTGCAGGTCTTGTCGGCATTCACGGTGATCGAGCCACTAGTGCAACCCGTGCCGCTCCAGCCCACAAACGTCGAACCAGCAGCCGGTGTGGCCATTAAAGTGACGACAGTGCCGCTATTGTATGAGGCCAAGCAGGTGGCGCTGCAACTGATGCCGGTGGGACTGCTCGCCACCGTTCCATTTCCTGTCCCGTCTGTCGTGATCTGGTTTATTAGATTTATTGTAAGCGTGAACTGTTGCGTGGCTGGAGGCGTCACCGGTGGGGTAGGAGTGGTGCCGCACACCTCCGCCGAGTACGGCGAGTAGCCGGCGCTGTTGAACGCGTTCACACGATAACAGTAGATTGTGCCATTTGCTAAGTTAATATCTGCGTAAGTTGTTACATTAGCGCCCACCGTGGCGATGACTGAATATGTACCATTTGCACCGACCTTGCGCTCGATACTGAAACCCTCTTCGTCCTGAGAGTTATCAACCCAACCGAGCTGTAAAGTTGCCGCACTTGTGAAGCCAGGTTGGATAGCGAAGGCCGCGCAGACGATGAAAAAGAACTCCGGGATAAACGGTGATGCTCTACGAAAGATATAGCGCACTCACATCCTCCTCCTCATGCGCCGCCGAGCGGTGGCTGTAAACGACCTCCAATATCGTATGTATCCGCTTGACGGCCGTGCCACCTTGGCCCGTGACAATCAGTAGACAGCGGCTTTGCGTCCGGCCTACCGGAGGGTATGGCGGGTGAAATCCCATCGCAAAATTCTAAAGGGTCGGTCAAAGCCAGGTTGCTAGCCTTGAGCCAAACGATTTGCCAACTTATACAAACGCGCTTCTTCCGGATTATTGACGACCGAGCGGGTAAGGTCTCACAAGTCAGCAAAAAATCCGATGCGGCTCGTTTGTCATGAGTTCTAAGTTGTCAATCCACCAGCGTCGATCAATATGCGTGCCAGAAATGATTCAATGTCGTTTCTTATAACATATTCAAGGCGTAAATTGTCTAAAAAAATTCAAACCGAAGACGAATGTAAGGCTAAGCATACACCTGTGAATGTAGTACCGGACACTGCGATGCGAGATCGTAATACGCGCGTTATGGATTATAGTTTTGGCGCGCGCAATGAGGAGTCGAAATGAGAGGACAAGCCGAAAAATCACCCACTCGCGGCGGCCTATTGTCGCCAGATCTCCGCAATCTCACTCGCCGCCGCAATGTCAAAATGAGTTTGTTCCATGAGCTTTAAAGCCAGCTCGTGAAGCTCGCGGCTTCGTGACCCCACGCCGTCCTTCAGAACGACGACGTCGTAGCCAAGATTGCGTGCGCTGCGCGCCGTGCCTTCGATCCCGCCTTCGGTGGCGACGCCGCCGATCACTATCGTACGCACGTCGTTGCTGCGCAACATCAGTTCGAAGTCGGTGCCGACAAAACCATCCGGCCGGCGCTTTTGAAAGACGATATCTCGCGGCTCGGGGTGCAACTCTGCGACGATTTCACGGCCTTTCGGATCTTCCTTTTCTTTAAGGAGTTGGCCTGGGTGGGTGGCCTTCGCCCGTTTCATGCGCACGCGCACCCAGACCGCGGCTTCCTCCTTGAGCAAGTCGAAACCGGTTTGGACAGAATAAAAAACCGGCACGCCGCGCGCACGCGCGAGCGCGGAGAGCATTTTCAGATTGGCAACGATGTCGTTGTAGTTAAAAGCGTTGGGGGCGATGGCGAATTCCATGTCCCAGAGCAGCAGCGCCGACCGTTTAGGATCCGCGATTTCCGCTAGTGTCGCCGGGATCTGCTTTCCACCGATCTCGAACATAAGTCACCTCCGCCAGAGCGATTTGGCGCGGAGCATACTCAGAGAAAACCTGCCGCGTCAAGAGTCTTTTTAGAGTAGGCAAAACTCTGCAAGATATCTAACCTGTATAGTTCGCGTAGATGCAATCGAGGGGGGAGCCTTCCAGAGCGATGCAATGAGCCTCTGCCCTGGAGTAGCTTGCAAGCGGAGTTTGTGGAGCGAACGCGTGAGAAAAACGCGAGTGCCGAGCCGAGTACCAAAGACGGCAGTAAAGCTTTTTGTTTCTGTGCCTCGCCCTTCCAGGCTTGCCCCTCGATCGGCACAGTGTCATCGTTTTTCCTCTGCCTATGTCCGCCGCTGCTACGGTTGGGAGGCAGTGAAAAGCTTCTGGAACTCGCCTCCATCAAGCCAAATTCCACGACATTCGGCGCAAGCGTCAAGGACGACGGATCGATCAATGGCACTGTAAACGCGTAACAACTCCGAGCCATCTCGCGGGCATAAACCCCTCTTGCCCACTACTTCTTCTTTGACGGAGCCGCGACGTAAAGAAGCCACGTGGCGAGCGTCTTCGGCCAGAAGCCGACTGAGCTCATGCGCATCGAACCAGATTCCATCGCATGACGAGCAACGATCCACGGACACTCCTTGAACCGAAAACGGATTAAGACTGGGCGTACGGCATTTCGGACAGTTCATAGTCGCGTGCTCACCTTGGTTTGCTCACTATAATTACAGATCCATTCTAAACATTGCGCCGCGAAGAACAACCCGCCGGAAAGGATTTTCGTCCGGCACTTTCGCTGGCACAATTATTAGAATTGTGTTGACACGTTCGGCTTTCGTGGGGAATTTGTTCGGCCTCAATACAAGGCCGGTATTGACTGCCCGGGCAACCGCGGCGGCGCCAGGTGATTGGAGGAGGTTTTATGGAAAGCTCGTCGCGATTCGCTTCCCAACTGTCTTCACCCAACCTGATACACGAGCGCTCGGCTTCGATCCTAAAAGATGGTATTCTTATAGGTGTGATGGGCGCGGCGGTCGTTGTCGTGTGGTTTTTCATCCTCGACACGGCGCGGGGCCGGATGCTCTTCACGGCGTCGCTTCTGGGAAGCGTGGTGTTCCTGGGTCAAAGCCCCGACCAGGTGATCTCCGTCAATGGCTTCATCGTGTTTGCCTACACCGGATTGCATGTTGTGCTCTTTCTCCTGGCAGGACTCGTAATCGCCTGGATGTTTTCCATGTTCGAGCACAATCCTCACTTTGGAATTATCATTTTATTATTATTCTTCTTGTTCGAGGCCATTCTCTTTACATTCGCGGCGGTCATTTTTCCAAGTCTCATGGGAGCCATAGGATCTCTGGCTGTGGCAACCGGCAATCTCTTCGCCGCAATCTCCATGTTCTGGTTCCTGATTCGACGATACCTTATGGCGCTAACGCAGATCCGGCTTGCGTGGCACGAAGAGTAAACCCGCACCCAGTCAGTTTATAGTTTTGGTCAGTTGACGCCGGAGCCAAAGGACTCCCCGCACCATGGTTGGCGCGGGGAGTCTTTGAATACTATCCGTGGTTTCTGCGGTCGCAGACGGCGTCGATAAGGGCGGGCTTACCTTGCTTGACTTGTTCGATGGCGCGCTGTAGCGCTGGCTTCAGTTCGTCGCCTTTTTCGAACGGCCCCTCGGCATACCAACCCATGGAGCGAGCCAGACCGGCGAAATCCGGATCGGGACCGTAAAGATCCATGCCGATGTGGGCGCGCGCCGGATCGGTGCCGCGGCTTCTCGCCAGAACGAGCTGATGGTTCCAGTCGTTGTAATAAGCGCGATTGTTGAACATAACGACGAGCATCGGGATCTGGTATTTGGCTGCGATCCAGAGCGAGCCGGCGTCGAACATCAGGTCACCATCCGGTTGTAAATCAACAACGAGCCGGCCGCTGCCTTTATTCGCCAGCGCGACGCCCAGCGAGATGCCAATCTGAGTGCCGGTGCCGAGCTCCCGGCCTGCGTGGCAATAGGGCCGGTCGAAATTCCAAAGTCTATTGCCCCAGGTGCCCAAGTCTCCCGCGGTGAGCACCCAGTCTTCGCCTTTGATTGCGTCCCACACTTCGAGTGCCAGACGCGGCACGGTCATCGGCTTGGCATCCCAATGGTCTTCGGCTTGCTTGCGCCATTTGGCGCGGTTTTCCGCGTGGCGTTTGCCGATTTCCTCTGTGCGCTTGGCGATCTTTGCGGCAAGCGCCCGCGTTTTTGCGAATCGCTCTTTTAAAAGTTTAGTGAGTTGCGGCGTCGCCGTCACGACATCGGCCGTCATGCGCTGGTGCGCATAGAAGGTTCGGGCATAATCCATCGACCATTTGCTGATTTCTATGTCGGTAAAGCCGATATCGATCAAAATAGCGTCCTTGGCCACCATACTGACTACAGTGCGCGTTGCGATGTCGCGCACGTGAGTCGGCTTTTCGTAGTCGGCGATATCGAGCGTAAGTACGACATCGACGTCTTTGTAGCAGCCTTCCGGATCCATGGTGAGGTTGAGCGGATGATCGCTGGGAAAATTGAGCCGCGAGCCCACGTCCCAAACCGACGCGCCCAAGGTTTCCGCCAATTCGACGACGTGTTTCCAGCCATGCGGCGGTCGGGCGGCGAAGTCGGCGATGATCGCAACGCGATTGGCTGCGGCCAACGTATCGGCGGCTTTTTCGAGCGCTGCCGGGTCCGCGGCCATTGGCGCGGGAACGAGGGCGGCATCGGCCGGCGGCAGCGGCACATCGTGATCGAGCTGCGCTTCCTGCAGGCCCGCGTCGTAGCACATATAGATGGGGCCCTGGCGCGCGCTCATCATCACCGAGTACGCTCTGGCAAATGCACCCGGCACACCGTCGACCGTGGTGGGTTGGTAATCCCACTTGACGAAATTACGGATCGCTTCGCCTTGGACGTTGGCGGTGTGGATCCAATCGATGAACGGGCGGCGTTTGGGCTCGGCCATCGGCCCGGTGGCGCCGATAATAAAGACCGGCGCCCGATCGAGGTAGGCGTAATAGATCCCCATCGGCGCATGCAGCAAACCGACCAGGTTATGCACGATGGCGATCATGGGCTTACCTGTGGCGCGCGCATAGCCGTGAGCGATCTGTACGGCGATCTTTTCATGCTGGCAGAGCAGCATCGGCGGATTGTTCTCGCCGTAATTCACCAGCGAATCGTGCAGCCCGCGATAGCTCGCGCCTGGATTGAGCGCAATGTATTCGAAGCCGTAGCGTTTGATCATGTCGACGATGACATCGGACTGCCAGCGCCGATCGGATTTCTTGATGTCGGTGTTTACTGGGGTGGCTGGTTTTGCCATTTAAAACTTCCTCCTTACGTTAATTCGATGTCTGACTGAACGACAACGGCTCAGTGCGGCAAATGGAAAACAGATTTCACCGCAGAGGCACGGAGAACGCAGAGGGTTTGATCAAACTTTCCTCGGCGTCCTCTGCGCCTGCGTGTGAGAAAGCGATCCTACGCGTTTTCACCGCGCCGCCAAACAATCGCATCGACCAGCGCCGGCTTGCCGGCCTTAACCTGCTCGATGGCGCGCCGGACGGCCGGACCGACTTGCGCAGGATCTTCGATCGGGCCTTCCGCATACCAGCCGATTCCCTTGGCGATGTGGGCGAAATCGGGCGGCGGCGCTTCGAGGTCCATGCCGATATAAGCGCGCGCCGGATCGGTGCCGCGCTGGTGCGCCATGTGAATCTGATGAGCCCAGTCGTTGTAATAGGCGCGGTTGTTGTACATGACCACCAGCATCGGGATGTTGTATTTGATCGGCATCCAAAGCGCGCCGAGGTCAAACATCAGATCGCCGTCCGGTTGCAAATCGATGACGAGCTTACCCGTTCCTTTGTGCGCCAAGGCGACGCCGATCGACATACCGATTTGCGTACCGGTGCCGAGCTCGCGTCCCACGTGCCGGTAAGGCTTGTCGAAATTCCAGACCTTGTGCACCCATTCTTTGAGGGTGTTGGCCGTGAGTACCCAGTCCTCGTCCTTGATGACCTGCCAAACTTCGTGCGCCAACCTCGCTTCGGTCATCGGCCGCTCATTCCACTGCTCTCTGACCTGATCCTGCCACCTTTGCCACTGGCGCGCGTGTCGTGCGCCGATCGCTTTCTTGCGTTCGTCGATGCGCGACGCCAGAGCCTGGTTGCCGTCGATGCGCTTGCGGCAGGCCGCGGTGAGCGCCGGGATCGCGAGGGTGCTGTCGCCCAGCACGCGGTGGTCCCAGTTGTGGTGCTTGTTGTAATCGGTCGCCCACTTGCTGATTTCGATATCGGCGAAACCGATATCGATCCATTTGCAATCCGGCGTCGTCACGACCGTAATTTCCCGGGTCTGGGTGTTAAGCTTGTGCGAGCCTCGGGTCCAATCGACGACATCCAGCGCGGCAACCAAATCGACGCCGTTGAAAGCATCATTATGAAAGCTCACGCTCAAGGAATGACGATTGGGAAAGCCGAGGCGCTTGTTAATGTCGAAAACCGAAGCGCCGACCGTCTCAGCCAGTTTCACCGTGGGTTCAAATCCAATCGGCATGCGCGCGGCATATTCAGTCAGCAGGAGCGGATTGTCCGCGGCAACGAGCATGTCGGCAGCCTTTTCAATCGCCTCTCGCTCAGGGGCGATACGGGAGGGAACTTTGACGGCAAAATTCGGCACCGGCACGTTTTCTGTTAACGGCGCTTCCTGCATCGCCGAGTCGTAGACCATGTAGATCGG
>JBGPIK010000061.1:0-22135 GCA_041484845.1 Binatia bacterium | reverse complement strand
TCTTATTCGATCCATATCGGTGAAAATGTTTTGTCCCGCGCCGGTGAGCTTCTGCAACAGGCCCATCTGCGGGGAAAAGTGGCGGTCGTCACGAATCCCACGGTTGCACAACTTTATCTAGATAGCGTCCATGAAGGGCTCGCGAAGGCCGGTTTTCAAGTGACGCCCGTGCTTGTACCGGACGGCGAAGAGCACAAGAACCTAAATTCATTGGCGGTAATTTACAACTGCTTAATTAGTGAACGCTTCGATCGCAAGTCGTGTATCTTGGCTTTGGGCGGTGGTGTGGTGGGAGATCTCGCAGGTTTTGCTGCCGCCACGTATCTTCGTGGAGTCCCGTATGTCCAGGTGCCAACCACGTTACTGGCACAAGTCGATTCCAGTGTCGGCGGCAAGACCGGGGTTAATCATCAGGAAGGCAAAAATCTGATTGGAGCGTTCTATCAACCGCGGCTGGTGCTGATCGACGTTACAGCTCTCGCATCGCTGCCGCGCAGGGAATTGATTGCCGGCCTTGCCGAAGTCATCAAATATGGAATCATCGAAGATCCAACGCTCTTTAATTTCCTGGAGAAGGATATCGAAAGCCTGCTTGCGTTGAATCGCGAGCGTCTCATTCAAACCATAACAACCTCATGTGCAATCAAAGCACGCATCGTTGAAAAGGATGAGCGTGAGGATGACTATCGCGCGGTACTCAATTTTGGGCACACCATCGGTCATGCCTTGGAAGCGGCCACCGGCTATTCGCAATTGCTTCACGGCGAGGCTATCGGGGTCGGCATGGTTAAAGCGGCTGCTCTGTCTGTTCAAGAAGGTTTCTGCGATCAAAGAAGCTTCGAACGCGTTTGCAAGCTGGTGAAGAAAGCGGGTTTGCCATTAGAAATACCTTCCGGCGTATCGATGCAAAGCTTGATTCAGGGAATGGAAGTCGACAAAAAATCTGCCGAAGGGAAAATCAAGTTCGTCATGTGTACGAGCATTGGCAAAACGCGCTTTCATTGGCTGTCGCCTGGCGAGATCTTGGCTGGGCTCGGTGCCTAGTAGGGCGTTCTGGGCGTGCGGCGTAGGGAATGGAGAGAAAATCGATGGCAAAAAGAAAAATCTTGGTGCTTCATGGGCCGAATTTAAACCTTCTGGGCAAACGACAGCCAGAAATTTACGGTCGGTTGACGCTGCAACAAATTAATGCGCAGATTCGAGCGTTAGCCACAGAGTTGGGCTTGGACGTTGAAGTTCGGCAGTCTAATAGCGAAGGCGAATTGGTGACCTGGATCCAGGAGGCGCCCAAAAAATTCAGCGCCATTATTCTCAATCCGGCCGCTTACACTCACACCAGCATTGCTTTGAGAGACGCGATTAGCGCCGTGGGAATTCCGACGGTAGAGGTGCACATTTCCAACATTCACAAACGCGAGGAGTTTCGCAAGCATTCATTTGTGGCCGAGGTCGCTGTCGGGCAGATCGCCGGGTTCGGCGTGCAAAGCTATCTTCTGGGACTCAGAGCAGCCGCAGAACAAGTGTGATGCGGATCTACTCTAGGAACAATGAACCCGTGCTAAAGTTCTTCTGCTTCATCTCATCGATCAGTTTCTGTCGGTCTTGTTCCAGTTGAATCGCCTGGTTTCTTAAGTCGCTTAACCCTTTCTGTCTATCCGTGTAGTTTGGTGTGGGGTCGTATGGCGTGCCGACCTGGGGGGGGCCGGCTA
This sequence comes from Binatia bacterium, assembly GCA_041484845.1. Lineage (GTDB taxonomy): Bacteria > Desulfobacterota > Binatia > UBA9968 > UBA9968 > JBGPIK01. The sequence continues at coordinate 20,426 of JBGPIK010000061.1, read as the reverse complement.
AAGGATACTCGGTTGGAGAAGCAGGGATGGTGCTAAATGGCGATGGCGTCAGTAAGCGGACCACGCCCGAATCAACCGGATGGTTCTGAGCATCTAAAGATCGCGCCATCGAATCGTCATTGAGAACTTTGATGGCTTCCGGATCGGACAACAGGCTTGGCTGTGGCCCCGTGCTTCCTCGCGTTGCCTGAGAGTACTGATCCCTGACGGCGCGTAACTGTTCAGTAATGGCGCTAACTTTCTGTTGATATTCCTTTTCTTCTTTGGCTCGCTCCTCTTCGGGAGTGAGTTGTTTTTCAGGTGGCTGCGGAGCCGCTGCACGTTCTTCACCGGGGCGTTGTTGCGCTTCAGAAGTCGGCGCAGCTCCCTCTGATCCTGACGCTGCTAACCCGCTCGGCTCTGCCTCGCGTGCTTTTTCAATCGACTGAATCTGGTCTTTGCTGATGCCAATCTCACCACCTAATCCGCGAAACTTGATGGTTGATCCTTCTTCACGGTAGCTTTGAACGGTGATGCGCCGGCCGTTCTTCAGTAACAGAGTATAGTCCGCCAGAACCGGCGATAGCGCAAACAAGATCAGCGTTACAACCCAGGGAAAGGTTAGACCCTTTTTCATTGGCAGTTATTATAACACGCTCGGCTGGGCTTGAAAATTGCTTCGTGCACGGAGGGGACTCTCATTTACACCCTTTGGCCTTCGTGTTAGCGTTTATTTCTCGAGGAGGGAGCTGCCATGAACCAGTCATTATTACGGTTCTGCGAGCTGGGTCTTCTGTCGGTGTTGCTTATTGGTTGGTCGACTTTAAGTTCGGGCGCTGAACCGAAAGTTCAAATCTTATCTCCTAAAGACGGTACCCGGATAACTCAAGAACAAAAGACACTGTTAGTGAGCGGCAAGGTGGCCAGTCAAACCGTCCGGTCGAACAATGTTGATATTTTTCTGATTGTGGATATTTCCGGAAGCACATCGCAATATGCGGGCGTGGACATGGGCGATCTGGGTCAACTGCCGGACAGTATAGGCTCTTTCGGATTCGGCAGACCGCAAATCAGCATCGGTGGATTCAGCCTAGGGCAGCCGCCGGTGAGAAATCTGCGCAATTCTATTTTAGCTGCTGAAGTAGCGGCTGCGCGCCGGTTGTTGCTGCAACTGAATTCGCAAACCACGCGGGTCGGAGTGCTCACCTTCAGCGACGGCGCGAAAATAGTTCAACCGCTGTCGAATGATTTCGAAAGCGTCCGTCGCGCGCTTGACGATATCTTCAGGGCAGGTCCTTACGGCGGAACCAATATGGTCGAAGGTGTTCGCACGGGGATTTCCGAATTGATGGGACTTGGCACCAGTGCAAAAAGAACCGACGCCGTCAAAGTGGAATTTCTGCTTACCGACGGGTTTCCCACTTTGCCCATCGGCGGCAGCAGAAGAGTGACTCAGGAAGACACCGATCTCGCGATCAATGCCGCGCGTTTGGCCGGTAAAGCCGGTATCAAAGTGCATGTTTTTGCCCTTGGCGAAGAGGCTCTTTCGTATCCAAGAGCGGCCGTAGGCATCGCAAACGCGAGCGGCGGAACGTATACTCCGGTGTCACGCGCCGCGGATGTTTTAGCAGTGGTAGAAAACATTTCCGTGGTGGGCGTCGATTTTGTTCAGATTGTGAATCAAACCATGGGTCAAAAGGCAACGCATTTGCGACTAGCAGCGGACGGTTTCTTTGCTTCGGCCGTTCCAGTAGTCGAGGGGCGTAACCAGATCGATGTTTTTGCGCGGGCCAGCGATGGCTCGAACGGACACGATTCTATTACAGTCTACTACCAACCCGGAAATCAAAAATCTTTAGAGCTTGAGGTTTTCCTGGAAAAAGAGAAAAAGCTACAGTTGGAAGTCGAGCGCCTCGGCAAAACTCAGTCAGAAATTCAGCGCGATATCGAGCGGAACAGGGAAGATAGCCTCAGCCGGCCACAGCAATTGCCGCCGCCTGCTGAAGGACCGCCGCGGTGAGGGGTTTCGTCTGAACCATTTCCCAATTCAGACCTCGGCAATGCTAGCGGGATTTTCTTTCAGCTTCCGCGGCTATAGCGATGTCTGAAGCGCCGGCGCGCTTAATAATAGACATAACCTTAACGGCCTCGCCCAGGAGTACGTCTCGGTCTCCACGAAGAATAACGGTCTTGTCGGCGCTCCCATTGAGGGCATCCTTGAGAGTTGCTTCCAGATTATCTTCACTGACCTTTTTTTGGTTAACGTAAATTTCGCGCTTGGGAGTCAGTGTTACCGTCGTTCCACGAGACTCTGACTGCGTGGCGACGGCTTTGGGTAGATTGACCTTGCCGCCCGACTCAATCATCGCGGAACTGGTGATCATGAATATAATCAATAAAACCAAAAAAATATCGGTCAAGGGGGTAATGTTAATCTCTGATAAAATGCCAGAGGTTTCATCACTGCCGCCGAGGGGAGTCATCGCCATAATCAATTACTCGGTCATCATATTCCGTAACACCTTCGCAACCTGAATCCGAAACAGGGCATTGAGATTTCCAATCCGAGTCTGAAAATAATTGTAGAAGATTACTGCGATGATCGCTACTGCCAAGCCGAGGGCCGTGGCGACCAGCGCTTCCGATATGCCGGCAGCCACGACGGCAAAACCACCGGTTCCGGCAATGGCCATGCTTTCGAAGGATTTGATGATGCCGACCACCGTGCCCAACAAGCCAATAAATGGAGCGCTGCTGGCAACGGTTCCCAGGATCCAGAGGTGCTTCTTGAGTTTTTGTGTCTCTTCAAACATCGCTTCGGTTGCAAAGGAATTGACCGCGTCCATTGAATGACTACCCTCTTGACTGAGGGTGTTGAGAAATATTCTCGCGGCAGGGGAATGGGCGTTCTGCTTGCAAATGGCGATTGCCAGATCGCGTTGACCTTTCTTAATCGGCTCCAACAGCGATTCGGTGATTCTTAAAGTAAGTGAGCTAATATTGCGCAGAGACCAGAGGCGTTCAAGCACGACCGCAACACTGACGATGGACAAGAGAATCAACGGATACGTCGCGATCGCGCCCTTGTGAATAATCTCAATGAGATCCAGCCCTTGTTGCGGCATGTGTGAGTCCTTCCAGAACTTCGCTGCAGATTACCTGAAATAGAAATTAATTCAACGAAAGTAGAAAAACGGATGAGTGAAACAGAATTTGTGTCTAGCCACGCACGCCAATCAGTACAGTGAATTGCATGCGTAAGGGTTCGTTGGCTAGCTCTTTCAAACTTTCCGGAATGGGCGGAAAAGGCGATGCTCGCCTCATAGCGTCAACGGCGCTAGCGTTCAATCGGGTATCTGACGACTCAAGAACGTCCGCTCGGACTAATTTTCCCGCTCGGTCAAGGGTAAAAACGATCGCGACTCTTTGTTTTCCAGAGACGCCGTCCGGATACTTCCACACCGACTCGACACGTTTCTTGAGCTGCTCGAGGTACTGATTAAAATCGGCGGCCGGAATTCCTTTGAGGCCGGTATTACTGCCGCCGCCGCTGCCGGTCCCGGTGCCGCCGCCAGCGAGCCCCGTGCCGCTCTTGCTCCCGCCCGGCACACCGTAGGGTCCGAGGCCGCTTCCAGTTCCCTTGAGTGCGCCTGGAATCTGAGTTCCTTCTTTCAATGCCTTAATCCCTGGAGCATCAGCCGTCCCCCGAACTGCGCCTAGAGTTTTTTGATTCATTTCCATATCGGTTGCGGCGCTTCCTGAAAGAGCTGTTGGTGCCGCTTCTTTTGTCGGCAATCGAACCAGCGAATCCGGCGAGGTTTCTTTGGGGTTTACGGAATCTCGGCGCGTCTCGCTTGCCAAGACTTTTGGGCCGGGCAGCGTCACAGGCTTTGGCATCGGCGCCGGCTCCACATTGCTGGCAGAGGGAACTGAAGTTTCCAGCGAGCCGCTATCCAGTTTGCCGGTTCTTTCCTTCGGCGGCACAGGCACGCCCAATTTAGGCATTGTGCGCGGGCCACCGGAACCCTTGCCAGGGCCGATGCTCTTGTTGTCCGAACCGCCTTCTCGTACTTCTAAGAGCTGAACCGAAATGGGAATGTTGTCAGGCGTGGCTAGGGAAAGGGTCGCCGCTCGCAACGCGAGCAAAAAGAGCAGTGCGTGAAGCAGTAGCGAGGGCAGCAGGAAAGGACTACGAAAGAGAGCGAGAAGCCCTATTTCTCGCCACTCGGTCGAGATTCCATTGGTCATATTAGCTGCCGGGTGCCGCAATGGGCTTGATATCGGCGGTGGGAACGGGAAGTTTTTCCTGTTGAGTAAGCAATTCGAGTCCTACGGCGCTGAGATCCCGCCGGACCATGCGACCGTTCTCAAAATAAGTCCAAAGATCGACGATTCCGTCGCCATTAAGATCGCGTTCTTCCTTAGTCATAACTTCGCCGTCTCGGGTCGTATCGTAATAGATCCAGAGGTCGGGTCGGCCGTTATTCGTCGTATCTTTTTCAACTTTAGCGATGCGGCCACTCTGATAGAAGGCGCGATAGGTTATCCTTCCCTGGCCGGTTTCATCGTGTTCTTCGCGCACAATCTTCTCATTGTCATAGTAAAAAAAGTTGTCGGCTCTGCCTTGGCCTTTGGAATCGACTTCGCGCCGGACGAGCTTACCGTCTTTAAAATAACTCCACGTATCGACGTTGCCATTGCCCTTGGTCGCTTCTTCCTGACGCACTATCTCTCCCGGTTTCTGCGGATTGTAATAGATCCACAGGTCCGGGATACCATCCCCGTTCGTATCTCTTATCTCAACGTTTTTAAATGGACTTGGCGGTGGAGGGGGGGCAACAGGCTTACCGAGGGATGCCACCGTGACATTTTCCGGTTGTTTATTTTGCTGAAGAACGTCTTGCCGCACGGGTGGTTGCGTTTGATTAGGCTGGATCCCGGGACGGGTTGCGGGCGCTGACCCCGATGACGACGTCGATGTTGTCGAAATTTTATTTTCTAGCGCGCGCTGCTTTTCCAATTCCTGCTCTATGGCCGCTTCGAGTTGTTGGTCTTTGGTTGCTTCTGTTCGATATTGCGCCTGTGCCTGGGCATTTTCTTCAGCGATCTGTGCGTCTGCCGTTATCATGCCGTACAAAAAGCCTAAAGCTCCCAATCCCATACTTGCGGGTGCGCCATAAGGTCCCCCAAAAAGTCCACCTATGAAGGCTGCCTTTTGCGCAGTATCCGCTGCGTGTGCCCAGCGTCGCTCTTTGTCTATTTGAGATTGTGCTGGATTATTAGATAGGCCCGGATTGGATGTGTTTGAGGTTGGTTGGCTCGATGAATTGGAAGGGTAAGGATACGTACCCGGTGGATATTGCACTGGGACCGGGTCGCAACCGACAACGGCTAACAACAAGAACGTTTGCAATAGGACTCGGTTCGAAGGGCTATTCATGGCGCGTCGTGCCGTTCATTCTACTGTATTTCGGCGCCTGACGACAACCGGCTCTGCGCAGCAGCAGTTGCCCCGCTGCCTGCCAGCGCTGCGCCCTCGGCTGCCATCTTGCGAAATTCCTCATCAGCCGCCGTAAAAGGGAGAGGGCTATTGGGCGGTTCCACATTGGTCAGCTGTTCCTGTCCGACCAGTTGCCCTCCTTTAAATTGATAACGGGCAGTGATTTTGCCGTTAAAGTTTTGATCCTCCAACTGCTCGACCTTCTCGCCGTTTTGAAAATTAACCCAAACATCCACGCGGCGATCTCCGTTGGTGTCAGCTTCCTGCCGGACGACCTGGCCTTTTTCATAGAAAATTCGAAGATCGAAAAAGCCATCGCCATTCGTGTCATGCTCTTCGCGAATCAATTCGTTGTTTTCGAAGTAATAGATCGTATCCCACTTGCCTGACCCGGTCGTGTCCTTTAAGCGCCGTGTCAGGCGGCCTTGGAAGAACGTCTCGATCATGTCGATTCGACCCCGCCCGCTTGTGTCTTCTTCGCGGCGGGACACCTCTTCGCCTTGAAAATAGACGACCCGACTAATCTTGCCGTCGCCACGAAGATCCTCTTCCTGCTTAATAAGCCGGCTGTCCTTGTAATAACCCCACAGATCGATCTTACCGGTGTGCCTACGGTCCAGTTCTTTCCGAACCAATTGACCGCCTTCGAAGTAGGAAAACGTGTCGGGTTTGCCACTCCCATTGGTGTCTTCGTCGACACGATTGATTTTTCCGTCACGAAAGTAGACCGTTCGTCTGGCATGGTCCGATGAAGTGGCATCTTCCTCGCTGCGCGCGGGTTGCCCGTTTTGGTAATAGACCCAGAGCGTAGGTTTGCCCGCGTGGTTTAAATCTTGCCCCTTGCGCTCAATCTCGCCGTTGTCGGTTAGATAAATCCAAGTATCGATTTGGCCGTCGTTTTTGCTGGCGATCTCTTGCCGCTTGGGCTTGCCGGCCTCATAGTAGATAAACATGTCCGGTTTGCCGTCAAAATTGAGGTCTTGCTCTACCCGCTCGATCTCGCCCTGCCGATTATAATGAATCCAGCGGTCCATCTTGCCGTCGTTATTCGTGTCTCGTTCCTGCCGGATAACGTTTCCCTGATCATCATAGTAAAAACTCGCCACGGGTTGCTGGCTATAGGATAAAGGCGCGAATAAAAACGGCATTAGCGCGGAAAAAAGATAACCCGCTCGATGGCAATATGGCTTCATCGCTTGCCCCGCGACGATTGAAATCGCTGACGGAAATCAGGTCTTTGAGGAATCTTCGGAGTGGGGATGATTCTCCGGATTCTCAAGCGGAGCTTTATCAGATTCGTTTATCGCTTTCTTGAATCCTCGAATCGCTTCACCAAGGGATTTTCCGAGGTCGGGTAATTTACTTGGGCCGAAAACCACCAGCGCGACGACAAGAATGACAATAAGCTCTGGCATGCCGAGACTTCCGAACATAAGGCACCCCCCTAAAAATAGAAATTTACGCTACGCCTCGCTATAGACGATGTCAATGAAAGGGCCGTAGGGCTAAGTGTGTCATCTTGGCGCCCAGCAAACAAGCCGTTTCTCATCTCTGGCGGTGCTTGATTTTCATGGTGAACTAAAATCTCTTGGGCCAGGTTAGTGAAACCGAATCAAGCCGAGAAAGCGCCCAAGATCTTGTGCCGCAACGGTTTCTGCGTTATACGATTTGGGAAGAGGTATGGCAGTCTTCATGGATCTGGCATTTCTTAATAGGCTTTCGGCCAACGCGGTGGTTGCGACGGCGGTCCGTGGACGCGATCTTCAAATCCAACGGTCGTTCTCTCGGATAATACTCAGGATGAGAAATTGCCCGCCGCATCCGTTCATCCCGCCATCTTCGGGATCGTCAACAGTTCGATGTCAGAATCAAACGGAACAGCAGAAGTGCCGGCAGTATCGCGAAAAGACACAAATTCTAATCAGCTGAACCGCGCGTCTCTGCTGTGAGCCACCGTTGCGACCGCGTTCATAAAGTAACGCGCTAACAATCGGGCAGGCAACCACCAACAGAGTCATGGTACACCGATTCATGTCGGATAAAATGGAGAACCCAATGGTTTCGAGCATAGTTAAATCGCAAACAAAAACTTCCAATTATTCAGAAAAAGGTGAATATCATGACAAGCCTATGCCGATTTCAACGTTACGCATAGCTCCGGAGGCGAGAAAAATACCTCTTTTAGACCTTACGCGAAAATATAAGTCCATACAGGCCGAGTTACGCCCCCAATGGGACGCGGTTTTTTCGGCCATGAGACTTTTAAATGGCCCCAACCTGGCCGCATTCGAGTCTGAATTTGCCGCATACTGCGGGGTCAAATGGGCGGTCGGCGTCGCTTCGGGAACAGACGCCATTTATTTGTCTCTTCAAACGTTGGGGATTGGCGACGGTGACGAAGTGATCCTACCTGCGCATGCGCCGGCTCCTGTAATCGAGCCGGTATTGGCCGTCGGCGCGACCCCGGTATTGATCGACAAGGCCGTGGCAGACTACGGACCGGATCTTAAGGGCCTCACAAACGCGATCACTTCCAAAACCAAAGCCATTTTGGCCGTCCATATGCTAGGCATGCCCTGCGACATGGAGAGCATCATTGAAATCGCGGGGCCAAAAAGCATCCCGATCGTCGAGGACGCATCGCAGGCCCAAGGCGCCGTTTACAAAGGTCGGCGCGCCGCAGGTTGGGGCGCCATTACGCCCATGAGTCTTGGACCCGTGAAAAACCTGGCGTGCTACGGAGACGGCGGAGTGGTGCTGACGAATGATGAGCGCTTAGCCCAGCAGGTTAGACTTCTCCGGGTGCATGGACAAGCGGAAAAATACGATCATAAAATCCACGGGTGGAACAGTCGCTTAGACGAACTACAGGCGGCTGTGCTGCGTGTGAAGCTTCCAACTTTGGATCAAGATAATGCGAGGCGGTCGGCCATAGCCGCTGAATATTCGGCTCGCTTTCGCGGTCTGCCGCTAGTAACGCCGCCACTGTTTGTGGAGCGGAGCAGTGTTTACCATCAATACGTGATGGAAACTCCAGAGCGCGATGCCTTGAAGAAGTTTCTTGACGGCAAGGGAATTGGCACCGGAATTTATTATCCGTTGCCCCTGCATCAACATCACGCTTGGAAGGCAAAAGAACTGCCGGCCTATTCCCTGCCGGAATCTGAACGATACTCGCGCGAGAACTTGGCCATCCCGGTTTTTGCAGAACTCGAAGATGAAGAGGTCGATTACATCGCCTCGGCCGTGCACGAATATTACTCATCCAAAGTCAAATAGGCATTTAGTCCTTTGCAGCCCGTCGCGTATTCTGTAGTTGCGCCGATGCACAATGAGCAGGGGAATGTGCAGGCGCTCTTTGATGACATTAGACGGGTCGTGGAGGGCCTGGGCCAATCCTATGAGATTATTTTCGTGAATGATGCAAGCACCGACAAAACGCTCTCCGAAATGAAAGAGATCCAGAGCCGTGACGCCCATTTCCATTACGTTGATTTGCAGCATAACGTCGGTGAAAATTGGGCATTGCTTGCGGGTATCTCGAAGGCGCTGGGCTCGGTAGTCATTACAATCGACGGTGATTACCAAAACGATCCCGGTTATATCCCTGAGTTGCTGAAGAAATTATCACAAGGTTATCGGGTCGTTTCCGGCCGGCGCAGAGATCGTGCCGCGGGATTTTGGAGCAAGCGTCTACCATCGAAATTCGCGAACGGCCTGATTCGCCTCGTTTCGGGAGTCTCCGTGCACGATTGCGGCTGCGGTCTCAAGGCGTATCAAAGAGAGGTTCTGGAAGGAAAATTTGTTCCCAAAGGATTTATGAACCGATTCTCGCCGGTAGTTTTGGGTGTGCGTGGCGATGAATTTTCAGAGGTGGAAATTATTGACCGTCCGCGAATATCCGGGGAGTCTCACTATGGCCTAAGCCGTGTCTTTATTGTCATACGCGACCTTTGGGCGCTTCCCTTCGCGCTCCGCGGCGCCGCCAGATGGCTAAAAACATTTCGCGCTGTGCTGGGACTATTCCTGGCGGGCGCAATAGCGCTTGCCCTATCCGGTCATTGGTTTTGGGCCGGACTTTCTTGTCTGCTGGGCTTTATTGCCTACTCCAACGTGACTAACCTCGCGCGTTTTGTCGAGGCTCAGCTCAATCCACTTTTTCGCATTAAGGAATTTCGGTGATGCAATGGTCAAGAAAATAAACATAGGCTTGGTAGGGGCGGGCTATTGGGGGCAGAAGTTGCTGCCGAAATTCTTAGCGGCGCCGCAAGCGACAGTACAAGCCGTGTGCGATATTCACGAAGGTAATCGAGCGGAGATTCAAAGGAAATTCCCAAAAGTTCCAACTACGGCCTCCCTCGACGACCTTCTCGCTTCTCGCGAGCTCGATGCCGTCGTCATCGTGACTCCACCGGCCACTCATTTTGTCCTAGCGAAAGCGGTATTGGAGGCCGGTAAGCACGTATGGATCGAGAAGCCTCTGGCCCTGCATTTGGACGAGGGGCGGCAACTGGTTCAATTAGCGCGTGCCCGGAAAAACGTATTGTTTGTCGATCATACGTTTCTTTATGATCCCGCCGTTCGAATGATCCGTGATTTGGTTCAGCGAGGCGAGTTAGGCGACGTCTACCATCTTTTTTTGCAGCGCCTTAATCTAGGCCGAATCAAGCGGGATTCCAATGTATGGTGGAATTCTGCTCCCCACGACGCCTCCATTGTTCTTTATGTACTTTCCGGTAGGCCCACGGGGGTCAATCTGCACGGTTATCGTTATTTGCAAGCGAATCTCGAAGATCTAAACATGGCGGTGATCGAGATGTCCGACGGTGCCTCAGCGTTTGTCTATCATAACTGGCTTTATCCGGAGAACACGGCGAAATTAACCGTGATCGGGAGCAAACGTTTGTTAGTCTATGAAGGCAAATTTGAAAAGCGTGCTCTAACACTTTACGACTACGAGGTCGAGAATTGCGACACCAGCCGTTTTTCTCCAGCTGAGTTGCCGACCACCCTTCCTTCCAAGATGATTGCCGAACGGAAACTCGAAGGCTTCTTAGACCAAGAACCATTGGCTGCAGCCGTTGAGGATTTTCTTGAGGCCGTCCGTGGTGGCAGTGAGCCGGTATCCAACGGCGACTTTTCCCTTAAGGTATTGGCCATTCTAGAAGCGGGGGAGCGCTCCGTGCGGGCTCACGGCGCGAGAATTCCCGTCGATATTTGAATTAGATCGAGGTGTCGAGCGTTGGACTGGGGGTGTGTCGTTTCCTCAAAGAAATGAATCGCCGACGTCGCAGCGCGGGTAACGGCGAGTTGTTGATTTAGCTACCGCAGTTATAATTTTTGCGTTTGGCGTGTTGAGTGAATATCCCTCATGCTTGAGAATGGTGCTGCCTCAGAACCACCGGCGTCGGAAACGCAATCCGCGGTCCTCGGGGAGCGGGGTTGGTCGATGCTTCTATGCCTGGTTTGTTTGATTATTTTGTTTCACGGGCTGGGGAGCACGGCCTTGTTTGAGCCTGATGAGGGTAGAAACGCGGAAAAGGCACGGGAAATCTTGCTGTTGGGCGATTGGGTGACCCCCCACCAAAACTTTTTACCAACTTTGGATAAGCCTATATTCTTTTACTGGTTGGTTGCTCTATCTTTCAAAATTTTTGGCTTCGCGGAATGGTCGGCACGGCTACCTTCGTTGCTGTCAGCCGTCGGCTGCCTGCTTCTGGTTTATCGCTTCGCGCGTATTCAGTGGGGCACGTGGGAAGCGCTGTGGAGCTGCCTGGTCCTCGTTACGAGCATTGAGTTCGTCATTTTATCGCGCAGTGTCATTTTTGATATGACTTTGACTCTGTTCATCACCTGGGCGCTGATGTCCTTTTATTCGGCGCAACAATCAATCGATTCCAGATCAAGAAATCTTCATTGGTTATCAATGTATGCCGCGATGGGCGCTGCAACCGTTGTCAAAGGCCTTCTTGGGGTGGTTGTTCCAGGCATGGTGATTTTCTCTTATGTCGTCTTGTCGCGCAAATGGTTTTTGTTGCGGCAAATGAGAATTATCCCGGGTGCAGTTGTCTATCTTGTGATCGTTGCGCCGTGGTACCTATGGGCGGAGATGAGGAATCCGGGATATCTACAGTATTTTCTATGGGACGAACATTTTGTTCGCTTTCTGACCCCTTATTTCGGCCGGACCAAAAGTTGGTACTACTTTTTTATCGTTGTGGGGATTGGGTTTCTTCCATGGAGCGTGATCCTACCCGTAACGATGCGAAGTCTATGGAAACGACTGGCCCACGACGTGAATCATTTTTTGGTTTTATGGGTCATTGTGCCCTTTGTTTTTTTCTCGTTATCGCATTCCAAACTCCCCCATTACATCCTGCCAATTTTTCCGGCGCTGGCGCTACTCACGGGAAGAGCACTAGGAATCGAGCGCTACGATTCGACAGATAAACTAAGGTGGCGATTCTTCATTCTTTCGATCTTTCCGGTCGCGTTTGTTGTGTATCTCCTCATCGGTGCGGGATGGCCGAATGGATTGCCGGTTGAGATCAGACCCGCCGTTATTCAAAAGGTTGCCGTCATTGGCCTATACGCGGCGATTTTTTTTCTTATATTCGCCGTTTTTGCCGTTGGCAATATGAAAAACTTGTGGAAGGATCACGGTGTGCCTTTTCTCTGCACATCCGTTTCGCTCGCGCTTTTTTTGATTCTCCTAGCGCAGATTATCGCTGCAACATCGTTTCATCGCGTTTCTAAATCACTTGCCCAGGAAGTAGCGAGTGTGATCGATCCGCAAGACCGCATCGTTTTTTACGATACTTACATCGAGGGGATGCCCTTTTATCTACGCATCAATAAACCTATTTGGCTTGTTCAGCCGGCGGAAAAAGGAGCCGTGATGGGCAATGTCTACCTGGGAGAACGGCGTCCCGTGGCCGCGGCGGGATACGGTCGGGTGTTTTTTACCTTTGAAGAATTCGCGGAGCAGTGGAAGAAAAATGATATACCCTTGCGAGTATTAATGAAAGAAAAAAATCTCTCTCGGCTCAGCGCTGATATCGGCGTTTCGCCAAAGAGCGTAATTAAAATGGACAAATACGTTTTGGCAGGCAACCGCTGAACGAAAGAAAATCGCGCCCAAACCATGAGCAGCAAAGAAATCGAACGCTGCGGCATGTTGGAGAACCGTCCCCATACGTATCCTGTGACGCTGGCTCTCAGCTCCGGAGTATGGTTCTTCCCAGGGGCTCGGCGCCAGGGATTTTTGGGCGCCGGGGAACCGATCTACGGCGAAGTGATACGGGATATGGTTGACATAAATAACCGGCTTGTGCCGACGTTGAACAGATAACTCTATGCGGACAAGCCGATATTATATTGTTGGCTTGCGCTTGTCATCGCGAAGCTGGCAGGCGCGGTCGGTGAGAGAAAATGGCAAGTGATCCGAGTCCCGCGAGTTGTTTCGTAGCGTAACGCTCAAAGCACTTTATCAAACCGAGATTCACCATGTGTGGTATTTACGGATATGTTTCTCAAGCGGGAACGATTGAACCGACGCACTTCAGTCGCATGGGTCAAGCGATTCGACATCGCGGTCCGGATGATGAAGGCGAGATGATCCTGGAGACGGGAGAAATCTCAGTCGGTCTTGGTCACAAGCGCTTAAGTATCAACGATCTCTCCCCGGCGGGCAGACAGCCCATGACCAACGAGGACGAGAGCATCTGGATCACGCTTAACGGCGAAATCTATAATTTCAATGAATTGAGGAAAGAGCTGAAGAGCCGCGGACACCAGTTTCGCTCCAACTCCGACACTGAAGTGGTGATTCATCTTTACGAAGAGCTCGGTACAAAATGCTTAGACCGACTGAACGGTATGTTCGCCTTCGCTCTTTGGGACTCCAAGCAGAAGACTTTGTTCCTCGCGCGCGACAGGGTCGGGAAAAAGCCTCTGCACTACTGCATTGCCGATGGGAAGTTCTTTTTCGCCTCGGAAATTAAAGCGCTCATCCGCCTTCCCATGATAGAGCGCACGTTGGATCTTCAAGCCCTCGGCAAGTATCTGGCCTTCGAATACGTTCCTGCCCCGCACACGATTTTTAAAGCCATCAAGAAGTTAGAGCCGGGCCATTATCTGCTGTACCGGAACGGCGATATCTCGTCTTCCACGTATTGGGACGTCCCCATGGAGGACTATCCGATCTGCGACAGCACCGAAAAGCAAGTCACCGAAGAGCTCAAGGAACTCTTGGACCGCGCGGTCAGATCCAGGCTCGTCGCGGATGTCCCTGTGGGCCTGTTTGTCAGTGGCGGGCTCGATTCGGGTTTGGTCGCGGCGATGGCGCGCAGGGCGAAAGAATCGTTACACTGTTTTAGCATCGGTTTCGAAGAATCGTCTTTCGATGAGAGCCGCTATGCGCGAGAAATTGCCGGGTCACTAGGCATAAAACATCATGTGAAGACGTTTCGAGCCCAGGAAATGGCCGGGTTGGTCGAGCGTTTGCCTGAAATCCTCGACGAACCATTGGCTGATCCTTCTATTCTCCCGCTCTACTTATTGTCGCAGTTTGCTGCGGAGCACATGAAAGTGGTGCTGAGCGGAGATGGAGGGGACGAGCTTTTCGCCGGTTATCAGACCTATCAGGCTCATAAACTCGTCACTTACTATGATGCCTTGCCCGGATTCGTGAGAGACGGTCTCAAGTCCCTCGCCGCGAGTCTGCCGGTGTCCCATGCTTATCTGAGCGCGGATTTTAAGATGAAGCAATTCCTAAAAGGGGTGGGAGTTTCATCAGAGGTCCGTTTTTTTCTCTGGCGCGGCGCGTTCAGCAATGCGGAAAGGCAACTTTTGCTGAATCCGGAACTGCGCGCGGATCTGCACAAGGATAATGCCTACGAAGATATCTATCGCTATGTCCGGCGGAGCGGCCTGACCAAAGAGCTGGAGCGAATCCTTTATTTGTCGATGAAACTTTATCTTCAAGATAACAACTTGGTGACCGTCGATCGTGCCAGCATGGCGAACGGTTTAGAAGTGCGCTGTCCGCTCCTCGATCGGGATGTGGTGGATTTCGTTAGTCGATTGCCGATGGAATATAAGATCCACGGACTAAAAACCAAATACATCTTGAAGAAAGTCGCCGAAGAGTACCTGCCGCGGCACATCGTTTATCGCAAGAAGAAAGGATTCGGCGTTCCTCTAGCCAAATGGCTCACCGGAGAGCTTAAGGGCTTTATGTTGGATTATTTGAGCCCGGAACGAATCAAGAGACAGGGGCTTTTTCATTATCCGTACGTTAAGCAGCTCATTGACGAGCAGCTCAATAAGACAAAAGACAATCGGGAGCTGTTGTGGACACTTTTGGTTTTTCAGACCTGGTACGAGAGGTACGTTGAAACACAACAGGACATGGGAGAACGGATCTGTGAGTGATCCCGTGGCATTCATTCGAAATAAGATCATGGCTGTCGCTCTCCTCCTCGCGCTTTGTTCCGGGTTGTATTTTTGGCGCTTAGGAAATCTGCCATTTCATACTCGCGGCGAGCCCCGGGAAGCGCTTGTGGTCTGGGAAATGGTGCGGACCGGCAACTGGATTCTTCCACTCATCAACGATGATTACATTCCGTACAAACCGCCTCTTTTTCATTGGTTCGGAGTCTTAACATCGGAAATCTACGGCGATGTGAATGAATTGACCGTTCGCCTACCGTCGGCTCTGTTTGCGACGTTAGGGGTGTTTCTCATCTATCTTGCGGCGGGGCGATTTTGGAACGCTAAGGCGGGTTTGGTTGCCGCTTTGGTCTTAGCGACAAGACCTGAGTGGTGGAACTCGGCTACAGAGACACAGGTGGATATGACCTTGGCGTTTTTCATAACCGCCGCGCTTGTGCTGTTCTATCGGATGTACAAAGAAGAACATTACGGCGTGGGCTGGTCCTCGGCTCTGGCAGCGCTCGTGGCGCTGGCCACGCTTGCCAAAGGACCCATCGGATGTGCGGTTCCCACGTTGGCCATTATCGTCTTCCTTGGAGCAAGCCGCGATTTCGCATTCCTTAAGAAAGTGCATTTCCTTTCAGCCATTTTCGTTTTTATCGTGATCGCCGGTTCGTGGTATGCCGGCGCCCTTTGGCAGGGAGGATGGGCTTTCTTTAAAAGACAGATCCTTGAAGAGAATCTCGGCACCGCGGAAGGCACATTCGGGCATCACCAGTCCTATGGGTACTTTTTCCCCATTTTTTTGCTTAACCTCGCGCCGTGGAGTTTATTTCTCCCCGCCATCGGTTATTTTGTTTATTCTCGGCGACGCACACTTTCAGCCGATCACCTCCTGTTCCCAATCATTTGGTTGGTGACGGTTTTTGCCTTCTGTACATTATCGTCGGGCAAAAGGGGGGTGTATATTTTGCCACTCTATCCCGCCGCCGCATTACTTATTGGCGCCTGGTGGTCCAACGTCGAAAAAGGAGATGTCCATGCGCGGTGGCTTACTTCCGCAACGACGGTTTTGATGGCAGTTCTTACGCTGTTCTCCATCGGGTTATTTGTCGTAACGGTGAGGGGAGATGGGCAGTCCATTATTCCTTTGCCAAAAAAGCTTGGTGTGGTAACGGAACTCTTGCAGTCCTCCCTTCCCCTGGCCCGGGCGGTGGTTTGGACTTCTCTAGGTCTCATGGGCGCAGGCGCCGCCCTTATCCTCGGCTCTGCGCTGCGAAAAAATTGTAACGGGTTATTGGTCGCCCTTACTTTAATCGCAACAACGGTCATTATTTTCCTCAAACTCGCTTTGTACCCTGCGGTTGCGGCTAAACATACGCTAAAACCTTTCGTCAATCGGCTGCCGCAGAACGTTGCTCCTCAAACGCCACTACTTTTTTATCGTTCGTTCGACTATGGCACAGTTTTCTATTCTCGCAGGCATATACCGAATTATGCGGATAGGGTGAATGAACTGAGGGGGCCTTTTTACTTGCTTATGTGGGAAGAGGATTGGCGACGTTTGTCGAAGGCCAATCACCTAAAAATGCTCGATATCAGCGAGGGCGGCGGTCCGACCGGGAGGCATCGCCTCGTGCTCGTGGAGTCCGTGGCAGACCCCGCCAGTCCGAAGAAGAATTTGCCGCTCATTGATCCGCAAGGCTATTCCGGTATCAATACGCGCCCAACGGAATCGGCTTCGGATTAAGTGATATGCAAGTGGATATCACATTAACCACAAATGGGGTAATCTTGGGTAGCTCTATTATCATTGTTCATTGAGGTGGTGACCGGATGGAATTTTTTTGGGATTTGTTTCACAGGATTTATGATGTCGAGTTCTTGGTGCGCACGGGTGGCCTGCTCGCGCTCAGCATAATCGTTTTTACTGAAACGGGGCTTTTGTTAGGATTTTTCTTGCCCGGCGATTCCCTATTGGTCACTGCCGGAATTTTTGCGGCTCGCGGCGATCTGGACCTTGTGACCTTAAACACAAGCCTGAGTCTGGCGGCGATAGCGGGCGACACGGTGGGCTACGGAATCGGAGCGCGAACAGGTCCTAAAATCTTTACCCGAGAAGACTCGCTGTTCTTTAATCGCAAACACCTGATCTCCGCAAAAGAATTCTACGATCGGCACGGGGGGTTTACTATTTTCATCGCTCGGTTTATGCCGATCATCAGAACTTTTGCGCCGGTCGTCGCCGGCGTAGGCGCGATGCGCTACCGCAAGTTCATTACCTACAATGTTTTCGGCGGCATTTTTTGGGTGATGACGACGACTTTCTCAGGTTATTTCTTGGGTACCATGATTCCCAATATTCAGGAGCGAATTCACGTTGTAATCGCCATTGTTATCGTCCTGTCTTTGCTTCCGGCCATCATCAAAATTGCCAGTGAAAAATGGAAGGCGCGGAATTAGAAAGGCAGTTGCTCATCTGAATAAGGAGGTCGATTGGAGGTTTTAGCGATTGCGGTTCTTTTGGGAATCGTCGAAGGTTTGACTGAGTTCATTCCGGTGTCTTCTACCGGTCATCTGATCATCGCGGGTTATTTGTTGGGTTTCACCGGCGAAAAGGCGTCGATTTTCGAAGTTGCGATTCAACTGGGAGCCATTTTGTCCGTGGTCTTTCTCTACTGGCGCACGTTCGTTGGGCTCATACCGACGGGCTCGCGTTCGACGATCAGCAAATCTAACCTGGAGGGGTGGCCGGGTTTATGGCGCATCGGCACGGCCACGCTCCCGGCTTTGCTTGTGGGTTATGCGGCGCGCCATATCATTAAGGAAAAGTTGTTTACGCCTGAGGCGGTTACGGCGGCGTTGGCGATAGGCGGAGTGGCGATTCTCGTCGCGGAACGAGTCGTATCGGGCCACCGTGCAAAACCACTCGAGACGATTACCCTGCCGCAGGCTTTCGGCGTCGGCTTATTTCAGGTCCTTGCGCTTTGGCCGGGCACCTCTAGAGCTGCGGCCACAATCATCGGCGGCATGCTTCTAGGGCTTGATCGCAAGAGCGCGGCGGAGTTTTCATTCCTGATTGCGGTACCGATTATGTTCGCCGCGACGGGCTACGAAGTCGTAAAGATGAGAGAACTTTTTGCGTTTCGGGATACCCTACAATTCGGTATCGGTTTTATTGTGTCTTTTGTCGTGGCGTTGCTCGCGGTACGAGGGTTCTTGCGTTTTCTGGAGCGCGGAAGATTGACTCCGTTTGCCTGGTATCGCATGGTTGCAGCCCCGCTTTTTTACCTTCTGACTCGCGGTGTAGGTTTCTAACGGGTGTGCTTGTGTTTAATCCAGTGGTAGATCTTATTTCGATATAAATAGGCGACCAAGAGGATTATCGCAGACACAACGGCAAAGATGACCAATTCGTAGTATTCCTGGTCGCGAAATTTCGCTCCCTGAACGGTTAGCAGATAAGTTCCCGGGATGCGCCCGATGATCGAAACCAATAAGAATGTCCCCAATTTCATCCGGCTCAGACCCAGTAAATAGCAGAGATAATCCTTCGGAAAACCGGGGATCAAAAACAGTAAAAAACAGATCGTAGCGCCGGTGTTCGTGGTCAAAAAATCAAATTTGTGAAGTACGTCCTGACTCACAAACCGTTCCACAAACGGTCGGCCGAGGATGCTCGCCAGTTCAAAGGCAATCCATGAGCCCAGCGCGAGCCCAACGGTCGATAAAATAAAGCCAAAAGTCTCGCCATAGACGTAGCCCCCGGCCACTCCAGTCAATTCGCCGGGCACGGGAGCGGCGATCACCTGCGACACTTGTAATAGAACGAATACGGCCGGGGAGTATGGACCGAGGGACTGAAGAAATTTGCTCAGCTTGTCGCTGCTGGAATAAATACCTTCGAAATCGTCCAGTTCTTCGCCAGGCGGCGCGAACGCGCTGAACGGCTGCGGTATGTAGCGGCTAAAAAAAAATAACAAGGCGACCAAAGCTACAAAGATGATGCCTCTCATGGCCAGGCGGCGCCGCTGGCTGGTCATCGTGTTTGTATAGCAACAATAGCTAGGAACGACGAGAGAGTCGCCTCGACAGTCAAAACGAGAATTCCCGATCTTCGTAAAAAATACATTTCGCAAACATGGCCCTCGATCCTTTCGCTCATGTGTTTGGAATTAGCCGTAGCGGTTGAACGGCCTCGAACTCGCCGAAGTCGTCCAGCCAAGGTGATTTATCGGGCTCGAGCAATGGGTGCGCTCCAAACAAAAAAGGTGGCGCCGGATATCCCCGTTACGCCACCTTTAAGAGTGATCTAACTAACTTTACCTGCTGGCGAAATTACTCCGCACCCACCTTTGGACGCCATTTATCGAAGCGATGCTCGACGCGGTCGAGGATGTCCGTCAATATCATACCGCTGATGGCAAAGATCAGGACGCCGACAAAAACCTTGTCGGTCTGGAAGGTTGCGCCAGCAACTGTGATCATAAATCCAATCCCAGCGGTAGCGGCGTAAAGCTCGCCGACCATGACGCCAATCAGACCCCTTCCAACCGCCAGCCTCAAACCCGTCAGGATAAATGGCACAGTCGAAGGGAGAACGACGCTCTTAAAGATATGCCACTCTGAAGCGCCAAAGCTCCTAGCCGCCGTGAGTAGATTAGCCGGGGTCGTCTTGACGCCGTCTCGCGTGTTGATCAACAGGGGAAAGACACAGCCCAAAAATATAATCCCGACTTTGGAGAGAATCCCGATTCCCAACCAGATGATCACGAGGGGAAGCAGGGCGACACGGGGCGTCGCATTCATCGCGTTAACGAAGGGGTCGCAAGTATAGGCAAACCTCTTATACCAGCCGATGGCGATGCCAAACGGGATTGCAAAGACCACCGACAAGAGATAGCCCCAGACAAATTCGATACTGCTGACGTACAAGTCATTCCAGATCTCGCCGGAGGCAAACATCTGATACCCGGCCTTCAGTACGAGCGAAGGCGCGCTCATGAACATAGGGTTGATCAGTTGAAGAACATTACCGCACAGTTCCCAAATCGTCAGGAAGATAACCACGGCGATCGTGCCGAGAATCTTCCTTTCCTGGTTCAAATAGAATTTGTATGCGGCAGACGCTTCGGCTACGCGTACGTCTAAAAGGGTTTCTTCTTGTACGGCATGATCGGCCATAAATTTTCCTCCTAAATAACCACCGAACGAGCTGGTATCCAGCCTCGCGAGCTTTAACAAAGGGGTTTACCGTTGTCAATAGTCAAGCTGTCGTGAAGGTCAGAAACCGCTGTCTGACTGAAGTTCCAAGCTGCATTTTGATTTCTGATGCCAGCTCTAACTTGACAATCGTTTATGTATTAAATATTTTAACGGAAACATTCCTTTTTTCCGGAGAAAAATATGAAGCTCCTATTTATTACCCCGCCCATGGGAAACTGGGCGCCTTGGGGTGAAAAGCATCTCGCCGTCAACTCGCTACACGCGCAGGTCGCTGCTTTTATCCGCG
>JBGPIK010000060.1:0-22202 GCA_041484845.1 Binatia bacterium | reverse complement strand
GGCCTCATGCTATTGTCCCGGACCATGGCACGGCCTTTACGAATCGAATACGACGGGGCACTATCACCTGATCGTTGAAACACCGGAACCGTGGCTGGATTTCGATCAACAACATGTGGCAACCGTGGCCTCGGTCGAAGGCGTTTTCCAACTTCTTGATGGAGACAAATAGATTCTTCAAATCGCCGGGGCGCCGAATTTGCGTCAAGCGCTTGAGGAGCAGCTCGGCAGCAATACCCAGGCGCGCTACTTTACTTACGAAGAAGCGCCGATGTACACCCAGCGCGAGAGCGAACTGCTGCAGCACTTTCTCCAGGAGCACGGGCGCCTGCCGTCGGGCAACGATCTGGGCGATGATCTTTTTTGAAGCGCGATGAATCCTCCCATGGTCACGGCAGTCTTTGGCTGGTCAGGCAGTTCCCTGTTCGGCGTCCCTGGTGAAATTGGGTGGATCGATATTATTGGCGTGCATCCGGTCTACCGTCGCTCTGGAATCGGCCGAGCTCTGGTGAGTGAGTTCACGAGATTGGCAAAGGATATGAGAAAGGTCGAGAAGGTTTTTACGTTAGTCGATCCGGAGGAAATCCAAACCGCTAATTTTTTTGCTCATATTGGTTTTGGCCGTGGAAAGCTTATCCACATGGAAAGTACTTGACAGCAGGTCGTGCGATTTAGCCTAGACAAGGCTGGAGTAGCGACGACCCTAATCGAATAATAAGGACGCGCGTCAAGGGAATCGCGACCTTGACTCTAAGGTGCGCTTCAGCTAGATAAAAGAAGGTTTAGAAATTCAACGAATAGCCTAAGCGCGGCGGGATTTTTGGCCCCTTAGGCTATTTTTACAAGTGAGGAGATTATGGCGGAATATAAACTAGTGAAGGTTCCTAAGGACGGGGCGAAGATTACCATGGGCGCTAACGGAGCGCTCCAGGTTCCCGACAATCCGATCATCCCGTTCATCGAAGGCGACGGCACCGGCCGCGATATCTGGCGCGCTTCGGTGCGGGTTTTCGATGCGGCGGTGGAGAAGGCCTATAAGGGCAAGAAAAAAATCCACTGGATGGAAATCTACGCCGGCGAGAAGCCATTCAAAATGTTCAATACGTGGCTCCCGGACGAAACTGTGCAAGCGTTTACCGAGTTCCTTGTGGGCATCAAGGGGCCGCTCACGACCCCGATCGGCGGTGGCTTCCGCTCGTTAAACGTATCCCTCCGGATATTGCTCGATCTCTACGTTTGTCTGCGTCCGGTGCGCTATTTCAAGGGCGTGCCTTCCCCGGTCAAGCATCCCGAATACGTGGACATGGTGATCTTTCGAGAGAATACCGAAGATATTTATACAGGTATCGAGTTCATCAACGGGACCGAAGACAATAAGAAGCTCAAGTCCTTTCTCAAAGAAAACTTTCCCAAAGAATATGCGAAGATTCGCTTTCCCAATACCGCGGGGATCGCACTGAAGCCGGTTTCCGTCGAGGGCACGGAGCGATTAGTGCGCGCAGCGATCAAGTGGTCGCTCGCGAACAAGCGCAAGAACATCAACCTCGTGCACAAAGGCAACATCATGAAGTACACGGAGGGCGCGTTTAAGGATTGGGGCTACGCCGTCGCCAAGCGTGAATTCCGCAACGACATCGTTACCGAGCGCGAGAGTTGGATTTTGGGCAATAAAGAAAGCAAACCCAACATCAGTGTCGCAGATAACGCAAAAGGGGTTGATCCGGGTTTCGAGATGATGTCTCCGGACCAGCAGAATGATATTAAAAGGGAAGTCGAAGAGGCGCTGAAGCTGTGGCCGACCCACGGCGACGGCAAGTGGAAGAAAAAACTGCTGATAAAAGATTCGATCGCCGACGTTACTTTTCAGTTCTCACTCATTCGGCCGAGGGACTACGACGTCATCGCAACGATGAACTTGAACGGCGATTACCTGTCCGACGCGCTGGCCGCGCAAGTCGGCGGCATCGGCATCGCGCCGGGCGCGAACATCAACTATGACAGCGGCCATGCGATCTTTGAGGCGACGCACGGTACGGCGCCCAAGTATGCTGACTTGGACAAGGTCAATCCGGGCTCCGTTATCCTTTCCGGTGAGATGATGTTGCGTTATATGGGGTGGGTGGAGGCCGCCGACCTCATCGTAAGAGGCATAGAGCGAGCCGTTGCCAACAAGACAGTCACTTATGATTTCGAACGCCTCATGGATGGCGCGAAGCTCGTGAGCTGTTCCGGATTCGGCGACGCCATCATCGCGAATATGTAATAAGGGGTTCTGATCGCGGGTCCTTGAACTCGAACCCCGAAGCGTAAAAACGAGGGACGTATGGGGCGGAAAAAGATTGCATTGATAGGTGCCGGCAATATCGGCGGCAGTATGGCTCACCTTTGCTTGCTCAAAGGGCTGGGTGATGTGGTGTTGTTCGACGTCATCGAGGGTTTGCCACAAGGAAAGGCTCTGGACCTCTCGCACGCCGGGCCGATTGACGGATTCGATGGAAATGTTGTCGGCACAAACAAGTATGAAGATATCGAGGGCGCCGACGTTTGCATTGTTACAGCGGGGATTGCCCGCAAGCCCGGCATGAGCCGCGATGACTTGGTCGGGACTAACGCGAAAATTATAAGCTTGGTAGCGGAAGGAGTCAAAAAACACGCGCCCAAGAGTTTCGTTATCGTCGTTACCAATCCCTTGGATGCGATGGTGACCCTGATGCAGCGGGTTACCGGCTTTCCAAAGCATCGCGTCGTCGGGCAATCGGGAATCTTGGATTCATCGCGCTACCGGTCCTTTATCGCCAAGGAACTAAAGGTCTCGGTCACTAGCGTCTCGGCCATGGTTTTGGGCGGACACGGTGATGATATGGTTCCGGTGCGGAGCACCTGTCTGGTTGGCGGAGTGCCGGTGGAGCGGCTCATGTCGGCGCAACGGCTCGAAGAGATTGAGAAGCGAGTACGCAACGCGGGCGGCGAGGTCGTCGCGTTGTTAAAAACAGGATCCGCCTTTGTTTCCCCGGCGTCGGCCGCGGTTCGTATGACCGAGGCTTACTTTTTAGATAAGAAAGAGATCTTACCTTGCGCGGCGCTGTTGGAAGGCGAGTATGGGGTTACGGGTTACTACTTCTGCGTCCCGGTCGTGATTGGGGCCGGCGGCGTCGAGAAAATCATTGACATCAACCTGAGCGCGGCTGACAAAAAAGCCTTTGACGAATCGCTCAACCATGTCAAAGACATCGTCAAGGCCATGGACCGCATTTTGGGCGCTGCTTAAACGATTGTCCCTTAAGCGATCTTGAGACCCTGAGGCTAATAGTTTAGTCTGAGGGTCTCTGTTTATTAAGAGCATAACGCATGAATATCCATGAATATCAGGCCAAGGAGTTGCTAAAACGCTACGGTGTTCCGGTTCCCCTTGGAAAGGTTGCGACCACGCCGCAGGAGGCCAAAGCCGCCGCGCTCGAGCTTGGAGGACGCTGCGTGGTCAAGGCGCAGATTCACGCTGGCGGCCGAGGTAAGGCCGGCGGTGTAAAGCTCGCGAGCAGCCCGGAGGACGCAGAAAATAAGGCCGCCGAATTATTGGGAACGAAGCTGGTCACGCATCAGACCGGTCCGGACGGACGACAAGTGAGAAAGGTCCTGATAGAGCAAGGACTGAACATTGACCGGGAGCTCTATCTTGGGATGGTGTTGGACCGCGCCGAGTCGTGCGTTGCGGTCATATGTTCGTCCGAAGGCGGCGTGGAGATCGAAGAGGTTGCCGCCAAGAGACCGCACAAGATCTTAAAAGAACTCATTGATCCGGTCGTAGGCCTATTGCCTTTTCAGTGCCGAAAATTAGGCTATGCTTTGGATATTCCTTCGGTTCACATGGCGAAGCTTACAGCGATGATGACATCTTTGTATCGCGCTTTCGATGAAACCGACGCTTCACTAGCCGAAATTAATCCGTTGGTATTGACGAAAGAAGGGCAAGTTGTCGCTCTCGACGCGAAAATGAATTTCGATAGCAACGCATTTTTTCGGCAAAAAGAAATCGTCGCATTGCGCGATCTCGCCGAAGAAGATCCGCGTGAGATCGAAGCGAGCAAGTACGATCTTTCATACATCTCCCTCGAAGGCAATATCGCGTGCATGGTGAATGGCGCCGGCTTGGCGATGGCGACGATGGATATTATCAAGCTTTGCGGCGGCGAACCCGCCAATTTTCTCGACGTGGGTGGCGGCGCGGACCAGGAAAAGGTTGCGGCCGCTTTTAGAATTCTGTTGTCCGACGCTCGCGTGCGCGGCGTGCTGATTAATATTTTCGGCGGCATTATGCGCTGCGATGTGTTGGCGCAGGGCGTGGTGGATGCGGCTCGGGAATTGAACGTGGGGGTGCCCATGGTGGTCAGAATGCAGGGCACCAACGTCGATATCGGTAAAAAAATTCTCGCCGACTCAGGGCTCGCGGTTATTCCGGCAGAAACCATGGCCGAAGCAGCGGAAGAAATCGTCGCGGCGGTCAAAACATCTTAGATTTGGGTTTGCGCTTTCAATCCAAATCCTAAATCGGCAGTTCGAAGATCATATGTCAATTCTGGTTGATAAGAATACTCGTGTCTTGACGCAAGGCATTACGGGCTCCACTGGGCAGTTTCACACGCGCGCCTGCAAGCGGTACGGTACGGCGATGGTCGCGGGGGTAACGCCCGGCAAAGGCGGCGGCTCATTCGAAGGTATACCGATCTTCAACACGGTTGCGCATGCGGTCGCCGAAACCGGCGCGACGGCGACGGTGATCTACGTTCCGCCCCCTTTCGCTCCAGATGCGATGATGGAAGCGGCCGACGCCGGTGTTGCGCTGGTCATCTGCATCACCGAGGGTGTCCCGGTACGTGACATGGTGCGCGTAAAGAAATACCTTATGGGAAGAAGCTCGCAACTCCTTGGACCCAACTGTCCGGGAATTATCACTCCGGGAGAGTGTAAAATAGGGATTATGCCGGGCCATATCCACCGTCGCGGAACGATTGGCGTCGTTTCCCGTAGCGGTACCTTGACTTACGAAGCGGTGGATCAATTGACGCGGCTGGGGATGGGACAATCCACTTGTGTCGGTATCGGCGGCGATCCGGTTCACGGCTTTGAATTCGTCGATGTGCTTGATTTGTTCAATCGCGATCCGGGAACCGAAGCGGTCGTGATGATCGGCGAGATTGGCGGCAGTGCGGAAGAGGAAGCGGCAGCTTGGATCAGGAGTCACATGACGAAGCCGGTTGTGGGTTTTATTGCCGGGCAAACCGCTCCTCCCGGGAAGAGGATGGGGCATGCAGGCGCCATTATTTCCGGCGGCAAGGGCACCGCTAAAGAGAAAATCGAAGCAATGAAAAATGCCGGCATTCGAATGGCACCGTCACCGGCGCTTATCGGCCGAACCCTGCAGGAGGCTTTAGAAAAATCATGAGTGTCGAGAGAACCCTGTCGATCATTAAACCTGACGCGGTCTCGCGCGGTCTCATCGGGGAAATTCTTAAGCGTTTCGAAGCCACGGGACTAAAGATCGCTGCCGGGAAACTGCTGTGGCTTGCGCCCGAGCGCGCCCAGGCCTTCTACGCCGTTCATAAAGAGCGCCCCTTTTATGCCAGTCTCTGCGTTTACATGTCGTCGGGGCCGATCTTTGTTTCAATTCTCGAAGCTGAGGGTGCAATCACAAAAAACCGGGAAATCATGGGCGCGACTGATCCTGCCAAAGCAGCGCCGGGCACGATCCGGCGTGACTGCGGGAAGGACGTCGAGCAGAATGCCGTTCACGGCTCCGACGGACCCGAAACAGCGGCTAGTGAAATTGCTTTTTTCTTCAGGCCTGACGAGATTTTTTGACTCGACGGCACCCTTCGGTCGCAGAGGCTAGCGCACCGAAAATGAAGCCCAATGTTAAAGATTTAAGCCTCGGCGAATTTGCGGATTATCTCGAGGGGTGCGACCAACCGTCCTATCGGGCGCGGCAAATTTGGCAGTGGCTGTTCCAAAAACGCGCGACATCGTTCACCGAGATGACCAATCTCTCGGCCTTGTTGCGCCGGCAGCTCGATGAAGCGTTCGAAATCAGCCGTCTGCGCCTGGTTCGGCGGTCCGAAGCGCGTGACGGCACGGTTAAATTTCTCTTCGGCTTAAGCGACGGAGAAAGCATCGAGAGCGTACTCATTCCGGAAGCCAAACGGCTGACCCTGTGTGTTTCCACTCAGGCCGGATGCGGATTCGGTTGCGCGTTTTGTGCGACTGCGCTCTTGGGTCTCAAGAGGAATTTGCGCGCGAGCGAAATCGTCGATCAAGTGCTCGAGGCGAGCAGAACTCTAAGCACCGGCCGACGCATTACCCATGTCGTTCTCATGGGCATGGGCGAGCCGCTGGCCAACTACGCCGAGACGCTGAAAGCCCTGACGGTTATGACCGACGCGAGCTGGGGGCTTGGCCTTTCGCCGCGAAGAGTGACGTTGTCCAGTGTCGGACTGATTCCGCAAATTAAGAAACTTATGGCAGAAACGCGCGTTAACTTGGCCATCTCACTTCACGCCGCAACCGATGAGGTGCGTGGCCGCCTGATGCCGGTTAACCGCAGCTATTCATTGGCCGCGTTGATCGACTGCTGCCGTTCTTTGCCGCTGCCGCGGCGCAAGCGCATCACCTTTGAATACGTGCTGCTGCGCGGTGTTAATGACTCGGTCGAAGACGCGCAAAATTTGTCTCAGCTCCTGCGCGGCATTCGTTGCAAGGTCAATGTGATTCCGTTTAATGCGCATCCCGGAAGCGCTTTTGAGCGCCCGAGTGACATAGAAATTGAACGGTTTCAGCAGGTTCTACAGAAGCATGGATTGCAAATCAATGTGCGCCGCCCCAGGGGGGACGACATTCAAGCAGCCTGCGGGCAACTGCAAGGAGAGGAGTCGCAACAAAGGCTGCGCCACGCGCCGCTCACGGCGGCGGTCTCTTGAGGCTAAATGAGCAAATTCATCATCGGTGTCATAGGCGGCAGCGGGCTTTACCAAATGGACGGGCTTAAAAAAGTCCGTCCGGTGGCGTTGCATACTCCTTTTGGCAAGCCTTCCGATCGTTATATCAAGGGGAAGCTAGGTGAAACGGAAGTTGTTTTTTTGCCGCGCCACGGCAAAGGGCACCGCTGGTTGCCTACGGAAGTGAATTTTCGCGCCAACTTGTTCGGCATGAAAAAACTGGGTGTAGAGCGCATTATTTCAGTGAGCGCGGTGGGCAGCTTGCAGCCGGAGATCGCACCCGGCGATTTGGTCGTGCCGGATCAATTCATCGATCGCACCAGCAAACGCCCCAGCACTTTCTTCGGTCACGGAATCGTCGCGCACGTAAGCTTTGCCGATCCGTTCTGCAAAGAGCTGTCCGCCAGGCTCGTGAAGGCCGCTCAAGAAGAGGGCGCTCGCGTCCATGCGGGCGGGACCTATCTGTGCATGGAAGGGCCCCAGTTCTCGACGCGCGCCGAATCGAAACTCTACCGGAGTTGGGGTGCGGACGTCATCGGCATGACGAATTTGCAAGAAGCCAAATTGGCGCGCGAGGCGGAAATTTGCTTTGGCACGCTCGCTCTGGCGACGGATTATGATTGCTGGAATGAATCGGCGGCGGATGTTGAAATCGACCACGTGCTAACGATTTTGCGGCAAAACGTTGCGCTGGCCCAAAAGACCATTGGCCGGGTGATCGCAACGTTGTCCGATTCGCGCTCGTGCTCGTGCGCATTCGCGTTGAAAGATGCTATTATCACCGAGCGCTCGCAAATTCCAAAAAAATTACGCGCGGACTTAAAACCGATCATTGGAAAATACTTATGAGCGTCTTAGTTGTCGGAACGGTTGCCTTTGATTCCATTGAAACCCCCTTCGGTTCGGCGGAACGTATTCTGGGTGGGTCGGCCTCTTATTTCGCACTGGGAGCCAGTTTTTTCACCCCCGTGCGCGTTGTTGGTGTCGTCGGTCAGGATTTTCCCGCGGAACATTTGGACCTGTTCCTGCAAAGAGGAATTGATCTCGAGGGGCTGAAACATGAAAAGGGCGACACCTTTCACTGGCGTGGCCGCTACCATGAAGACGTCAACGTGCGCGATACGATCGAGTTGCACTTGAACGTATTATCCAGTTTCGTGCCGCAACTCCCTGATCGTTATCGCGATGCCGAATATGTTTTTTTGGGTAATATCGATCCGGTGATGCAAATGGAGGTACTGAATCAGATTCGTAAAATGAAACTGGTCGCGTGCGACACTATGGATCACTGGATCAGAGAAAGCGCCCGGGACCTGAGAAAAGTGCTTAAACGGATTGAGATGCTGGTGATCAATGATTCGGAAGCGCGCCTCCTGAGCGGGTACCAGAATATTATCAAGGCGGCAAGGGCGATTTTAAAAATGGGGCCGAAAGTCGTCTTGATCAAGCGCGGAGAGTACGGCGTGCTGCAGTTTTCCGACTCATCGGTATTTGCCACCCCCGCGTATCCTTTGGAAGAAGTATTCGACCCAACCGGCGCGGGCGACTCGTTTGCCGGCGGTTTTCTCGGGCAGATGGCGCGTTCCGGAGATAGCAGCCAACGCGGCATTCGCCGCGCGATTGTTTACGGTTCGGTGGTTGCATCATTCACGGTAGAAGATTTTGGCGTCAAGAGATTAACCGCGGCGTCGCTTGCCGAGATTGAAGAACGCTACCAACGCTTCGTTCAACTGACGGACTTTCACACCTGAACCGATGGAGCTTTCCGTAATCATTCCCGTTTATGATGAGGAGGAAAACGTCGAACCTTTGATCCATGAGATCGTGCGGGTGTTGCAGCCGTTGGCAAAAAGTTACGAGATCGTCGTCGTTGATGATGGCAGCAAGGATGGAACATTCTCCGTTTTGTCGAGGCTGCGCGATCACAGCGAATGTCTGAAGGTCGTGCGCTTGAAGCGCAACTTCGGCCAAACCGCGGCGATGGCGGCCGGACTGGCCCATGCTCAGGGCGAAATCATGGTCATGATGGATGGCGACGCGCAGAATGATCCCGCGGATATTCCGGCATTGCTGGCAAAGTTGCGTGAAGGATACGATCTTGTGGCGGGTTGGCGATTTGACCGAAAGGACCCCTTTCTGAGTCGGCGGCTCCCTTCCGTGGTTGCGAATCGGCTCATCTCTTCGACCACTCAAGTCAAACTCCACGATTTCGGCTGCACGCTCAAAGCGATGCGTAAGGATGTTGCCAAAGACCTTCGGCTTTATGGGGAGATGCATAGGTTCATTCCAGCGATTGCCTATGAGCGAGGTGCCCGGATTGCAGAGTTGAAGGTCCACCACCGGCCGCGCCTCCACGGCAAATCGAAATACACCCTTACGCGAACGTTGCGAGTTGCTCTCGATTTGCTGACGGTTAAATTTCTTATCAGTTATTCTACTCGGCCGTCCCATATCTTTGGCCCCATTGGAATTATCAGCGGCGCCAGCGGTTTTTTCATCGCCGCCTATCTGAGCATCGAGAAGCTTGTCTATGGCCGCCCGATCGGCGGCCGGCCGTTGCTGTTGCTGGCGATTCTTCTTATCTTTATTGGCTTTCAGTTCATTACCATGGGTCTGCTGGGTGAAATGTTGGCGCGAACTTATCATGAATCCCAGAATAGACCCGTGTTCGTCGTTGGCGAAATCCTGGATGGGAGGAGGGACATATGAATATCGCTGTAATTGGCACGGGCTATGTCGGCCTGGTGGCGGGGACATGTTTTGCGGAAAGCGGTAACGACGTGATTTGCGTCGACATCGACGAAGCCAAAATCGCTCTGCTGACTCAAGGGCGGGTGCCCATCTATGAACCGGGTCTTGAAGAAATGGTCCGCCGCAATGCGGCCGAACAGAGACTAGGGTTCACCACTGACTTGAACTCGGCGGCGCAAAAATCGGCGGTTATTTTTATCGCGGTCGGTACGCCCCAGAGCGCAACGGGGCATGCCAATCTGGAATTTGTGCGCGATACCGCGAAAGCCATCGCCAAGGCGATCAATGGTTTTAAGGTGATCGTAACCAAAAGCACGGTTCCGGTCGGGACAGCCGATCAAATCAAGCAGTGGATAGGCGAGGAAACAGCGCAGCCGTTTGCGGTCGTTTCCAATCCCGAGTTTCTTAAAGAGGGCGCCGCAGTCGAGGATTTTATGAAGCCGGACCGCGTGGTTTTGGGAGGAGACGATGCCGAAGCCCTCGAGACAGTCAAGGAACTTTACGAACCTTTTGTTCGAACCGGGAATTCAATTCTCGTCATGGACAGCCGCAGCGCGGAAATGAGCAAGTACGCAGCCAATGCCATGCTCGCGACCAAGATATCTTTTATCAACGAAGTCTCTTGTCTGTGTGAAGAAATGGGAGCGGATGTGACGGAAGTGCGCCGTGCCATGAGTCTGGATCGGCGTATTGGTCCACACTTCATTTTTCCCGGCGCCGGCTACGGCGGCTCCTGTTTTCCCAAGGATATTCGTGCCATGATCGGCATGGGTGGCACCCGTCCGGAGATGCTCTTGCTCAAAGCCGTGGAGCAGGTCAACGATAGACAGAAAGGGATTCTGGTCGATAAGGTCACGCGCCATTTCGGCCGAGATCTGACCGGATTAACATTTGCGGTGTGGGGTCTTGCTTTCAAGCCGCGCACGGACGATATGAGAGATGCGCCCTCGATTACCGTTATCGAGGCTCTCCTTAAAGCCGGCGCTAGGGTCCAAGCGTTCGATCCGGAAGCGATGGACGAAGCCAAGAAGATTTTCGGCGGGCGCATAGTCTATGCCGCGCGCAATTACGACGCGTTGGCGGGCGCGGCGGCTTTACTGATACTGACGGAATGGAACGAATTCCGCCGTCCGGACTTCAGTCGCATCAAAGAATTGTTAAAATCGCCGATTATTTTCGACGGCCGAAACATCTACGATCCAGCGGAGTTGCAGAAGCTTGGCTTCCAATACTTCTCCATAGGACGGAACCATGGCTAGAGTTCTGATTACCGGTGGGGCGGGATTCATTGGCTCTCATCTGTGCGAAAGTTTTCTTGCGCAGGGTCATGATGTGATTTGCATGGATAATTATTCCACCGGCGCGAAGGAAAATATTGCGAGCTTCGCCTCGAATCGCCGCTTTACCTTCATGGACCACAATGTAAGCCGGTATATCAGGCTCGAGCCGCCTTTGGACTACGTCCTTCATTTCGCGTCACCCGCCAGCCCCGTCGATTATCTTGAGCTGCCGATCCCGACGCTCAAGGTTGGCTCACTCGGCACGCATAATGCCCTGGGGTTAGCCAAAGCCAAAAATGCGGTATTTCTTCTTGCATCAACCTCGGAAGTCTATGGTGACCCGCTGGTGCGGCCGCAAAATGAAGAATACTGGGGCAATGTCAATCCCGTGGGTCCCCGTGGCGTGTACGACGAAGCCAAACGCTTCGCCGAAGCCATGACCATGGCTTATCACCGCTACCATGGCTTGAATACTCGAATCGTGCGCATATTCAATACTTACGGGCCGCGGATGCGAATGCGTGATGGGCGCGTCGTGCCGAACTTTATTGGTCAAGCTTTGAAGCAAGAACCGATTACGGTTTACGGTCAAGGGCAGCAGACGAGAAGTTTTCAGTATATCGATGATCTCGTCGCCGGCATTCACAAATTGCTCGAAGTCGATCACCATTGGCCCGTCAACATAGGCAATCCTCACGAGATGACCGTGCTTGAATTTGCCAAAAAGATTATCGAGCTTACCGGATCCAAAAGCCCGATCGTGTACAAGCCGCTGCCCGAGGACGACCCGCAGGTGCGCCAACCGGACATCGCCAAAGCGAAAGCGCTAATGGGCTGGGAGCCGAAAGTGGGCCTCGATGAGGGGTTGGCAAAAACTATCGCAAACTTTCGCGCGCGCCTGAAGGAACAAAAAAATTGAAGATTGTCGTTACGGGAGGAGCGGGATTTATTGCCTCTCATATCGTCGATGCTTATATCGCCGGCGGTCACGAGGTCCACATCATTGATGACTTTTCTACCGGGCAGGAGAAAAACCTTAACCCGCGGGCGGAAATGCATTGCTTTGATGTCGCCGATCCGCGCTCAGCTCGTATAATTGAGGAGATCAAACCAAGCGTTTTAAATCATCATGCGGCGCAGATGGACGTGCGCCGATCCGTCGCGGACCCGGCGTTTGATGCTCGGACCAATATAATCGGCTTTATCACGCTGTTAGAGGCTTGTAAGAACATCCAGGTCAACAAAGTATTATTTTCATCCTCGGGCGGGGCGGTTTACGGCGATCGCGAGCCGATCCCCGCCAGCGAACAACATGAAACTCTGCCGCTAAGCCCTTACGGGGTCAGCAAATTGACCGGAGAATTATATCTCCGCTACTACCATATGGCGTTTGGTTTGCCCTATGTGGCGCTCCGCTATGCCAATATTTATGGGCCGCGACAATCGAGCGCGGGAGAGGCTGGGGTGATCGCGATATTTATCTCCCAGCTTCTTGCCGGCAAGAGTCCGACCATCAACGGCGACGGCCAGCAGACCCGCGATTATGTTTTTGTTGGCGATGTGGTCAAGGCCAATCTCGCCGCCTTGGAAACCAATTACGTTGGACCGGTGAATATCGGCACAGGCGTTGAAACCGACGTTGTGGCCATTTGCAACGAGCTGCGTCGCGGCATCGCAATTCAAGTCGAGGCTGTGCACGGTGAGGCGAAACCGGGTGAACAGCGACGCAGCTGTCTCGATGCCTCGTTGGCCGGCAAAGTTCTGGGGTGGAAGCCGGAAGTGTCGCTGCAAGCGGGACTAGCGAAAACCATCGCCTATTATCGCGGATCAGGAATCCGATGAGACTGGATCATGTCAGAAATTTTTCCATCATCGCCCACATCGACCATGGAAAATCCACCTTGGCAGACCGTTTGTTGGAGTTCACCGGAGCGGTCAGCGCCAGAGAAAGAACGGATCAGATTCTCGATAGCATGGATCTCGAGCGCGAGCGGGGAATCACGATTAAGGCGAGCCCGGTCTGTCTGCACTACCGCGCGCGGGACGGGCAAGAATACAAATTGAATCTTATTGATACGCCAGGCCACGTCGATTTCACCTACGAAGTGTCGCGTAGCCTCGGTGCCTGCGAGGGAGCGTTGCTGGTTGTCGACGCGGCTCAAGGCGTCGAGGCGCAAACCGTGGCCAATGTTCACATGGCCCTCGATCATAACCTGGAGATCCTCCCGATCATCAATAAAATCGACCTTCCCAGCGCCGAACCGGAACGCGTCAGAAAAGAAATCGAGGATGTGATTGGGATAGACGCGAGCCACGCCATCCTCGCCAGCGCCAAAGAGGGGATCGGCACCGAAGAAATTCTTGAGGGCATCGTCCATTACTTTCCGCCGCCCAAAGGGGATCCGCAGGAGCCGTTGCGCGCGCTCATAATTGACAGCTGGTTTGATCCCTACCATGGCGCGGTCGTGCTGATCCGTATTTTCGACGGCACGGTGCGCAAAGGCACGCGTATCCGCATGATGTCCAGCGGCCACGCCTTTGAAGTTACCCGAGTCGGTATCTTTGCCCCCGCACCCGTGGAGGTGGCTGAGATGAGTTCCGGCGACGTCGGTTTTTTGATGGCGGGTATTAAAGAAGTCGCCGAGACGAGCATCGGCGATACGGTCACCGCAGACGATCGTCCAGCGGTCCAGCCGCTGGAGGGTTTCAAACCGATGAAGCCGATGGTTTTCAGCGGACTCTATCCGACCGACTCGGGGCAGTATCAGGGAATGCGCGACGCTTTGGAAAAATTGCGTCTCAACGATTCTTCCTTCACGTATGAGCCGGAGACTTCGCAAGCTTTGGGCTTTGGTTTTCGCTGCGGTTTTCTGGGATTGCTCCACATGGATATTATTCGCGAGCGCCTGGAACGAGAATTCGGTTTGAGCCTTATTACCACCGCCGCCACCGTCATTTATCGCATCGTTACGATCGCCGGCGATACCCTGTTAATCGATAATCCGGTGAAGCTACCGCCGGACGGCGAGATAGAGCACATGGAAGAGCCGGTCATCCAGGCGACATTGCATTTACCGCAAGAGTTTGTCGGCGCCGTGCTTAAAATCTGCGAGGAAAAGCGCGGGACACAGAAAGAAATCCGTTATCTCGGGCCTAAGCGCGTCATGCTGATTTACGAGCTGCCGCTGAACGAAATCGTCGTCGATTTTTACGATCGGCTCAAATCGGTGAGCCGCGGTTACGCATCGATGGACTACGAGATAGCGGGATATCGTCCAGCGGATCTCGTCAAGCTTGATGTCCGGATTAACGGCGATGTGGTCGATGCCATGTCGATGATCGTTCATCGGGACAAGGCCTATTACCGGGGACGCGACTTGGTGCAGCGCATGCGCGAGTTAATTCCGCGACAACTGTTCGAAGTGGTTATTCAAGCGGCGATCGGCAGCCGGGTGATCGCGCGCGAATCGGTCAAGGCGCTGCGTAAGAACGTGACGGCGAAATGCTATGGCGGCGATATAACGCGCAAACGCAAACTGCTGGAGCGTCAGAAAGAAGGCAAAAAGCGCATGAAGCAGGTCGGAAAAGTCGAGATTCCTCAAGAAGCTTTCCTGGCGGCCTTGAAAGTCTGAACGGGTCATGATGTATGTCTATAGTGAAAATGAGTAAAGCCAAAGACCAAAGCGCTGCGGCGCAGACCCATGTAAAGCCCAAGTCGACCTTTCGCGAGTATGCCGAAGCGATCGGAATGGCGCTACTTTTAGCGCTGTTTATCCGGACCTTCATCGTTCAGGCGTTCAAAATTCCTTCAGGATCGATGATTCCAACCTTGCAGATCGGCGATCATATCCTCGTGAATAAGCTGAGTTACGGAATTCGGATTCCGTTTTGGGAGCACTACATCGTCGATTTTAGCCGACCGCAACGCGGCAATGTGGTGGTTTTTATTTTTCCCGAGGACCGGACGAAGGATTTCATAAAACGGGTGATTGGAGTCGGCGGCGATACGGTCGAGATCCATGGTAAAAAGATTTACATCAACGGCAAACAAATCGACGATCCTCACGCCCATTTCGAGGGTGATGATCCGCAAACGGTGGGGCTCCCCCCTCGCGATGATTTCGGTCCGCGGACAGTCCC
This sequence comes from Binatia bacterium, assembly GCA_041484845.1. GTDB lineage: Bacteria > Desulfobacterota > Binatia > UBA9968 > UBA9968 > JBGPIK01. The sequence continues at coordinate 7,045 of JBGPIK010000060.1, read as the reverse complement.
GGAAAACCATATCTTTGTCATGGGGGATAATCGCGATCGGAGTTATGACAGCCGGTTCTGGGGGTTTGTCAACCTGGACGACGTGCGCGGGAAAGCCTTCTTGATTTATTGGTCGTGGGACGGGGGCGACCGATGGGTGCGTTGGGAACGGCTCGGCCATTTGATCTATTAAGGGCACGAAGTTCGCGCAGGTAATGATTAGACGTGAACCATCGAAAAGCTAGCGCGAACGTGGCGGCTAAGGCATAGGCAAAAATGAAACTTTTACAGCGGGGTTAAAACATGAAGGCTGGACTCATTCAAACAATCTTGGCGGTGGTCGCGCTTGTTTTAGTCGTGGTCAACGTGATGCTGATTCTGGGAAACCAATCCGTCCAGGCCGACGTTAGTGAGCGCCAGCAGTTCATCACCGAGAGCTTCCAGCGGGAACAACTGTATCGACAGGTGGTGGCGTTCCTGGCGAATATGGCTATGAAGAGCAACGACGAACAACTCAAGAATCTGTTGGCTGCGAACGGTGTTGGTGTTGCGCCAAATCCCGAATCAGCCGGCGGACCGAAGTGAGGCATTTGTGGAAAACGATTCTGAACAGCTAGCGGAAACTGAAGCGGTAACGGAAGCGGAGCCGGTCAAAGAAAAAACCGGCGGTTCCAGTATCGCCCTCACCATCACGCTTGTTTCACTGATTTTGTGGTTTGGGTTCCAGGCGTTCCAATTCGTCAAGCAACGCAGTGACTTGCGCCTGCTAAAGGCCAACCAAGAAACGGCCATGCAAGAGTCTCAAAAGATTCGTGTGCAGTTCCAAACTCTCATGACGAAAACGGCGGAACTTGCGAATCAAGGCCATGCCGGCGCCAAAATGGTTATCGATGAGCTGCAAAAAAGAGGGGTTGGCGTGGGCGTTGCTCCGGAAGAAAAGCCCGCGGAAAAGCCGGAGAGTAAGAGCAAAACCAAGTAGGAGCGCAAAGCGGAAACTTCGCTTCTCGCGCATAGGTGCTGCCACCCCCGCGGTGGTTTTCCAATCTCTGAGATTTAACAACTCACCGTCTTTTTTTCGTTTTCGGCTTGCGCGCTTTCTTAGCTTTTTTAGTTGATTTCCTCATGGCCGGCTTGGCGTATTCTTTCATGCCGGATATATCGATGACCACTACCGGCTCATCGCCGACGACCCACGCGTCATGACCCGAAGGAATAACACCTACATCACCCGGACCAAATTCTTCTTCCGTTCCGTCGGCCATTCGAATTCGTAGCCGTCCTGAAATGTGATACTGGACATGGGGAGCTTCGCAATATTCTGTTTTGATAATCGGCTTGACTGATTCGGACCATTTCCAACCGGGTTGGAAAACGGCCCGACCAAAGGTAACTGTGCCGACGCTGGCGAGCTCCAATTTGCCTTTTTCAAAAGTCCGGACCTCGTCCGGATAATTCAGCGTTTTTTTCTCAATGGACGATGATTTTTTTGCCATTGGGTTTTTCCTCTTGGGTTGGTGTTTTATGACTGTCAGACTTTTTAATCTATGGCGACGAAAATGTCCAGACATAAAAGCGCCTGAGAAAAAATCGCAAAAATGGCCGGCCATGTGCCGTTGCAAGCCGCCAAAGACCTGCCAAGGGGATGAAGTTGTTCGCGTTTGCTTACTCTCTTGACCGAAGCCTGAATTCCTTCTAGCCTTTGTCCGCGAGAGGGAGAATCCTTATTGGAATTACGATCATTATTTCATCCGATTGTATGGCGTTGGTTCACCGAGCGCTTCCGTGAGCCGACACCGCCCCAATATGGCGGCTGGTGCTCCATCGCGGCCGGCGAGTCAACGCTAATCGCGGCGCCCACCGGGTCGGGAAAAACACTCGCTGCATTCTTATGGTCCATCGATCGGCTGGTGAAGAGAGCGGCGGAAGGAGCGCTCGAAAATGCCACCAGCGTGGTTTACGTTTCCCCGCTCAAAGCACTTGGCAACGACATTGCCAAGAACCTGCAGACCCCTTTGGCGGAGATTTTTCAGCTCGCTTGGTCGGAAGGGATCCTGCTGCCGGAGATCCGTGTTGCGGTGCGTAGCGGGGACACGCCGGCGCATGAGCGCCAGGCGATGATTCGCCACCCCCCGCACATTCTGATTACAACGCCGGAATCTCTCTACATTCTGCTTACCGCGGAGCGCAGTCGGGCTTTCTTAAAATCGGCTGAGTCCGTGATCGTCGATGAGATTCATGCGGTGGCCGCGGACAAGCGCGGCGCTCACCTGGCCCTGTCACTGGAACGCCTCGATGCGCTGGCGGACCGACCGCTGCAACGCATCGGTCTCAGCGCGACCCAGAAGCCGATCGAAGAAGTAGCGCGATTACTCGTGGGCACCGATAAAGTCTCGCCACAAGGGAAACCGCAGTGCGTTATTGTCGATGCGGGTCACAAACGCGATCTCGATCTCCGGATTGAGTTGCCTGACCAAGATCTCGGCCCAATCGTGCGACACGAAATCTGGGCTGAGCTTTTCGACAAAATCGTGACTCAAGTCAAAGCGCATCGAACCACACTGGTCTTCGTCAATACGCGGCGTTTGGTCGAACGCGTCGCTCATCAGCTGACCGAGCGCTTGGGGCAAGGGAAGGTGGGGGCCCACCACGGCAGTCTGTCGCGAAAAACCCGGCTTGCGGTTGAAGAAAAGCTTAAGTCCGGAGAGCTGCCGGTGGTGGTGGCGACAGCCTCGCTGGAGCTGGGTATCGACATTGGACACGTGGACGTGGTTTGCCAGATCGGATCGACCCGGTCGATTGGGGTTCTGTTGCAGCGCGTAGGCCGCTCCGGCCACGGGTTGGGCGCCACACCCAAGGGTGTCTTGTACCCATTGACGCGTGATGACTTGATCGAATGCGCGGCGGTTATTCGCGCCGTGCGCGCAGGCGAATTGGACCGGCTAACGATCACGGAGAAGCCCCTCGACGTTCTCGCCCAGCAAATGGTGGCTACCGTCGCCGGTGCGGCATCCGCAAAAACGCCTGGGGGCGACAATGAAGGCATCAGCGAAGAGGCGCTGTGGCGCTTGGTGCGGCGCGCCTATCCGTATCGCAACCTCACTCGCGGCGAATTCGATCAGGTGCTTGAGAACCTTTCGGAAGGAATCTCGACGCGGCGGAGCCGTCGCAGCGCTTATATCCACCGCGACCGCATTCACGGCATGTTGCGGCCGCGGCGGGGCGCGCGCTTAACCGCGATTACCAATGGCGGCGCGATTCCTGATACCGCGGACTACGATGTTGTGGAGTTTCCCGACGAGACGTTTGTCGGAAAGGTGAATGAAGATTTTGCTGTCGAAAGTTTGGCGGGGGACATTTTTCTCCTTGGCAACCGCTCCTGGCGAATTCGCCGCGTGGCCTCGGGTAAAGTCTCGGTGGAAGATGCCCAGGGGTTGGCGCCGAACATTCCTTTTTGGTTGGGTGAGAGCCCGGGTCGCACGCTGGAGCTTTCGCAGGCGGTTTCGGAATTGCGCGATGAGGTCGCCGGACGCCGAGCCGATGCGACCAAGGCGCGAGCATGGGTAATGGTTGAGACCGGCATTCCTGAGGCCGGCGCGGAGCAAATCGTCAATTACATCATCGATACCGCTGCGGTATTGGGAGCCGTGCCGACTCAGGAGCAAATCGTCGCCGAGCGTTTTTTCGACGAGGCGGGCGGCATGCAGCTCATTATCCATTCTCCCTGGGGGGGACGCATCAACCGCGCCTGGGGACTGGCGTTGAGAAAACGCTTTTGCGTGAGCTTCGATCGTGAGCTGCAAGCTGCTGCCACGGACGACGGCATCTGCATTTCGCTGGTCGAGCAACATTCTTTTCCTTTGAGTGACGTGTTTCTCATGCTGCCCCCTCGATCGGTCGAACCGGCGCTGACGCAAGCCGCTTTGGTATCGCCGATGTTTACCAATCGGTGGCGTTGGAACGCTACCCGAGCGCTCGCGCTTTTGCGCCACAGTGGCGGAAAAAAGATTCCTATGGCCATCCAGCGCATGCGCGCTGAAGATCTTCTCGCTGCGGTATTTCCGCAGCAGGTCATGTGCCAGGATAACCAGACGGGGCCGATCGAAATTCCGGATCATCCGCTGGTTAATGAAACACTGCGGGATTGTCTACATGAGGCGATGGATAGCGAGGGCCTCAAAAAAATCGTCGCGCGCATCGAGCAAGGAGAGATCCAAACCGTGTGTGTCGATACGCCTGCTCCCTCGCCCATGGCGCATGAAATCTTAAATGCGAATCCCTACGCATTTCTCGATGATGCGCCGCTCGAAGAGCGCCGGGCGCGTGCCGTATCATTGCGGCGCGTCGATCCATGGCTGGATCGCGAATTCGGACAATTGGATCCGGCAGCCATTCAGGAGGTCCGCGCACAAGCGTGGCCGGATATTCGCAATAGCGATGAATTGCACGATTTTCTGCTTAGTGTCGTCCTGCTGCCTCTGGATCGGGATCACGCCTGGGCTGCGTTCGTGGAAACGCTGGTGCGGGAGGGGCGAGCGACGGTGGTCTCGCGGTTGTTCGAAGGGGAACCGAATCCCAGGCGGGCTTATGCGGCTGCGGAACGGTGGAACTGGATTCAAAAAGTCCTGCCGCATGCGCGCGTGTATCCGGACGTGAATTTGCCCGCGAATTTAAACTATACAGCGGACGATGAACAAGAGGTCATGCGCAAAATTGTTAATGCATGGCTGGAGGTTTTGGGACCGACTACCGTAGCGGAACTGGCGGCTCGGTTGGGGTTAGTCGCGAGTGGCGTCGAGGCGGCGATGTTAGCGCTGGAGACTTCCGGTGTTGTGCTGCGCGGGCAGTTTAGCGGCGAAGGTCAAGAAACGGAGTGGTGTGAACGCGGATTGCTGGCGCGCATTCACCGCCTGACCCTCGGCCGCAGACGCAAAGAAATCGAGCCGGTTTCCGCGGCCGAGTTTATGAAATTTCTGATTTCGTGGCAGCATGTTGCTCCGGCGACCCAATTGCGTGGCCGCGAGGGCGTGCTCCAGATTATCCGGCAGCTTCAGGGCATGGAGTTGCCCGCGCCCGCTTGGGAGCAGTATGTTTTGCCGGCGCGGGTCGAAAACTACGCCCCCGCCGATTTAGAATACCTATGTTTGGCTGGGGTCGTTGCCTGGGGACGGCTGCACTCTGAAATTTCCGATCCGGATGAGGCGAGAGCGGAAAAAAAGCGGCGGCGCAAGCCGCGCGGGCCCACGCGCAGCGCGCCGATCGCCTTCCTAGTGCGTGAAGAACGGGACTACTTTCTCGATCCGGTCACATCGCCGCAGAAGGCGCTTTCAGTATTGTCGCCGACGGCCCGCGAGGTAGCGGATTACCTTGCAATGCGGGGTGCTTCCTTTCTCTCGGATATTGCTCGCGGCACCGGCTTGCTCCAGGTTAAGGCGGAGGAGTCGTTATGGGAGTTAGTTGCGCGCGGTATCGCGACGGGCGATGGTGTTGCGGGTCTTAGAGTATTGCTCACGCCGGACAAGAAACGGCACAAGCGCAGGCGCTTGCGGCTGATCAACGGCGGGCATGCAAGCGGGCGCTCGATGCCGGTGGGACGCTGGTCGTTGTGGCGAACCGAGAGCCCGGTTGATCCATTTGACCAAGATCAAATCGCCGAACAGCGGGCGCGGCAATTATTGCGGCGCTATGGAGTCGTTTTCCGCGAGCTGCTATTGCGTGAAAATTGCGCTCCCTCGTGGCGTGTTCTGCAACAAATCTATCGTCGCTTGGAAGCCCGCGGCGAGATTCGCGGTGGACGATTCATTTCAGGTTTTGTAGGTGAACAGTTCGCTTTAGCGGAAGCCGTGGACCGGCTGCGCGCCGAGCGGCGCCTACAGTTGGCGCAAGAGCCTATTATTGTCGCTGCGGCCGATCCACTCAATCTGGTCGGCATTTTAAGCGCCGCACGGCGCGTCTCGCCTTACGCGCGCCAAGCGATCGCGTACGCGAACGGTGTCGCAGCCGAGGTCGGCCCGTTGGGTAGCCTGCGCAGCAAATTGCAGCGCCACGGCAAGAGTTTGGTTATCTAGCTGCGCGCGCCGCCGTTCACCGGCCGTGGCGGGGTGGACGTTAAAACTTCTTTCAGCACGCGAATCTCAATAACATCCTCTTGCAGACGGGTCAGCCCCTCTTTAGCGCGGTGAATCTCATTGAGCATGTTGTCCAGGTCTCCGATCGTGATTGACTCAAGGGCCTGGCGGATTTTTCGGTTGATGCCGAACAGGTTCTGAACACCGCCATGATCGGTAATTTTTTCGTCGAGCTGTTGATAGATTCGCGTCACACCTTCCATTTGGCTTTTGACGTCGTCCACGGTTGGTCTCCTTTTTCCTTGCGGCTGGCTGTGAAATTGTTGTAACTAGAAACCATAGTTCACAAAAGAAAACAAGCCAGAGATGGAGCGAGTCTGCACTTCGAAAATATTTCGCATACCTCCGTTGGTGAATTTCATGTTTTGCTTAGGCGTGACCCAGGATTCGTGAGGTGACCATGGCGGAAACACAAGTGTTGGGGGTGCCGAGCCCTCGTGTCGAAGGCGAGGAAAAAGTCGTCGGCAACGCCATTTATGCCGTGGACGTGACATTGCCCGGCATGCTTTGGGTCAAGGTTCTGCGCAGCCCCGTCGCTCATGGCAGGATCATGCGCATCGATGTGTCCAAGGCCGTCGCGGGAACCGGTGTCAGCACGATTCTCACGGGGCAGGATCTAACCGGTGTGAAGATCGGCAAGAAGATCGTTGACATGCCGTTGCTCGCCGATGGCGTGGTGCGATACCTCGGAGAAAAGGTGGCCGCAGTGGCGGCGGAGACAGAAGCGGCGGCGGAGCAAGCCGTAGCGCTCATTGACGTCGACTATGACGAGTTGCCCGCGGTTACGGATCCGCTCGATGCGGCGCAGCCATTCGCGCCGCTGTTGCACCCCGAAGTCGCTAATTACAAGGGATTGCTTCACAAGATCGATGCCCCCAGCAATGTTTTTGTGCAACTGGCGTGGAAAAAGGGCGACGTCCAGGAAGGTTTTTGCCAGTCGG
>JBGPIK010000059.1:0-22231 GCA_041484845.1 Binatia bacterium | reverse complement strand
GTTTTAGGAAGTGCACTCAAGCAGCCTTTTGAAGTTTCATGATGCAGCTCATCCGCGCAGCTAAGGACCTCGCCGGAAACACCAGAATATTCGTTACCCTTCCCTGCGATTTCAGTCCACCACTCGGTCGGCTCGTTCTAAAATTTCACGAGAAATGTTTAGGCCAATTTCCTTTGCGGCACGGCGGTTGATGGCGAGAAACAACCTGTCGGGGTTCTCCACCATGATTTCGCCGGGTCTGTTTCCCTTCAAAACCTTGTATACAAGCGTCGCGGCTTGAAGCCCGATCAACCGAGCATTCGGTCCGTAAGAAATCATCGCGCCCCGATCCACCAGAGCATCCTCGTGAACGGCGAGAGGAATTCTGTCTCTTTTGGCTTTTTTAACCAGGAGGTCGATGTGCGTCCTCACTAAGGTCGAAGGCAGGTGGAAGATCGCATCAATCGATCCCTTTGGTGTTTCCTCGAGTGCCTTACTTACTTCTTCCTCATTGGCCGCGTGGCGGCTAACGAGTTTCACTCCGAACTTTTTCGCGGCTTCCTTGAGGGATAGCAACGAGCTTATGGAAACGCTCTCCTTAGATGACTCAATAGCCAGCAGCCGGTTGGCTTTTGGCGCGATTTCCAAAAGCACTTCAAGCCTTTTGCCTATAAGAGAATCGCCGATGGCGGCCACTCCTGTTAGATTCGTTTTAGAATAGGGGTAATTCGCGATCAGGCCGGCTTGAACCGGATCACCCACCCAGGCAAAAACTATCGGGACATTAGACGTCGCTTGCTTCGCTGCCTGTGCGTGCGCGGTCGTAATAGCGAAAAGCACGTCTGGCTTGGCGGATAAGAGCCTGGCGGCTCGAGCGGCAAGATCCGAAAAGTCCGAAGAATTCCCTTTAGTGTCTTCGACGATGAACGTAACGTTCTTCTCCCCGACATACCCGAGACCCGCAAGCCCTTCCTGCAGTCCGTCAAGCACGGGCTTGAAAGTTGAACCTGGTGTCAGAACAGCCACCCGAACATGCGCCGGTTGGCCGCGGACAACCGTAGCGGTCGTAAGAACCGTCGAGATTGCGATCAGCACGAGCCCCAATGCCAACTTGAACGACTTAGTTTGTTGCATTACCATTCCCTTCTTTGTCGTTGGTCTTGTTGACGCTACTCCACTTTGCGGTCCACGCGATCCAGGACCTGGCGAGGAATTTTGAGGCCGATGATTTTGGCAGTCGTAAAATTGATCGCGAGCAGTGGCCGCTCAGGTGTTTCAATGGGAATCTCCGACGGCCTTATTCCGTTCAGAACCTTAACCACGATCCTTGCCGCCTGAATTCCGGTCATGTGGGAATCCTCCCCGTAGGAAACGAGCGCGCCTTTCTTGACGAGTTCTTCCGTGTGAACAGCAAACGGGAGCCTGTCCTTTTTTGCCTTTTCGACGAAGAGGGCGATATGATTTCTCAGAAGCATTGCTGGAACAAAAATAATCGCATCGATGGATCCCTTCGGCGTGTCGAGGAGAACTTTATCGAGACCCTCCTTCGTCGTCACGTCCCGCCGGATGAGCTGGACGCCGAATTTCTTCGCGGGCTCGGCGAGATAGCCAAAGGACTTTTGCGCTATGCTCTCATTGACCGAGATGACGGCCAATACGCGCCTCACGCTCGGGACCATCTCTTTCAGCAGCTCGAGCCGCTTCCCAGATAGAGCCGCCAGGGTGTTCGAGACTCCGGTTAGATTGTTCTTCGAGGAGGCATAGCTGGCCACGAAGCCGGCGCGCACCGGCTCTGTGAGCACCGTGAAGACGATGGGAATATTACCCGCCACCTGTTTCGCTGCGGCTGTATGGCTCGTAGAGACCGTGACGAGTAGGTCAGGCTTAGCCTCGACGAGTCTCATTGCCGACTTGACGGGATCTAACGTCTCCATCTTAGTGTCTTCAACAATGAAGGTTAACTGCTTTCCTTCCTCATAGCCGAGTTTAGCCAGTCCTTGCTGTAGCCCCTCGAGCACGGGCTCGAAATCTCCTCCGGGGGTGAGTACCCCAATCCGGTAGGCCGGCGGTTGTGCCCCGATAGCTGAACCAACGATAACCATCATCCAGATGGCTAGGAACGCAACTTTAAATAAGACCTTGAAAGAACTAGTCCGTTTCATTTCGCTTGTTTTCCGCCTTCTGATGCCGAAATTGCTTTAACGAAGCAAGAGATATGCCGAGGCAAGATTTCATTGTATCTAATTGTTATTTCTGCCTTTTCTCATTGTGTGACGTAGATACAATACGACAATTACGTCTAAAGTGACAAAAAGGAACATCTATGCCACAAGAACCATCATTGATTGGTGCCTGAAAGAAATTTTGTCTGTGTCTGTCCTCAATCCAAAACACTTTGGTAGAAGTCCGTAACGGCCGTGCGAGAAATGGTCTCGCGTATCGCGAACAATGGACGATCGACACGTGGGTACGGTGTATTGCGCCGTTTCGCGAACCGATATATGCGATTCTTAAAGGAGAACCCATGAACCTAAGAGAAGACTTAATACGATCTCGTGTGCGCAGCGCATGGTCTGGATTGATTCTCGCGCTCTTGCTGATCATGGCCGGCTCGGAGCTAAACGCTCAAGGCGTTTCAGCGGGAGATCAGGTGAGGATTAGAGGTAAAGTCGCATCGCTAAACGGATCCGACTTAGTCGTGGCAACCCCCATCGGCGACGTCAAGATCACAACGGGTGAAAAAACGGCCATCCTCAGCGAAGTGCCCATCAAATTTTCCGAAATCACCTCCGGCATGTATTTAGGGACCACGGCGACGAAGCAATCGGACGGCAACTTTTTGGCCTCTGAAGTTCATGTGCTCCCGGAAGACCAGCGCGGCCTCGGCGACGGCCACCGCCCGCTCAGTTCGGCTCCCGAAAGCGGGGCGACGATGACCAATGGCAATGTAGAACGGGTGGAGGAAGTCACCGTTCAGAACTTCAAAGGAAGATTGATAACGGTAAAGTACAAGGGCGGCGAGGTCAAAGTGTTAATACCACCGGATATTCCGCTGGTGAAAAGCGTGCCCGGAAATCGCGGTTTACTTAAACCGGGAGCAGAATTGTCTGTCCAGGCAACGCGAGGTTCTGACGGTTCGCTCACCGCGTCGCAGGCCACTGTGCGAGCAAGAGGAAAATAAAGAATCGGTTCTCATTCCAAACGGATGTGGACAAAGATTTCTCGCTGCCATACCGAGCGAATGCAACGGATCTAAGATACTCTGACGATCCCTTGCCCGCGGTCAGGAGCGACCGCGCGCGTGTCCAGAACGCCGCGGCCAAGTTGATCATGTAGCGTCGCTTTGAAGATGATGGCGCGGTGCTGGTTAGAAACGCAGATTGATGGTTAGAGCAAATCAGACGAAGAATGCTGGCACAGCTTCTCGGGTGAAAATTGGGTTAGCTACGCAAACCTATACCGCCGCATGATCAGCAAGAGAAAACTTTAACTCGTGGTTGCGCAGCGTCTCAATCACCTCCTGGTCGGAGACCTGTGTAAAGTCCTTGAAAAACTGACCGACCGCATAGAATTCGGCCGGCACCTTCAAACAAACCAAATAATCAGCCTCGTGTGACAGTGCCCGTGCTGCCGGCGCAGACGCAACGGCTACCGCGGCCACGAGCGTCTTCGGCTTTCCCTCGCGAATCGCTCTCAAGGCAGCCATCATAGTGGAGCCCGTGGCGCTTCCATCGTCCACGACAATAACAATGCGGTCGTGGGCGTCGATGGGCGCGCGTCTGGGAGTATATAAGGCGCGCCTTTGGCGCAGGATTTCCAACTGGCGTTCTTTTTCCGCCTCCAGATATTCTGCTTCGATTCCCAATGCATAATCTGAAAGAAAAACATTTCCCCTTTCGTCGATGGCCCCAATAGCCAGTTCCGGCTGTGACGGGTGGCCGATTTTCCGTACCAGAACGACGTCTAGTTCCCCGCCGATCGCGTCGGCGATAATTTTAGCCATGGGGACGGCGCCGCGTGGAATGGCACAAACCAAGGCTTTCTTGTTCTTGTAACCAGCACTCAATCTAACGGCCAGAAGTCGTGCCGCATGTTCACGGCTTTGAAATAGCATAGCTTTTCACCTTACTTGCTGCTCGCGCCTTTGGGTCGGGGGCGTTTTTAAATTTTTCTTCAGTCGAAAACCGCAAAGCAACAATTTCTAAACTGCTTTGCGCATATCGCGTGCCACCCACGTGATTGTCTAAAAGTCTCCTAAGCCGTTGATTAGGTTACCAATTAGTTGCCCATCATAGCCGTGGCCGAGGTTGGGATTACCGAAACTGCGAAAATGTACCGACGATAAAGGAGATAGAGAAGATCTTGACAGTTGACCCCAAGGCTCTTATCTTAAGTAATACGAGATTGCTACCTGTCAGAACTGAACCAGACGTCAACCAACTAGGGCAACAAACTACAGCTAATCAGATACCTACCGCCTTTCGCACCGAGAGGATTTCTGTATCTTTCCGGTTTTAACCCGGAAACAGAAAAGTTCAGCTGCGCGTCTAAAGAATAATGGGCAATAGACGGTTTGGACAAGCGAAGGAGCGTTCACAACCGCCAAAAGGAGAGTTGGCAATGACATTGGAAGTGGATAGCGAAAAAAACATGGACGATAGTGTTGAAGATAACGATAGCGACTTGGGCGATCTTATTGAAAAGGATACCGAGTTGAGCGGTGGCGAAGCCTATGCGGCTGACGACGCTGAAGACGCTGAGGAAGAACCCGCCGAAATCAAGGAGGCAGAAGCCAACCTGAGTTCAATTCAACAATATTTGCATGAGATCGGCTCGGTCCCTCTGCTTAACCGAGAACGTGAGATTGTGCTCGCCATGCAGATGGAGCGTGGAAAAAATCAGATCCTCGAGGCTCTGTTCGGAGCCCCCATGGTGTTACGTCACATTCTCCGTTTGGGAGAGGCTGTAGCCCACGGCGAGTTAGATCTGCGCGCGATCATCGAAAAATCCGATGAGAATGAAGAGAACAGCGACGGCGTCCTCGACCCAAAGCCTTTTCTCAAATTGATTGGAAAGCTGCGGCGGCTGAACCAGAATGCTCAGGAGATCCGTCGGGAGTCGAAGCGGAGCCGGTTATCAGAGGAGCGGCGCCGGATATTGAGCCGAAAACAACACGCAATCGCCGGGAAAATTAACGATACTATTAAGGAACTCCGGCTTTCATCGAGCCAGCTCGAAGAAATGACTGAACAGTTGAAACACATGTCGGAGCGGCTGATGCTACCTAAACATCACGGGAGAAACCGGGCTGTCTCCGAGATTCAGGCGCTGGAGGAGAAGGTCGGTTTGTCGGCAGCGGAAATCAAAAGTTTAGTTCGCTTGATCAATGAGGGCGAGGCTCTGGTGAGTTCCGCCAAAAAGGAGTTCACTGAGGCAAACCTGCGTCTAGTGGTCAGCGTCGCCAAGAAATACATGAACCGTGGCTTGGCTTTCTTGGATCTGATCCAAGAAGGCAATCTCGGTTTGATGCGCGCCGTGGAAAAATTCGACTACAGGCTCGGTTTTCGCTTTTCCACCTATGCGAGTTGGTGGATTCGTCAAGGGATCACACGCGGCCTGATCGACACCGGACGAACCATTCGTATTCCCGTCCATCGGGTAGAGCTGCGCAACAAAGTCATTCAGACGGCGCAGCACATGCGGCGAAAATTGAATCGCGATCCTCGCCCGGAGGAACTGGCCAAAGAGATGCGCTTATCTGTTCCGGAACTGCTTAAGGTCATTCAGGTTCAAGGCGAACCCGTTTCGCTTCAAACGCCGATTTGGGAAGACGGCGACGAACTTGCGGATTTCGTGGAGGACAGAATCAACCCTCAACCGGAGAGCCAGGCTATGGAAGGCGTCCTCCGCAAGGAGGTTAAAAAAGCTCTTGCGGTCCTGACACCACGGCAGGAAAAAGTGCTGCGGATGCGCTTCGGGATTGAGGAGAAGCGAGACTATACACTCGAAGAGCTCGGTGACCTCTTCGCGGTCACGCGCGAGCGAATCCGGCAAATTGAGCAAAAATCGCTACAGATACTGCGTAACCCGCATCGTCGCCGGCCGATGGCAGTCAATGCGGAGAACGCGGGGTAGGTTAACCTAAATAACCAGGGATCGGCACGCCTCGCGGTATCTGCTCTATGCGTTGATCCCTAGCTTTTCAAGCTTTCGATAAAGCGTTGAGAGGCTCAAGCCCAAGAGTTCCGCAGCGTGGATTTTATCACCACCGGCCTTGCCCAATGTCCGCTCAATGTGGCTTTTTTCATAGAGTTCGACGGCCTTGGTGAGATTATCCTCGGATCCAAAATCGCCCTCGGTTTGCTGTCCCGGCAAATCCAGAGGAGAAATCCATTCACCGTCTCCGAGTATCATCGCTCGCTCTAAGACATTGTCGAGTTCACGGATATTCCCCTTCCAGGGAAGCGACATAAGAATTCTCATAGTCGCACTAGCCACACCTTTGTAGTTTGCCTTCATTTCCAAGTTGTGGCGATGAATGAGATGTTCCACCAGGCCCGGGAGATCTTCTAGCCGCTTGCGCAACGGCGGAATAAATATTTCAAACACATTGAGTCGGTAATATAGATCGTCACGGAAACGGCCCGCTTCCACTTCCGTTTTAAGGTCGCGGTTGGTGGCAGCGAGAATGCGAATATTGACCTTAACCGGATTCGTAGAACCTACGGGTAAGACCGTCTTCTCCTCCAGTACCCTCAATAGCTTTGGTTGAAGGCTGATTGGTAAATCGCCGATTTCATCGAGGAAGATTGTCCCGCCTCGGGCGCGTTGAAACAGTCCGTCCTGAGTCGCGACCGCACCAGTAAAAGAACCTTTGACGTGGCCGAACAATTGACTTTCCAACAAATTATCCGGAATGGCACTGCAATTCACCGGCAGAAAAACGTTTTCCTTGGCGAGACTATTTGCATGGATGGTTCGGGCCACAACTTCTTTGCCGACGCCGCTCTCGCCCGTAATTAAGACCGTCGTAGGAGTAGGCGCAACCTTCTTGATCATTGCCGAAATCGCCTGCATCGCCTGCGTACGCCCGAGCGGTCTCTCCGGAGTGAAATAGCCGTCAAGCTCCCGCCGCAACAACTGATTCTCCCACGCCAACTTCCGGTGGGCCATGAGGTGTTGAATTTTGCGCAGAACATCTTCGAACATAAGGGGCTTTAGCAAATAGTCCTGAGCGCCAAGCCGTATGGCCTCGACTGCCGTCTCTACCGACGCATGTGCGGTCATTAATATCACGAGCGTTTGGGGGGAAATCTCACGTATGTGGCGCATGACGGCAATTCCATCTGATCCAGGCATCATCAGATCGGTGAGAACCATATCAAGATCGAGCTGGTCTACCAGTGCAATACCGGCGTTTCCATCCGCGGCCTCGTGTACCTCGTAACCCTCTCCCCTCAGTAGTTCCGCGAGGCTCTCACGTGCGCTCTGTTGATCCTCGACCACCAGAATTGTCCCGTTACTAATCATAATTCCTCATTATTCGCAGAAGCGAGAAAACACGGCCGATTTTTTTCAGCTATGGCGTAGTGTCATCGCTTTCTGCGGAATTTAATCAATATTGAAAACCGGAGCAAGACCAGGGCCAAACCAAGTTGGCGGGAGAATTACTTTCGAGGTAAGGAGATAACAAATACAGCGCCCTTACCGGGCTCGCTGGAATAAGAGATCGTTCCGTGATGGGCTGTAACGATCTGCCGGACTATGACCAGCCCGAGCCCCGTACCCTGGTTTTTGGTGGTAGCGAAGGGTTGGAAAATATCAATGTCCGGAGGAATACCTGTTCCAGTATCCGCTATTTCAATAGTTACCATGTCGGAGGTCGCCGACCCAGCTATTTTGATCTTTCCGCCGCCAGGCATCGCCTCCATTGAATTTTTGAGCAAGTTCAAAATAGCCTGCTTGAGCTTATCGCGATCTGCATTAATGGGCGGCAAATCACTTTGCGACCACGGCTCAATCTCTATGCCAAGGCTCGCACAAAGAGGCTGTTGGACCGTCACTACATCGTCAATCAAATCGGCAACACGAAGGGTTCGAAATTCAAATTTGTCTCGTCGCGCAAGGACGCGAAACTGCTGTAACAACTGATTGAGACGACCAATCTCATCACGGAGTTTCTTGATATTTGCCGCGATCTGGCCATCTGACCCCGCCAACTCCTTTGCCACGCGCTGTTCCAGCAATTGCACCGTTAAATACATTCCATTGAGTGGGTTGGCTATCTCATGGCCGATCTTGGCTGCGGTAGTTCCAATGGCGGCCAAACGCTCACTCTCCACCAGCTGAGATTGCAATCGACTTTTTTCCGACACGTCGCGAATGAATGCTGCATAAGGAACATTTTCGTCTGCTGCGACTTGCGTGAGCGAGACTTCAATGGGAAACTGCTCGCCATTTTTTCGTTTCGCCATTAATAACCGGGTTTGCCCCATCGCGCGCGCTTTACCCGTTCGTTGATAGTCGGAAATATAGCCGTCGTGCTCCCAGGCATAGGGTTCTGCCATGAGCGAGTTTATTTTCCGCCCCACGACTTCGTCCGCTGTATAGCCGAAGATTCGTTCGGCTGAAGGATTGAATAAGACAATTTGTGCCTGACGGTCAATTGAGATAACCGCATCCTGGCTCGTCTCGATAAGGCTGCGCAGCCAGTCCCCATCCCGGCGCGCAGCGTGTTCGGCCTGAATGCGCACAAAAATTTCCCGTTCCAGCATTTTATTCGACTTGGCCAATTCCGCCGTTCGCTCCTCGACTCTTTGTTCGAGTTCGGCGCGGGAGGTTTCGAGCGCTTGCGTTGTCGTCTGGAGTTGATCGGCCATTCGGTCAAACGCCCCACTGATGGTCGCCAATTCATCCCCGCCGCGAAGCCTTACCCGCGCGGTCAAATCTCCGGCCGCTAGCTTCTCCGTCGCCGAAAGTACTAGCGCGATACGGCGGCGGGCCAGGGCATGCCGCAGCAAGACGATCAGTAATAGAAAGCCTGCCCCAAACAATGACCACACCAGCACGGCTAACCTAGTCGCACGCTGCTCACCCAAAATTTTCCTACGGCTAAAATCGTAAGAAACGAGTAGATAGCCGCTTTGCGGGTCGCCCGAGCCCTCTCGGTTGATTGAGGTCACCGGATAACAACCAAAGAAGCGATTGTTATCAAAACTCAGAAGGGGTTTTCGCATCATCTGACCATTCCGGCACACCGTGAAAACGTGCGCCAACTCAGGAATCGTTGAATGAAGCGGCCGTCCGTTGGCATCCGAATGGCTCGCGGCGAGGATGATACCAGTAGGGTCAACGAGCGCCAGGTACTTAATATAATCGTGAATTCCTTCGTTAGTGAGCACGGTCTGGACACCCGTCATATCGTTCCGGAGCAAGAGGTAGTTTACGCTGCCCTGCAAGCTGGACATGATTGACACCAGATCGTGTTGCGCCTCTTCTTCGACCTCGGCAATCGTCTTGTGCGACTGGTACAACGTAAAAACAACTAGAACTACGGCACCGCCAATACCGGTGAGCAGCGGGATGAGCACACGCATCGGCATAGCCGATGGAAACTTACGAATGGCCATGGTCAGCGGTGCATACTCAGCACATACGACGGTTCTCAAACTCAGACGCGCGCGATCTTAGCGCCTGAGAAAAAACCTGAGATTCTCGATTTAGACGAGTGTGATTTTGTAGAATACGCCGAGCGAAAACGGGTTGCGCTCGTGGCTTGGATCGCGACTTCTCGCGTGCGGCTAAACCGACGGTGCGGTTATTAGCTTGTATCATTTCGTTGTTAACTACAGCGCTCGCAAATTCGACGCCGCCGCTATATTTTGTCCTCACATTTAAGCACCTGAAGACGCCATGCGACGATTTCGTCAAACTGATCGGCGGGTAATGCCGCCGGGAGCGGACTCGGCTGGCCGCCAAGTTGAACAAGCTTCTCTCGCATCGTGCTAAGATGGGTGTACAGACTTCGGTAATCTTCAACGCACATCGAGCATTCCTTCAGCTTTCGATCGATACCGACCAGGCAATCATCGAGGCTTTTCTTTTCTTTTTCAAAAATAATCCCTAATTGTTGTCGAATCTCCAGCGTCTGTTGGTGCAAAGTTTCAGTGACGTGGACAAAATTGATTTTCATTTGCAGCATAACATCCATCAGTCGTTCCACGGATTCGCTATCCATATTCTTCGCTCCTGTTGCCGTAAACTAGTAGTTCTCAATTTTGTTTCTTAATAATGCCGACGAACTTGCCATCTCTAGGAAAGCTACCAGGTCTTGTAGCCCCGTAAAGGCACTGCTGTCAAGCTAACCCTGCGACATACATGCGAAATCCCGTCCGACAAAACTGGGATATTCCCGGCAGAACTGGCACATGCTTTGCTCAAAACTCGCTATAGAGCCGTTGCCGAGGTGTGAAACGCTTCTACCTTTAACGGGGTGTTTTATGGCAGCTGAACATGAACTTTTTTATTTGGTGCTTCTGATCGTCCTGACGCTCATCATACATCTGGTTTTTTCAACGACGGGCTCGCGACGGGGCGGAAAACATCATTGATAAAAGCGGCACGTGAAGCGAAGCACTAAAGAATGCAAGCAGATTGGTTTTATTAAGACTGCTTAGCACTTCCGCGCGGCTCTGTACGCTCAATAACGTACTTCTGGCAAGATTCATAGTCCGCCAAAGGACAAAACCGCGTTAGAACTTGATTACGGCAGCTATATCGGTACGGGAACTGATGTTGATACGCTGATCGGACAACGCTTTTAAGTTCTGCCGGTGATGGGCCTATCCGATTCTTTTCGTTCCATTCAGTCATCTTTCGGCTCGTCTCTTCTTCGCTCAGGCCGGGCAGGGGCAGTTCCGAACACCTGTTCTAGCGTAGCGCGCTTATCGCTCTAACCGGTCCAAATAGGATCTAATCCGTAACGATGAATGCCGCGCGCGCTGCTGGTGCCGCGTTTCCTACGCACGCGAACTCTTGCCTATGTTCTCGCCATTTATGCAAAATAAATTTCGCTCAAAACAGCGTAACGGGCATTCCTTCGCATCTCTATCGACCGGTGGCATAACTTTCGCACACTTACGCAAAAGTCTGTGCTAAATTTTCTAATTTGAGATGAAAAGCTTGAAAAAAAACTAAGTGCGACTGGCTGCCGGTATCGAGAAAGGATGGCAGAGATGAATTTATCAACGGGGTTTCTCGGCGCGCACAAGACCGTTCGAGACGTTATGACGACCGAACTGTTAACCCTCAATCTGGACGACACTCTAAGACTTGCCGATGACATCATGAATTTGGCCAACCTTCGCCACTTTCCGGTCCTGGATCACGGCAGGCTAGTCGGAGTGCTCAATCAGGCCGATTTACTGCATGCGTCAATGCGTTCCCTAGTGCGGCACCCTGGGGAATCTCTGCGCCATGCGTTGGGGACAGTGGTTGTGAGAGACATTATGAAGCCGGCGACAACGATTCGTTGCGATACTTCGCTTGAAGAGTCGGCGTGGTTGATGGTCGATAAAGAGACAGACTGCCTCCTGGTTGTCGAAGGCGACAAACTGGTCGGCGTTGCTACGCGGACGGATCTGTTGCGGGAAATGGGCGGTAAGTGAATGGCCAATCGGCGGTATTCCAGCCTTTCTGGTACCGCAGAAGGTGCTATAAGTCAGTAAGCCCCTGGACAAAGACGTCAAACCGAATTTAGACTTTTTGTGAGGTAAACATGTCATTAGAAAATTTTTGCCGCAAACCGGTGATCAAGATATCCCTGGAGAAGAACGTGGCGCAAGCCTGCCGAATGATGGAAGAGAACAACATCGGCTGTCTCATCGCCGAGGACAACGGAAAGCTCTGCGGAATAATAACGGACCGAGATATTGCGCTAAAGGTAGCCGGCGCGCTGAGGGATCCGGAAAAGACGCGGGTGAAAGAGATTATGACGCCGGACCCGATCCGCATCTCCGTGGACAAAGATTTGCGTCAATTGACTTCCCTGATGCATGCCTTCCATGTCCGCCGCGTTCCCATCGTCAACGGCCATGATACGATCGTCGGCATCATTACGCTCGACGACATCATCGCTCTGATCGCGAATGAAATGTCGGAAATCGGCAAAGCTGTTTCCGAAGGTTTCGGTCAGGGAAGCCTTTAACGACACCGACGCGCATGGCAGCTTTCTAAGATGATCCCCCTTTAGCATGTACAGAACGTAAGCATTCAAGATTCTGGCGGTTCTATGCAGCATAGAGAGACAGAGGGTCACTGCGCATCAGCATCTCCCTGATCTCGTTGCGATGCGTTTGCTCCTCTTCATAGATGCGCCTCAGCAAGTTCGCGACGGACGGGAAATCGGCTTCAAGAGATATCGCCTGCTCCAGCAATTCTCCAGCGCAGCGACTTTCGTCTTCGAGATCTTCGAGTAGGAGATTCCAGCTGTTTCCACCCACCGGCGCAGCCGGCGGAACGACTGGCAACGCGCTACCCAAAGACTTTATATTTGCACCGATCCACTCGCAATGCTTGGCTTCCCCTGCCGCGATCTCCAGAAGCTTTGCGCGAAACTGAGGATAATGCATCCGGGAGGCATGCTGGGCAAGTATAGCTGTGTGTTGGCTTTCTTCAATGTAAAGTCGGGACAAGATCTCCAACGCCTTGGCGGCGGTAGACAGCCCAAGGAAGCGACGCCATTCGTCCGTCCAGGCTTTGCTTGAAAACATATGTACCTCACTTTTACCAGCTCAGGATCTACGGCTCAGTAAAGCAAGGAATAAGCCATGGCCACCACACAAAAAAAGCGACCAACCGATGCCTGTTCGACCGATTTTCTTTCGAAGTTCGCAGGTGTGAAAAATCTCGGTTTGCTGTATACCAGAAATGAAAAACAAAGCGGTTACGGTTGGAAGTATGGAAAGTCATAAGAAACAGCCTTAAATGCCCGGCCTGCAAGCGACAGGGTGATAATCTAGAGTTCATGACCGAGACGCAATCATCGCCACAGTTTTCGACGCCAAGACAATGGACGATTCAAACGGGTTCGTGCTTCGTCCTGTTTGCTTACGACGCCGCCCGCTCGATCAAACTTGAGGAAGCCGAGCGGCGCGTTCATGAAACGACGCAGCGACAAACGATTCCGCACAAGCGGCGATCTCCCAGCTATTTCGAATACCAGCCGCCGCCGTTACGTGTTAGTCGAGAGATCGAGCGGTTGAGCATCGGCGGCGTTTCCGCTCGGCCCAGCGTCGATATCATGGCTTATGATTTCGGCGCAGTGGCAGTCATCTATGCCCTACCCATAGCCGGCGTGTTCTCGAATCTTCTTCAGCTCGCAGAAGAACTCTATGACAACGAGTTCCTGCTCTCGGATTCCCGCCTCCGGGTTGAGCAGTTCCTCAAAGTGATCGGGGATGCCGCCGCTCAGGCCAGCTTGGCCCCGATCGTTGAAGATTACCTGATTTTCCACATTGAATCGTTTACTCAACCTTTCGACGCAAATTGTTTCTGCGCGGATCATAGCCGGGAAATCGCGCAGATCCTGCGTGCCGAGCGCCAAACCCTATCAGATCAAGAGGTCGATGACGCGCTCGTTGCGAGGATATCGTTTGGGACGGCGGATCTCACCGTTATCGATTGGAACGCCGCTCTGCTCATTGATAGGGAAGGCGAAGATGTTCGGGCGGTATTGGATTATGCAAATGTCGAGCTGTTGGAGATGCGCTATTTGGATCGGCGATTAGATCGGGCCCTTGACCAGGCGTATGACGCGCTGTCGCGATCGTTCCTGAACCTGCCGGGTGTATTTGGATATTATGGTGCCGCGCTGCGGCGGGTCGCCGAGCTGCAAATCGATAACGCGCTTCTTTTCGAAGGCGTCAACAATACGCTTAAGCTCCTCGGGGAT
The DNA here is from genome assembly GCA_041484845.1 of Binatia bacterium. Taxonomy (GTDB): domain Bacteria; phylum Desulfobacterota; class Binatia; order UBA9968; family UBA9968; genus JBGPIK01. Next base: position 8,301 of record JBGPIK010000059.1, on the reverse strand, counting down.
CAGTACCTGGCGCGCGTTTATCGCTTGGTCAACAGACGTTTTCATCTCGACGAATGGGACACCAGTATTCTGCGAAAACTTCAGACCCTCGAGAGCATTTACCAAAAAATCTCCGACCAAGCGAGCAATCGGCGCATGGAAGTGCTGGAATGGGTGATCATCGTTCTCATTGCGGCATCCATCGGACTCGAGCTGTTCCGCAGGGTACCGTGAGGCCAAGGGCATGACCGGCACAACAAAATCAGGTATAGACGGTGCATGGAGCAGAAAGCGATGACGGCAAGAACTGAGTTTTTCAACCTTTATAACCATGGCTTTGTCCGCGTCGCAGTCGGCGTTCCTGAAGTTCGCGTAGCCGATCCGAGTTTCAATGCCGCTCGCACGATCGAACTCATGGAAAAAGGCGAGCGGGAACGGGCCGTCCTTGTGCTGTTCCCGGAGCTGGGCTTATCCGCCTACTCGTGCGATGATTTGTTTCACCAGCAAGCTCTGCTGGAAGCCTCCCGTGAAGCGCTGCGCAGCATTCTCACGGCATCGGAAGCGATCGATCTGGCCGCCGTGGTCGGGATGCCGATCCAAATCGATCACTTGTTGTTTAACTGCGCGGTCGTCGTTCTGCGCGGCAAAATCCTGGGAATCGTGCCCAAAACATTTCTGCCTAATTACCGGGAGTTCTACGAATATCGCCAGTTCGCGCCGGCCATGGCGGCGCGCAGCACGGTCGTGGAGGTTTTCGGCCAGCACGATGTTCCGTTCGGAGAGGAGCTTCTGTTCCAATGTCGCGATAGTCAAAACTTTACTTTTTTTGTCGAAATTTGTGAGGATCTGTGGGTGCCGATTCCACCATCCTCCAGCGCCGCGCTTGCCGGGGCAACCGTTATTTTGAACCTTTCTGCCTCCAATATTACGCTCGGCAAGGACGAGTACCGCCATCAGTTAGTCGCCAACCAATCAGCGCGCTGCTTGGCCGCTTATCTTTACACCGCTGCAGGCACCGGCGAATCAACGACGGATCTCGCTTGGGACGGTCACGCGATTGTTTATGAGAACGGCGCCTTGGTGGCCGAGTCGGAGCGGTTCCGTTACAACTCGCAGCTCGTCATCGCCGAACTGGATCTGGAAAGGCTCAGCCAGGAACGGATGCGGCAGAATAGCTTTGCCCAAAGCGTGCAGCGCCATCACGAAACGCTACACCGGTTTAGAACGGTGCGCTTTGATCTGGAGTTTCCAAAGGATGTCCCGCTCTTATGCGACCGGCAGATCGATCGCTTTCCTTACGTGCCCTCCGATCCGGCACTGCGCGATCGCCGTTGCTATGAAGCTTATAATATTCAGGTCCAGGCGTTGGCCAAGCGATTACAGAGCTCAAAAATATCCAAGATCGTCATCGGAGTTTCTGGCGGCTTGGATTCCACTCATGCGCTCATCGTTGCCGCTCGCGCGATGGACGTCTTGCAACTTCCCCGGGCTAACATTCTCGCCTACACCATGCCGGGCTTCGCCACGAGCCGGGCGACTTTAGCCAATTCCAAAGCTCTCATGGAAGCAGTGGGTTGCACGGCTCATGAAATGGATATCCGGCCGAGCTGCGAGCAGATGCTGCGTGACATTAATCACCCCTACGCGCACGGCGAGCCGATTTACGACGTCACTTTTGAAAATGTCCAGGCGGGAGAACGGACGAGCCATCTCTTCCGGCTTGCCAACCTTCACCAAGGGTTGGTGCTTGGCACCAGCGATCTGAGCGAACTCGCTTTAGGCTGGTGTACCTACGGCGTGGGAGACCACATGTCCCACTACGCCGTCAACGCCAGCGTTCCCAAGACATTGCTGCAGTTTCTGATTCGCTGGGTGGCGAAAACGGAACAGCTCGGCAAAAAAGCAAGCCAAGTGTTGAGCTCGATTCTCAACACGGAGTTTAGTCCGGAACTTGTTCCCAGCCCCACCGAGTGCGAGCAACCGAGCCAGCGAACAGAAGACGTCGTCGGTCCGTACGAGCTGCAAGATTTCATTCTGTATTATACGACCCGCTTTGGCTATTTGCCGTCAAAAATCGCTTTCCTCGCCTACTGCTGTTGGAGAGACCGCAATCAAGGGCGCTGGCCGGATATTTCCGATGCGGTCAAACATGAATACACGATTGCAGAAATTAAGCGCTGGCTGTCTGTCTTCGCGTGGCGATTTTTCCAATTGAGCCAGTTCAAGAGAAGCTGCATACCGAATGCTCCGAAAGTTGGTTCGGGAGGCTCTCTGTCACCGCGTGGAGACTACCGAGCTCCGAGTGATAGCGAAGCTACCGCTTGGCTTGACGATATAAAGAAAATTCCCGACCAAAATCCCGATCTGTAGTTTTTTGGTTGCGCGGCGGGCGCGGATAGCGTTATCTTCGAGGTGTCACATCGATAACCGCCGTCAAAATTGCGCTAACCGTATCGTTTTTAAGAAGTGAACCCTTCACCCAAAATTCTTCGATTTTGTTCCGGTTGCTGCGGTTTTTCGACTCGAGGCTCCGGGCTTGCCGGGTTTGACGGTGAGAACCGGACATGACGCGTGCCGGACCACCTTTTCAGCCACGTTGCCAATGAGAAGCCTCTTGACCCCTGTCCTCCCGTGCGTCGCCAGCACGATCAGGTCGATGCGGTGATCTTTTGCGGCATCGAGAATTTTTTCAAACGGATTGCCGTTGGAGACCAGATAGCGGACCTTTGGCAATTGCTCGACCCATTCGTGGCAGAACTGTTTCAGCAGCACCTGAGAATGTTCCAATGTGGCGGTCATGATTCGGGCGCGCTTCGCCGGCTCATCTTTGTAAAGATCCAATAGTGCCGGGTCCGCTTGTGTTATCGAGCTCATGTATAGATCGTCAAAGGGATTATCGATCACATGCAGCAGGTAAAGCGTCGCAGCGCTGTTTTGCGCGATCTTGACGCCCAGCTTGATCGCTCCCCGAGAAAAAGGCGACATGTCTACCGGACAAAGAATCCGCTTGAAATCTAAGCTCATGGTGCGCTCCTGTTTACGTCATTTGAGCAGGCAAAGAGCATGCCTCGACGCGGACGCGACCGTGTCTCACCCATGTCGAGTATGAAGTGGTGATTGGCAACCGCATAGCCGATGAATGATTTTGCGTCTGCTCCGGCAATCCACCCATGATCACCCATGGAAAAAAGCGCCGAGCTTTTCCGTCACAGATGAAGAGTCGCAGCGCCGCCTGCGCCGGAACAGGGTGGTGTTGTGACCCGACGAGTCGGCACGCCATTTGCGGTTAACCCTATCAGTTCCGCCTTCGACTCGCCAAGGCGAAGCGGCCATTATTGGCATCTTGTGGAAGTCGCTGGTGTGGCCGTATATAGATGAAAGAAAACCATCGAAAGGAGAAGCGCTGATGCAGTCACACGACTATCTGAAAAGTTGGCAAATGAGAGGCATCCTGATTGTATTTTCTTTGGCGGTGATTCTCTGTTCTCAGAATACGTTCTCGCAGTCGCTGCGCTCAAAAGAGGAGATGGGGCGCATTGTTGCCATTGAGAACCTCGCAGTGCAAAACGGCACCGTTTCTGGCGAGGCTCACAATAACTCCGCCAACACGCTTCGCGACGTGCAGCTTTTTATCCGTTATACATGGCTATGGGACAACGAATTTCATCCGGGAAGTGAAGACCCAGGCACTTCCAGCATCTATACATTGCCAAAAGAAATACCCCCGGGAGGCCGTCTTCCGTTCACGTTTTCGCCGTCACCACCGTTGCCTAACGTCCCCGGCGGCCACTTTGTCACCGCAGTGTCCGTAGCGGGATTCACGGAGGTTATTCCGCAAACGAGATAAAAATGTCTTGCACATGACCCCGGCGGATGGCTTGCTCCGGCCGGAGTAACCCTTTCGCCCGTGGCCAATTGTCAAGATCCCCGGCTGTGGATGCCGGAGCGGCCAATGCTTCGAGTAACGGCCATGCCGATAGTCCAGGACAACCCTGCGCGGCGTTATCGAACGCAAGCCGACCGGGGGCGGCAATTATATTTGCGCCTCAGCGCCGTCTGTAACGCTCAGGCTGCCTTCTTACTGACCATGTCTACGAGCCGTGTGACTTCAGGCTTCACTATGCGTGCGAAATCTTCATATTGCATCCGTACGGTTTGTACATGATTGCCGGCGTTGAAATAGATATACTTATCTTTTTCCAGCGCTGGATCGACGAAAACCGGTACGCCGAAAAGATTACCGAAAGGCGGCATGGCGCCGATTTCACAACCGGGAAAACGGGCGATGAATTCATCCTCCATTGCCAGACGCGCGGTTTTCGCGCCAAGACTTTTCATGACTGTGCTCAAATTAATCTTGCGGCTCGCCGGGATCACCCCCATGACTAAGGCGTCGTCCACCTCCAGCATCACAACTTTCGCCATTTCGTTGCCGGAACAATGTTGCTTCGCCGCGATTTCTTGCGCTGTATACGCCAGAGCATGATTAAAAACCTCGTAAGACACTTTGTTCTCATCCAGAATCTCTTTGAGTTTTTTTAACACTGGCATACTCTGTCTCCTTTCTATCGCTGATCCAATGCCGTTCGTACCCTTTAACCTGTGTGTTTTTTCCTTCCCACCAACTAAAGAACTGTTTATAATATCGGTCGGTGGCGAGAAACATAAGCCGCAAGAACTGTGCCCGGGCCATGCGCTTCTACGGTGCAATTTCCGCGATAACCAAATCACAGGCGGTTGGGCGAACCCGCGCGTCGAGATTTAAATTTTCACTGCTGAGAAACAGCGTGCTACTTCTTTGTCAGGAGCGAGAAGTCGAAACTGATGTAAAGGAACGCGGAGCGATCGAAAGCTCTTTTTTATCACCTTGGACGAGTAAATCGTGGCATGCGTCTTGCCGGTTGATCTGGTCGTGATGAGATGGGCCGCCAGCACATAGAATAAATCGATTGGAGGACAAGCAATTATGGAAATCCCCTTGAAAATCACGTTTCGGAATATGCTGCCATCGAAAGCGATTGAAGCCAATATAGAAGAGAAAGTAGCTAAACTTGATTCTCTCTACGACGGCATCATGAGCTGCCGGGTAATCGTCGAAGCGCCGCATCGCCATCATCACAAGGGCAAAGCCTACCAAGTCCGCATCGACATGACCGTTCCCGGTGACGAAATCGTGATTAATCGCACACCCAAACGTCTGGAGGCCGCGAAATCGGCCCGCCCGGAAGAATTAGAAAAGGAATTAGCGGAAAGTCACGAGCCGAGCAAGCACGGCGCGCACGAAGACCTGTATGTCGCGATTCGTGACGCGTTTAACGCCGCCGGCCGCAAGCTGCAAGACCACGCGCGTCGAAGACAGGGAAAAGTCAAGATTCATGAACCTGCAGCCCAAGCCCGCGTTGTCAGAATCTTTCCAATAGAAGATTACGGTTTTCTGGAAACCCCTGACGGCCGGGAAATTTACTTCCACAAAAATAGCGTGTTGCAAACCAGCTTCGACCGCCTGGAGGTCGGCACCGAGGTTTATTTCGCCGAGGAGGTTGGCGAAAAAGGGCCGCAGGCGAGTACGGTGAGAGTCGCCGGCAAATAGCCATGGCGAGAGGAAAATCTTTTGGCAGCGCGTTAGCCGCAACAATCACGGCACGGTAGCCCGCCACCGCGCTTTGGGAGATCAAGACATCCATTGACTGGGCGGCACTGGTCCGGGGGAGGTTCTCCGTAGCGATAGCCGTAATGCCGGGTGACGCCAGGCGTCGCGTCGTTCGCCGGTAACACTCTCCGCTGGAACGTCGAGAATCATGCGGCGTGCTTGCGCGAGCGCTGCCGTGGTTTTGCCTGGTTGGCCGGATGGGCTTTGCGCTCTCGAAGTCTCTGGCGGACATACATTGGATCAAGTCCGAGGACCTGGCAAACATTATCGAAGGAAAAGATCCAGTCATTGCTTGAACCCATGATCCAGCTCTCAACCTCTCGGAAACGTTCCCGGCCCACTCGATTTTGAGCGAGTTGATATTTTCTATAACAATGAACGGCGTCTTCCAGAATCGCCCGTAATAACGCTTTCTCGGGTTCGAAGTGTTCGCTGCGCCGGAACGTGTTTAAATATTGTTGAGATACGGTGCTATCCGTTCCCCATAGAACACCCACCTTTTCGCTCATGTATTTTCTCCTCCCCTTCACGTTGCTTGAAAATCGGGTTCTTCCTACTCGGAAAAGTGATTTGCAACGGATATGCCATCAAGCCTGATGGTATTACGCAGGGTCCTTCGCAGAATTGCTATGGGCGTTTCGTTCACTTCGCACGGCTGCGAAAGATCGTTGATTAGAGGCGGGCTAATTGACTAATGAGTGATGACCTTGTGGTGGCATATCCATTGCGTCCTTCAGTGACTGAAAGTCGGTCGTTGCCAAATGATTATCAGAGAAAATAATAGTGAGCTTGAATATCCCCCTGAGGACACCCTCGGGGATCAATGGCTCCGCGGCTCGCCGGGAACATGGCAAGAGCTGTTAGCTGTTTCAGCGCTTCCCGCAACCTCCTTCCACGACCGTGTCTCGCAGCTCGCCTATCAATTTTACCTCCGTCGTGGGCAAGTTCCTGGTCATGATCTCGACGACTGGTTTGCCGCCGAGCGCATTGTCCTTTCGCGCCTCGCGCATACAAAAAACCATCCCGGAGATCAATCCAATGGCAAAGAAGAACAATGATCTCATTTCATTTCCGATGCGGCTCTCGCAGGAAGTAGAGCGCTTGTTCGATGAAATGATCCATCGCCCGTGGGGGTTCTGCCGTGAAATACGCGGCTGGAATCCGTCCGTGGATCTTTATGAAACCGCTGATGACTTCGTTCTTGAGGCTGATCTTCCCGGCGTCAAGGCCGAAGATTTCAAAGTGGAAATTCAAAACAGCGACTTGGTTTTACAGGGTTGGCGAACATTGGAGAAAAGCCATAGCGATGGGCGCTTTCATACGATGGAACGTTCCTCCGGTCATTTTGTGCGGCGCATCAAGCTTCCCGAACATGTTGACAAGGGTGCGATTCAAGCGGAGTTCCACGATGGCGTACTGCGGGTGACTCTTCCCAAGGCCAAAGAAAAAGGAGAGGCGCGATGAGCCAGACAGCAGCAACTGCAAGCGACCCGAGCGAGCCATGGCCAGGACCCTATGCCAATCCGCGTGAACTTTCGGCTGAAGAGCTTCGTTTCGCTACCAAGATCAAGGGCAACTTCACGTCCACCCGAGAACTGACCGGAGCGAAAGAATTTGCCGGCCAAGAACGCGCCCTGGCGGCTTTGGAGCTGGGTCTCGGCGTCACCGCGGGAGGCTATAATATTTTTGTTTCCGGTTTGACCGGTTCGGAAAAACTCGAAAACCTGGGCCGCTGGGTAGCGGAACGGGCGAAGGTGAGCACGACACCCGGGGACTGGGTGTATGTGCATAATTTCAAACACCCGGACGCGCCAGGGGCGATTTATCTACAGCCAGGACAAGGCAACCGGCTCAGGCAAATGATGCTGGACCTGGTGAAAACGCTGAGAGAAGAATTGCCCAAAGCCTTTCGCCAAGAGGCTTTCGATAAGGAAAAATCTTTGTTGACCGAAAAATACAATGCCCGCGCGCAGGAGTTGAATTCGCAATTCGCGGCGCTGGCACGCGAGCGCGGTTTTCAAGTCCAGGTCGGATCTCACGGCAACCTTTATTTTGTTCCGGTCGTGAATGGCAAGTTGCTTCAGCACCCGCAGGATTTTGCCAATTTGTCCGAGCAGGAGAAACAAGAGCTCGAACGTAAACAACAGGAACTCGCGGTGGAAATGGAGCGGCTTGGGCGCAAACAACAGGAGATTATGCGCGAAATGGAGGAGGACATCCGCCTGATCGAACGACGCTTTTGTGAAAAGCTGCTTAGTCCGATCGTGACCCGAATCGGATCCGCAATCGAAAGCGACGAGGTAAAAGAGTACCTCGCGGAAGTCAGGGAGCATATTCTCAACAACCTGGACGATTTTAAAGAAGCATCGGCACCGATGATGGCCTTCCCCTTTCCCTCAGCACCACGGGAGCGGGATCCATTTCTGGAATACGAAGTGAACGTCGTCGTCGATAACTCAACAACGACCGGCGCCCCCATTATCGTCGAGAGCGCGCCCACCTATCTCAATCTGTTCGGGACGATCGAGCGAGTGGTGGATCGATTTGGCCGCGTGGTGACTAATTTCACGCGCATCAAATCCGGTTCGTTCTTACGGGCGCATGGGGGTTACTTAATTTTTAGTTTGGATGACGCGGTTACGGAACCCGCAGTGTGGAAGGTTCTCAAGCGG
>JBGPIK010000058.1:0-22302 GCA_041484845.1 Binatia bacterium | reverse complement strand
TCCTTCCACGGGCCGCCCGACCGGATTGGGTCGGTCAAGAACCCAAACCACCTTGCCTTTCGCTGCAGCCGCTTCGAGAACGTAACGCAGCGTCGTAATGAAGGTGTAGACGCGGCAGCCCACATCCTGCAAATCGATGAGCAGAACATCGAAACTGTCCATCATCGCGGCCGTTGGACGGCGCACTTCACCGTATAGACTAAAAACCGGAATGCCGTGCACCGGATCGCAAAAATCCGCCGACTCGACCATGTTATCTTGCTTGTCGCCACGAAGACCGTGTTGCGGGCCGAAGGCCGCAACCAAGTCGATGTCCTTGAGCGCGGCAAGCGCGTCGAGCGAGTGAACGAGATGGCTCGTCACCGACGCTGGATGGGCGAGCAATGCCGCGCGACGGCCCGCCAAGGGTTTCCTAAGCGCCGGCTCTTCCAACAGGCGGTCGATTCCAAATTTCATCGCTTCTCCATTCTTCCGTCGTTCAATACTTCCACGTCGGGCGGCTCGATCTCAAGCACAAGACCATCGGGATGATGGAAGTCGGGCCTGCCTGGCGGGTGCTTGAGCGCCCAATAGGAGAGCATGCCGTGATCCTCTTCGATCACAGCCGAAAGCCCCAGTTCCAGACAGACGTTTTGTGAAATCATGGGCAGACGATGCAAATGAATAGTCGCATTGAGATCAAGACTATCGCCTGCGCTGCACACAGTAATGTTTGGAGCTAGCTCTTCATTTTGAAGCGGCGCACCGTCTCGATAACGGCGAAAACTGTAAGCCGCCCACTCACCCGAGGGAGCAAAGTTGAATTCGTAGTACTCCGGTTTGTCCTTCACAGAGACAAAAGCCTCGAAGCACGTGTGCTGCCAAAGATAATCCGCCCTGAGCGGCGGACGAGGCCGCGGAATCCACACACGGGTGATGTCTCCCTGAAGCGTGTAAGTGAGCGCAAGCCCTCCACCTTCCGTCCAGCAAATGCGCGCTTCAATCCCGTGCACGGCCTGACTGTATGTCTCAGGGTGGCATGTGAGCACGGCGATGTACCGAGAGGAGGACGTCATAATGCGCGGTTGCTCCATGGCGGTCGGCATAGCCGGCTAAGAGTTGTCAGCTTAATTTCATTCGAGCGACGGCTTCAATCTAAGCGCATCATTGCAGCAGGTCATCACTGCCGCGTTTTCGCAGCCTTGTCAACATATTACTGGCAATTGAGAGTAATAGTGCTTCGAATGGCTGTCACGAACCTATGCGACTAAGCTTCAGGTGCGCAAGCGCACCCTACCCGTGATCCACCAATCATTTTCTCATGAAGAGGCCCGGCACCGCATGGTGCCCCAGCCAAAAAAGACAAGACAGATTTTTGCCACCGAGATACGGAGAGTACAGAGTATTGAAAGTAGTTTTATAGTAAAAGCGAAGACCGGTAGGGTGCGCTTGCGCACCGTTGACAGATCACGACGAAACTTGCAGCGGGGCGAAGCCGCAAACCAATACAGAAATAGACGACATCACCGTTTGGAGAGCCTACAGCTTATAGCCGATTTTGCGTAGGAGATCTTTGCGCCAGGCGATGCCTTGCGCATCTTCGACGCCCTTGCTCTTGCCGCCGTCGATGACACCGAGAATGCCGCGGCCCTGGTCGGTTTCCGCGATCACAACTTCGACCGGGTTCGCCGTAGCGCAAAATATGCGGCAGACTTCAGGAACCATTTTGAGCGCGTTGAGCACGTTGACAGGAAAGAATCCCGCGCCAAGAAAAAGGATGAAGCTGTGACCGGCGGAAAGACCAAGCGCATTCCGTTTCGCCAGCTCGATCATTCCTTCATCGGTCCCCGTCCAACGGACGAGCATGGCGCCGGAAGCTTCGCAAAACGCCAGACCGAACTTGATGCCCGGCACCGCCTGGACCATAGCCTCGTGGATGTCTTCGACGGTTTTAATGAAGTGAGTCTGCCCCAGGATGAAATTGATTTCGTCAGGCTTGTCGATCTTTACTGTTGTGAGCTGCATCTTGGTCGTACTTTTATCTAAGTTCTGCACTGAAGGCAAAACCCTGACGCGCTCCCGTTCGCCCCGACCATGAGTATGAAATGGAACTGCGGGCCTCACTCCGGCCGAATCAGCAGGACCGGATTGCGCGAATGGTGGACGATTTTTTCCGCGACACTTCCCATCAGCCAGCGCCCGACTCCCGATCTTCCGTGAGTGGACATGGCAATCAAACTGTTTTGCGTGTTACGTGCAAAATCGATAATTTGCTCGGCTGGATCGCCATATGTGGCGATTGGGGAGAGCTGGCTAAGCCCGCCGCCACGAAGTTCCTCGGCCTTGCCGGTCAGATAATCGTCTATCTCTTGTTTGAAAGCTGCTCGCTGGCGAGCCAGCGCATCCATGTAAAGCCCGTCGCCCAAAATGTAAGTATCCGGCGGCAACGTGTAGGCACGTATCAGAGTCGCCTCTAGTTTTAATTTTTGGCACAACGCGATCACATGCGGCAAAATTCGATCGGCCAAGCCGGACCCATCGAGCGGCACAAGCACGGTTGCAAGTTTAACCGCTATTCCTGGATCGCCCTCCTCTGTGGGGCGGATAAGCAGCACCGGATTCCTTGTCGCGTGCACCACTTTATAGGCCACGCTTCCCATTACCCAACCGTGGATTCCCGAAAGACCGTGGGTAGCCATGGCAATCAGCGTTCTGCGATCCGCCGCAGCGTGCCGCAGAATGGCTTCCGTTGGATTGGCGACTTCGATGGAGTGATGGAATTGAACGGAGGCTGGAAATGCCCAACCCCCGATCTCTTTCAGATACTCGTTACCCTTTGACGGAGTGAGAGCGCCGGAATCGTCAACCCGCAGAAGCTCGACCGGGATCTCAAAAGCTTCAGCGAGCAAACATGCGTAGGGAAGAATCTGCTCCGCCAACCTGGAACCATCCAGCGGCACTAAGATTTTCGTGTACATAACTCCTCACTCGCAGTTGGACTGCGACTACGGCGCCCGAATAACCAGAACCGGATCGCCGCAGTGGCGCACCACCGTTTCCGTAACACTGCCCAGCACCCACCGCTTCACACCCGATCTGCCATGGGTGCACATGGCAATTAAATTATCCGGAGTCTGCCTGCCGAAAGAGATGATTTCATCCGCGCTGAGGCCTTCTTTCGCCAGAAAAGAAACCTTCTCTATTCCCTTTTTCTTCAGCTCCTCAGTCTTTTTTTCGAGATAGGCATTGGCTTCCTCTTTTACCTCCGCAATCAATTGATCAAAGTTGATCGCGTAATAGCCATCGGCACCGGCATAAACACCATAGGGAATGTTAAAAGCACGGAACAAAATAATTTCGAGATCGAGTTTCTTGGCCAATTCGATAACTGCAGGCAGTACGCTCTCGGCCAACTGGGAGCCGTCCAGCGGCACAATGATGGAAGTTAGCTGCGCCTCCTCGCCGGATACCGCCTGGTCTGCGGCTCTGACCAGCAACATCGGATTGCTCGTCGCGCGCAACACCTTCTCCGCCACGCTGCCCAGCATCCAGCGGTTAATGCCCGACCGCCCGTGCGTTGCCATGGTAATCAACGTTCCCTTGTCCGCTTCGGCCTTTTCGATGATGGCCTCAGCGGCTCTGCCTTTGTCAAGCGTGCAAGCGACACTAAGACCGGGGAACGTATTAGCAATCCTCTTCAGATAATCCCGGCTGGAACGCTCCCCCTCTTCGATCATCTTGTCGAGATAACGGGCGTTTTCAGCAGAGACATGCGTGGCCATTTCTGCGATGTCAACGACACCCATGAGATCTACGGGAACCTTGAGCTTGCTTACCAGAAAGCGAGCGTAGGGCAGGACTTTCTCAGCCGTTTTCGAGCCGTCCAGCGGTATCAGTATCCGTGTATACATTCTCTCCTCCTCGTACTCTTTCGCCCCACCCCCACGACCCGTCGCTCTTTCAGGCTTGTTTTCCGATTAGAGGATTCCGCAAGTTATATGCCAGCATGTGCCGTTGAATTTACACCTCGGAATGTTGTTGGATTCGCATCGTTGCAAAATTACGTCGTCAGTCCTCGCAAGCATGCCAAGAATTCGCCAACGAATCGGGACCGAACCAAAAAAGAGCGTTGCCAGTCGCAGATTTTTTGTTTCACGCGGTGGCATTCGCTTTGCGCATGCACCCTGCTGGGAGAATGAGGCAGATATGATTGAAGTTCGCTTCCATGGACGCGGTGGGCAAGGAGCCAAGATTGCCAGTCGTATCCTTGGAAGAAGTGGTTTTCTAGCGGGACTATATGGCCAAGACTTCGCATTATTCGGCGCGGAGCGGCGCGGAGCACCGGTCGTATCGTGCACCCGTTTAGGTGAACAGCCCATAGAGACCCGTGGATATATTGACACGCCGACGCTGGTTGTATTGCTGGACCCTTCCTTATTGAAAGAAGCCCCAGAGCAGATCTTTCACGGTGTTCACGCCATCACCCCGTTTTTCATCAACGGGAATGCCAACGATTCCGGCATCCCGATTCAGGAGATGCCGGCAGCCAATTTCGTCTTTATCGATTTAAGCACCATCTGCCGGCGCGTTATGGGACGCGCTTTTGTGAGCGCGGCAGCGGCGGCAGTGGCGGTAAAATCTATTCGCACAATTCCGTTGGAAGCTCTCATTGAAGCGGCACGAATCGAATTCACCGACTTCGGCATGACGCGAGAGCTTATTGAGAACAATGAAACGGCAGCGCGCGAGGTCTATGCGCTCGCGCCGACCGTCGTTTTGAGTTCGCGCTACGTAGAACCAAAACAGGTTGCGCCGGCGCTGGAATCGATTCCTTATCTCAACACCGTCCCGTTCATCACCCCTGCCATTCGACGCGGGGCGAGTGCGGCGCTTCGCCACACCGGCAGTTGGCGCGTGGAACGGCCTGAAATCGAGCTGGGAAAATGCAAGCGGTGCTTTCTATGCTACCTTTATTGTCCTGACGCCGCGATCCAGCTCGATGACGAGAACTATCCTCATCTCGATTACGATCATTGCAAAGGCTGTATGATTTGTTTTGCCGAATGTCCGACCGAAGCTATTGCCCGAAGGGTGGAGGTCTGAGATGACGCGCACGCTGTTGACCGGGAACGCAGCCGCCGCCTGGGGAGCGCGACTCAGCGACGTCGATTATGTCCCTGCTTTTCCAATCACTCCTCAAACCGAAATCATTGAAGCCCTGGCGCGCTGGATTCACACGGGAGAGTTGCGCGCCCGCATGGTGATGATGGACTCCGAACACTCCATGTTGGCCGCTGCGGCCGGCGCCGCCGCCACCGGCGTGAGGGTTTTCACCGCAACCTCGAGTCAAGGATTAGTCTACGGCTTTGAGATGCTTTACACGGTGGCCGGCTTACGGCTGCCGCTTGTATTGGTCAATGTATCCCGCGCGCTCGCTCACCCCATCACGTTGGAACCGGACCACAATGACGTGTTTTCAGCACGGGACACCGGTTTTCTCCAGTTTCACGCAGAAAATTGCCAGGAAGTATTCGACTCCGTTGTGATGGCCTATCGTTTGGCAGAGGATGCGCGCGTGCTGCTTCCGGCGCTCGTCAATCTGGATGGTTTTTATCTTTCGTTCACGCGCGAAGCTGTTGAACTGCCGGATGCGCACGAAGTGAGAAGTTTTCATCCGCCCTTTGAGCCCGCTTATCACGGGCTCGGGCGCCATGAGTCCGTGGCGCTGGGCGCGGCGGTACTGGACTCCAGCCTGTACACCTACTTTAAGCACCAGATGCAACGCGGGGCGGAAAGTGCTTTGGAACTCTACCCGCAAATTGCGGCCGAGTTCGCTGAGCGCTTTGGCCGGCGCTACGACATCATCGAAGAGTTCATGCTCGAGGACGCCGATTACGTCCTCGTCATGACCAATTCTTTCGCCTCTATGGGTAAGGCCGAAGTTAAACGTTTGCGCGGCGAAGGAAAAAAAATCGGGCTCGCGCGACTGCGTCTTATCCGGCCCTTTCCGCACCGAGAAATTCAACGCGTGCTGCGCGGACGCAAGGGCGTGGCCGTCATCGATCAAAACATTTCGGTGGGCAAAGGCGGAATACTTTTCAGTGAAATCGCCAGCGCCCTGTACGGGCTTTCCGATCGCCCTCCCGTGCTCCGCTCATTCATCGGCGGCTTGGGCGGCCGGCGGTTTCGCCCCGGCGAGTTCGATGCGATTTTGACAAAACTGGAAACGCCCACCGGTGATCCCGAAGAAACAAGCGAGCCCACGCTTTTGTTCACCGGCGATGAGTGTCGCGAGGTCGGGCGCTTCTTTTCCATCGCTACAGAAAGAGAACAGGCGCATGAAGCGTGAAAAGTACAAAAGCCTGCGCACCATTTCGCGCCAGGAGCCGCTTGGACCCGGCGGCTCCCTTTGCTCAGGTTGCGGCGGAGTGCTCGCGCTGCGGCTTTTCCACAAGGCGCTGGGCGAAAACGTGATCTTCGTTAATGCAGCGGGTTGCCTGACCTTGCTCGCGACCTATCCATTTACGCCGCTTAGCTCTTCCTGGATTTACACCGCCATGGCGTGCGCGCCGGCTGGCGCACAGGGCATCCGGGACGCACTGGATATTTTGCAGGAAAAAGGGAAATTGCCGCCCGAGGATGACCGCAAAGTTGTCGTCCTGACCGGCGACGGCGCAGCGCAGGATATCGGTCTGCAGGCAACCATGGCTGCGATCCATCGCGGGCTCGATTTTTATTACTTCTGCTATGACAACGAATCTTACGGCAACACGGGATATCAGACCTCCGCGAGCACACCTTACGGTTCGCGCACAGCAACGTGCCCCATCACCGTTTCTTCGCCGCACGGCAATCCGAGCCACAAGCGAGATCTGTTTGAGATTTGGCGTGTCCAGAAGCCGCCGTATATTGCCACGATCTCCGCGGCCTATCCGCTCGATTTATCCGAAAAAGTATACCGCGCATCGAAATTTTCAGGGCCGAAGTTGTTTATCGCGCTCACTCCCTGCCCCCCCGGTTGGGAAATGGAGCCCGAGTGGTCTGTTGAGAGCGCTCGACTCGCGGTTGAGACGGGCGTGTGGCCGCTCAAAGAAGCGCTCCACGGAAAAGTTGCTCACACTCAGATCCCGCGCAAGTTTAAGAAGGTCGAGGAGTACTTGGCCCAGCAGGGGCGCTTTCGCCATCTGTTCGATCCCAAACGGGATGACGAGGCCATTGCACATATTCAAGGTGAAATTGATCGCTATTGGAAAGAAGTTCGCGACACGGAAATGACTGCGCCGCCCGATGACCAAGCGCGCGCCAACTCGGTTTAGGAGATTTCGATGGAAAACATTTTTGATTTTGCCGATGAGATGGGACCCGCAAAAATCGTTCATATCTACGATCCGAAATACCAACTGAAGGCGGTGGTAGCGATAGACAACGTCGCCCGGGGGCCGTCCATCGGCGGCATCCGCATGGCGCCTGACGTCAGCGCCACGGAAGCCTTCCGGCTGGCGCGCGCCATGACCATGAAAAACTCCGCCGCGGGGCTGCCTCATGGCGGCGGAAAGTCGGTGATTTTCGGCGATCCAAAGATGGACGTGGGCAAGAAGGAGCAACTGATTCGCGCCTTCGCCCGCGCCATCCGTGATCTGGTCGAATATATTCCCGGACCGGATATGGGCACCGACGAACGCTGCATGGCGTGGATCAAGGACGAAATCGGTCGCGCCGTGGGATTGCCGCCGGAAATCGGCGGCATTCCTCTCGACGAGATTGGCGCCACCGGTTTCGGGCTCAAAATCAGTGTCGATGCGGCGCGCAAGTTCTGCGACCTCAATCTCAAAGGCGCGCGTGTGGTCATTCAAGGCTATGGGTCGGTGGGCAAACACGCTGCGCGCTTCCTTGCTGAGGAAGGAACCCTTCTCGTCGCCGCCGCGGATTCTCGCGGAACCCTCTTCAATCCGAAAGGTCTCGACGTCAGTCGACTGACTGCGCTTAAAGACTCAGGAAAAAGCGTCGTCGATTATCCCGACGGCGAAAAGCTCGCGCCGGACGCGGTTATCGACATCGAATGTGAAATCTGGATCCCGGCGGCTCGCCCCGACGTCATTCGCAAAGACAATGTCGTGCGCTTGAAGACAAGGCTCGTTCCCCAGGGCGCCAATATTCCGTTTACTCCCGAGGCGGAACGGATGCTTCATGAAAGGGGCACGCTCGTCATTCCCGATTTTATTGCCAACGCAGGCGGCGTCATCTGCGCTGCGGTTGAGTACCATGGCGGGACTCAAACTCAGGCATTCGCAACGATTGCGGAAAACATCCGCGCCAACACCGAAGAAGTGCTGGACCGCGCGCGGAAGAGCGGATCACTGCCGCGCCAGGCTGCGGTTGAGCTGGCCGTACAGAGGGTGAAACAGGCGATGCAATATCGTCATTGATCATCAGACCTCTCCAATTCAGGCCGGATACGTCTGGCAAGGGGACCGGTAGAGGGGGAGCGAAGACATTTTTGATTTTTTCCTTGGTCCAAGCACAAGAAGGAATCTTTCTCACCGAGCCACCCGGTCCGCCCGCCGTCTTCCACGCCCACGGCATCGCCAAGGTTTATCGAACAGGCGAAGTGGAAGTGCACGCGTTGCGTGGAGTCGATCTGGATCTCTACTCTGGCGAGCTGGTCGTGCTGCTCGGCGCTTCCGGCAGCGGTAAATCGACATTGCTCAATATCCTCGGCGGCCTCGATGTGCCGACTAGCGGCGAAGTCTATTACCTCGACCACAAACTCACCGGCGCGACTGAAGAAGAGTTGACTCGCTTCCGCCGGGAACACGTAGGTTTCGTGTTTCAATTTTACAATCTGATTCCCAGCCTGACGGCGCTGGAAAATGTTTCTCTCGTAACCGAGATCGCCGGGCATCCGCTCGAGCCCGCCGAGGCGCTGCAGCTGGTGGAATTGGGCGAGCGCATGCATCATTTTCCGGCGCAACTCTCGGGCGGTGAGCAGCAACGCGTGGCCATCGCGCGCGCCGTCGCCAAGCGCCCCGATGTGCTCCTTTGCGACGAGCCGACGGGCTCGCTCGATTACGCCACAGGAAAAATCGTGCTCGAAGTGCTGGCCCGCGTGAATCGGGAGCTGAGCACGACCACCGCTATCATCACGCACAATGCCGCCATTGCCGGAATGGCGGACCGCGTCATTCGCATGAGCAGCGGCCGGATCGTCGAGGTACAGGCCAATCCCCACAAACTCTCCCCCGCGGAGCTAGCCTGGTGAAGACTTATAACCGAATGCTCTGGCGCGACATGTGGCATTTGCGCGGACAGCTGACTGCGGCGGCTCTGGTGGCGGCATGCGGCGTGGCGGCATTCGTTTCAATGCGCAGCACTTACGAATCGCTTTCATCCGCGCAGGCGGATTATTACTCATCCTTTCGCTTCGCTGATGTTTTTGCCCAGGTGAAACGCGCGCCTGAGAACTTGGCCGCCCGCGTCCGTGAAATTCCCGGCGTCGCCCAGGTGAACACGCGCGTAACGATGCAGGTGATTTTGGATGTCCCAGGATTGCCGGAGCCCGCCACCGGACGGCTCGTCTCGATCCCGGAGCGGCCCCGGCCCATGATCAACGACCTGTTTCTACGCAGAGGCCGGTATATCGAACCAAACCGAGATGACGAAGTCGTTGCCAGCGAGGCGTTTGCGGCCGCCAACCGACTAAAGATCGGCGACCGCGTCGCCGCCGTAATCAACGGCCGCTGGAAAAATCTGACCATTGTAGGAACCGGCCTCTCGCCTGAATACATTTACGAAGTCGGGGGCGGCAGCATCTTTCCCGACAATCGGCGCTTTGGCGTGCTGTGGATGGGAGAGGAAGCTCTGGCCACCGCCTACAATATGGACGGCGCTTTCAATGATCTCGCCCTGACACTCTCGGTCGGCGCCTCGCAGGCCGATATCATCGAGCGAATCGATCTGCTGCTGGCACGCTACGGAGGGCTGGGAGCCTACGGTCGCGAGGACCAGGTCTCGCATCGATTTATCTCCGACGAGATTTCTCAGAATCGCATCTCTTCCGCCACGATTCCCCTCATCTTTTTGAGTGTGGCGGTGTTTCTCCTCCACATCGTGTTGTCACGGCTGGTTGCCATGCGCCGCACAGAGATCGGTTTGCTCAAAGCATTCGGCTATTCGAACGCAACCGTTGGAATTCACTATTTGAAGCTCGCCGCCCTCACCGTGCTCGGCGGAGACGTTATCGGCATGAGTGTCGGACTTTATCTTGGCGCCGAGCTGACGCAACTGTACCGGGATTATTATCGCTTTCCTAACTTAGTGCACCACACCAGCCCGCACGTGCTGGTTTTCACTGTGGCTGTAAGTCTTTCAGCGGCTGCAATCGGCGCCCTCGAAGCCGTGAGGCGTGCGGCCGCGCTGCCGCCTGCTGTAGCCATGCGCGCCGAGCCGCCGGCCAGTTTTAGCGCCGGGCTGTTGGAAAGGTTCCGCCTATTACGTTGGCTGCCCTCCTCCGTTCGAATCATTGCCCGCTCGCTGCTGCGCCGCGGCTGGAAATCCGTCCTTGCGATTTTCGGCATCGCCTGTGGCGTGGGCATGCTTGTGCTGGGCGGCTTCTTTTACGATGCGATACGTTACCTCATGTGGATGCAGTTCGACGTCGTGCAACGCGATGATGTGACAATTGCGTTCAATGAGCCCCGGTCCGCCGATATTCGTCACGAATTGGCGCGTCTCCCCGGCGTCCTAATCTCGGAGCCGTATCGCGCCGTACCCGCGCGCCTGCGCTTCGAACACCGCTCGCGCCGGGTTGAGCTCACCGGCTTATCTCCCCATGGCGAGCTCCGCAGGTTAGTGGATGCGAAACTACGGCCCGTGGATTTGCCAACCGAGGGTCTCGTGCTCACCGCCAAGCTCGCTGAAGTGCTCGGCGCGGGGCCGGGAGACCGGCTGAGCGTGGAAGTGCTGGAGGGGGCGCGGCCCGTGCGCGATTTGCGCATCGCTGGCGTCGTCGATGAACCCGTCGGCATCGCTGCGTACATGGATCAGGCTGCGCTCAATCGTCTACTGCGCGAGCAGGGAGCGTTTTCGGGGGCGCGCATGAACGTGGATGCGAAAGAAGCCGCGCGTCTTTACGCGCGGCTCAAGGACCTGCCGGCGGTGAGCGCAGTAGCGATTCGCGAATCCATGCTCAAGAGCTTCGATGAGATTATCGAGCGCAGCATTGGGGTATCCACTCTCATCAATGTGCTGTTCGCCTGCGTGATCGCGTCCGGCGTGATCTACAACAGCGCGCGCATCGCCCTTTCCGAGCGCGGCAACGAGCTTGCCTCATTGCGCGTGCTTGGGTTCACGCGCCGCGAGGTGGCGATTATTCTATTCGGCGAGCAGGCCGTCCTGACGCTTTTAGCCATACCCCTGGGATTTGCGCTCGGAGTGGCAATCTGTTGGTTGTTGGTGGCGCGTCTCAGCACGGAACTGTACCGCATACCGCTAGTGCTGACCGCCAGGACCTTTACCTTTGCTTTTTTAGTCGTCGCATTGGCTGCGGTGGCTGCGGGCACCTTAGTCAACCGCCGGCTAAACCGTCTCGATCTGGTCGCCGTACTGAAGACCCGGGAGTAGGGCAAGCCATGACACCGAAGTGGAAACAAATCTTTTACATTGCTCTCGCCTGCATGGCGCTCTTTGCCGGCGCGTTGATGTTGGCGCCGAAACCTGTGGCTGTCGAGATCAGCAGAGTCATTGTGGGACCGCTGCAAGTCACGGTCGTTGAAGACGGTGAAACGCGCGCGCGCGACCGCTTCGTTATCAGCGCCCCGATAGCCGCGCGGGTCGCACGCATCGAACTGCGTGAAGGGGACGCGATCGCGCGTGGCCAAGTTATAGCTGAGCTTTGGCCGCTGCCGCTTTCCGCGCGGGAGCGTGAGGAACAGCTGGCGCGAATTGCCGCCGCTGAAGCGCTGGTTCGGGAGGCGACGGAGCGGATGCGCCATGCCCAATCCGATCACGAACAGGCGCGCCGAGAATGGCTGCGGATGGAAAAGCTCGTCGCTGGCGGATTTATTTCGCGCCAGGATGCCGAACAAGCCCGAGTCGCGGAAGCGACCGGCGTTAATGAGTTGGAAGCGGCGCGTTTTCGCATGCGCTCGGCCGAAGCGGATCTCAGCGCTGCGCGCGCGGCGCTGCTGGCGTTAGACACCGCTCGTGCCGGTAGCGCTCGAATACCCGTGCGTTCGCCCATAGCGGGCAAAGTGCTCCGCCTGCCCGAGAGAAGCGAGCGGGTGGTCGCCGCCGGAGCGCCGCTTATCACCATCGGCGATCCGACGCGCTTGGAAATCGTAGTCGACTTACTGTCAACCGATGCCGTCAAGGTCAAAACGGGAATGCCGGTGAGCCTCGAAGGCTGGGGGGGCGACAAACCTCTGCGCGCCCGCGTGCGCGTCGTCGAGCCATACGGCTTTACGAAAACCTCGGCGCTCGGCGTCGAGGAGCAGCGCGTGAATGTTATCGCTGATTTTATCGATCCGCCGGGAGCGCTTAGGGACAGTTACCGGGTAGAAGCCAAGATCATTATCTGGAGCGCCGATTCTGTTCTAAAAATTCCAGTCAGCGCTTTGTTCAGGAAAGGCGAAGCATGGGCGGTCTTCATCGCTGACGGCGGACGCGCCAAGCAGCGGGAGGTGAAGATCGGCCAAAGGGGCGAGTTGGAAGCAGAGGTCTTGCAAGGATTGAAAGAGAGCGAAGCAGTGATCCGTCACCCGTCGAATGATATCGCCGACGGCACGCGGGTGAAAATGAGCAACTGAATTGACGCGCACGCGTTGAAGAATCGCTTGACCTACTTTCTTACTCTAAACAGTCGTAGCCCGCGCAATTCGTTCGGCCGCCCGCTTAAGCCAGTCTAGGGCGGTAAGGCGAAGGACAGCGGGTGTTCGCGATCGTCTCTACTCATTGAAAAAGCGCCCCATCAGACGGCGCTTGGCGAGTTCCACTAACACCAAATAGGTGCTGACAACGCCGATAAGAAAAAGGAAGAACATTGGCGGCAGCGGTGTAAAGCCAAGGATGTGCGCTAGAGATGTAAACGGCAGCACTAAACTCACAAGAACTACGAGCAAAGTGGTAACCGTGAGTGGAAGACTCGGCCGACTGCGCAGCGGGTTAGCCGCGGTTCGGATGACGAAGATCACTAGCGTCTGCGTCGCGAGCGACTCGACAAACCAACCCGTGTGAAACAACGTCTCCGATGCGCCAAACAATTTAAGCAGCGCAAAAAAAGTGACGAAATCGTACAAGGAACTGATCGGACCTATGAAAATCATAAAGTCGCGAATGAGTTTGATGTCCCAGCGCCGCGGTTTCAGCACAAAAGACGGTTCAACCGTGTCGGTCGGGATCGTCACCTGAGCCAGATCGTAGAGAAAATTATTGAGCAGGATCTGCATGGGCAACATCGGTAGAAACGGCAAGAACAGCGATGCCCCCGCCATACTGAACATGTTTCCAAAATTGGAACTCGTGCCCATCAAGAGATACTTCATCACGTTGCTGAAAGCCTTTCTTCCCTCGATAATCCCTCGGTGTAAGATTCCGAGGTCGTGCTCCAGCAATATGATATCCGCCGCGTCGCGGGCGACATCCACGGCAGCCGCAACGGATATGCCGACGTCCGCAGCATGGAGCGAAGGCGCGTCGTTGATACCGTCGCCGAGAAAGCCCACCACGTGATTTCGTTGTTTCAGCGCATGGATGATGCGGTTTTTCTGCGCCGGTGAGACTCGCGCGAAAAGCGTCACATTCTCCGCCACCTGAGCAAGCGCGGCGTCGGACATCTGATCCAGTTCTGCTCCCAGGACTAGACGAGAGTCGTCCAGCCCGACTTGGGAACATACGTGCTTTGCCACAATTTCATTGTCGCCGGTGAGGATTTTCACCCGCACCCCGTCGGCGTGAAGAGCTTTCAGCATTTCTCGGGCGTCCGGCAGTGGAGGATCGAAGAAAGCTAAAAATCCCAGAAGCACCATTCCCTTTTCATCGCGCTTGCCATACGCCGCTTGCTCAGGCGTTGCGCCATACGCAACCGCCAGGACGCGGTATCCCTGGCGGCTGAGATCTTCGTACATGGAGCGAAACTTTGCCAACGCTTCAGAATCCAGGGCGTGTTGTCGTGCACCCAGTTCATACGTATCGCAGACGGTAAGCACATTCTCCGGAGCGCCTTTGGTAAGCAAAAACCGTCGGCGATCTCTTTCGACCACAACCGAAACCCGCCGCCGCTCAAAGTCGAAAGGGATTTCATCGAGCTTGCGATAGCTGTGAACATCGGGATGATCGTGGCGCAAAATCGCGACATCGAGGGGATTGATGTTGGCTTTCTTGAGTATTGCCGTGTCAATGGGGTTCTTGATTCCGGTCTGAAAGACACTATTGAGATACGCGAACAGAAAAACCTGCTCAGCTGTTTTGCCAAAAGGATCAAGGTGTTGTTCGAGCGTCATCTCGCCGCTGGTAAGCGTACCGGTCTTGTCACTGCAAAGCACGTCGATGCTGCCGAAGTTTTGTATCGCGGAAAGATTCTTCACGATCACTTTCTCGCGCGCCATCCGCAGCGCCCCCTGTCCAAGCGTAACGGTGGTTATCATGGGAAGAAATTCTGGGGTCAAGCCGACGGCCAGAGCGAGCGCGAAGAGCAATGACTCGAAGGGATCATGACGCGCGGCTGCGTTGACCAGAAAGACGAACACAACCAAAACAAATACGGTCTGCATGATCAAGAAACCAAATTGACGAGTTCCTCGCTCAAATTCCGTTTCAGGCGCTCGAACCACGAGTCTGCCGGCGATCTCACCAAAGGCTGTAGCTCTGCCGGTGGCGAACACCAGCGCGGTCGCCGTGCCGCTAACCACCGAGGTGCCCAGAAACACGGTATTCAAGGCATCCGCGCCGCTGCGCGTCGTAGAGACCCCTTCTTCGTTCGCCTCTTTTTCAGCAGGCAGTGACTCGCCGGTCAGCGCGGCCTGCTGCACATGGAGATCTTTAGCCTCGATCAAGCGCGCGTCGGCCGGCACCAGATCGCCCGCCACCAAGCGAACAATGTCACCGGGAACAACATCCCGGCGGACGATTTCACGCCAACACCCATCCCGAAGAACGGTGGCCGTAATGACGATCCCCTGCCGCAAAAGCCGCACCGCGCGATGCGAGCGGTAAGTCTGGATGAAATTGAGAGCGAGGCTGAAGAGAACCATGGTTGCGATGATCGATGCGTTGACAAGCTCACCCAACGCCGCAGACACGACGCTGGCGACAAGCAAGATAACAACGAGCGGATTGGCAAAGCCGCGGAGAAGCTCGCTCAGGCCGCCGTTGCCGCCCACGGGCGCCGGTTCATTCGGACCTGATTCCGACAGTCTTCGTTGCGCCTCTTCACCGCTTAGCCCATGCTCCGTGCACCGCAGTCGCTCAAAAAGTAGCGGTAAAGGAAGTTCTTGCTGGGTCTTAGGGTTCATGATTCGTTGCCAGTGTAAAAGGGTCGAACGCGAAACACTGGCCTTGGACAGGGCAATGCCCGATCAAGAGGAATTCAGGATTCATGCGGCGACGGAACGAGGAATAAATACAGAAAACGGAACTTCCGCAGCGCTTTCCGGCGCGCAGGGCGCCGAGGCGGTTCAGGCGTTTAAATTACCAGACACCGGCTCAAGCCGCCCGGATAATGAGCACCGGATCTCCCGAATGGCGCACGACTCGATCGGTGACACTACCCAAAGCAAACCGCTTTACACCCGACCGGCCATGCGTACACATCGCCACGAAATTATCTGCCGTGTCGCGAGCCAGCGTAATGATTTCCTCCGCCCCATAGCCAAACTTCACCACCGACGCAACCTCGCTCAAGCCCTTTTCCTTAGCCTCATTCACCTTGGTCGCGAGATAATCACGCGCTTCGCTCTCGATCTGATTCATCATTTCTTCCATGTATGTGCCGTACTCATCTCCCGTAACAGACGACGGCAAAGCGTAGGTACGCATAAAAATAACTTTGAGCGCCATTTTTTTCGCGACTTCAATGATGTAGGGCAAAACCTGCTCCGCAACGGTGGAGCCATCGAGCGGGACAACAACGGTTTTCAATACCGTTTCACCGCCCGTGTTGCCCTGTTCCGTTGCGCGAACAAGAAACATGTGATTCGGCGATCCGTGAAGAACCTTATCGGCGACGCTTCCTAAGAGCCAGCGCTGGATGCCCGAGCGGCCGTGCGTAGCCATGACAATCAAGGTGTTTTTGTCGGCGGCGGCCTTGTCAATCACCATGTCTTCGGCTTTGCCCTTTTCCACTGAACATTGGACGCGAGCGCCTTGAAACGAACGGGCAGTCGCCTCCAGATAGGTTTTGCCGCTGTTAATTTTGTCAGCCCATACGGTGTCGGCATAACGACTGTGCTCAGGATCGGTTAACAACGCGAGCGCCTCTGGATCGGCGGCTTGCAGCAGCTCGACGGGAATCGACAAGGCTCTAGCTAAGAAGCGAGCGTAGGGCAAGACCTGCTCGGCCACTTTTGATCCGTCCAACGGTATCAACATCCGTGTATACATAATTAACTTTGCCTCCGTATTATTTACGAAACCGCATCGCGCTCCGTCCTTAAGTTCAAGGCGAATACCTCAATCATGACTGTTTCACTCTCGACAACAAATAGCCAATACAGCTATTCAAACTCGTGAGCTTGGGGATATCAGCATCGGGAATTTCTATTTCCAAATCCTTGTGCAAGCCGATAATGAAGTTTAAAAAGTCCACCGAATCGATGTCCATCTGGTCTCTCAAATCTCGACGCGGATCGATGGCATCGATCTCGACTTCGGGCGCGATGCCGTTCAGAACGCGCAAAACAACTTCTTTGATCTGAGCTTCGCTCGAATGACTCATAACTTTTCCGGCTCTTGGAGCAACCGGTTGATGGCCAACAAGAAACGTCCGCCCCTGTGGCCATCGCTTACCCGGTGATCTCCGGATAGGGTCGCGTCAAGGATTGGACGAATTCCAAGCATGCCCTCTATGGCCACCGGACGATCGGTTATTTTACCGAATCCAACGAGAGCGACTTGCGGCGGATAGATGATGCCAAAGACGCCTTCCACCCCCTGCTCGCCGAGATTGGTCACCGTGATGGTGCCGTCGGATATCTCCGAGCTGCGCAGATGACCCGTACGCGCTCGGTTGACCAGATCGAGCATGTTCTCCATCAATTCATCTAATCCTTTTTTGTCGACGTCGTGAATAGCCGGGTTGACGAGACCGCCCTGCCGCAATGAAATCGCCACGCCCACATGGACCCGCTCAGCGGCTTGAAACGCTCCGTCTGTCCAAAAGCCGTTCATCTCCGGCACCTCGCAAGCGGCCAATGCCACGGCGCGGATCACCAGCACAGAATGCAGCAGTCTTTTCGTCACCGGACGCCGGCCATTTTCCGCGGCGAGCCAGTCCAGCGAACGACGCATGTCGATCGTAGCCGCGAGATAGTAATGAGGAATTTCCCGCTTTGATCGCGCCATCGCCGCCGCAATCACTCTGCGCATGGCTGCGTACAACTCTTCCTTTGGAGCGGTCGGGGCCTTGGGTGCGGTCAATGGAGCGACGGCGCGCTCGACGTCTGCGCTCGTGACCGAGCCCCCTTCACCGGTTCCGACTACTGACGCTAAAGCGACACCGAGTTCCTGAGCGCGCTTGCGCGCCAGCGGCGAGATGCGCGGACGTGGCATTTCGACTGTCTTAGTCTCCGCCGCCGGTGCAATAGAGATTTTTTCCATCGGAGAAGCGGGCGCAGGCTTGGGCGCCGGTTGCGTTTCAACCGCGGCACCGTCGCTGCGAACAAACGCCAGCGTCGCACCCACAGGGACTTTCTCTCCCGGTTGAACAATTAAAGAATCGATCACCCCGCTTTCGAAAATCTCGACTTCGATCACGCCCTTTTCGGTTTCCACCAGCGCCACCACATCGCCGCGCTTGACGGCATCGCCCGGCTTCACGCGCCAATCGACCAAAGTGCCGGACTCCATATCGGCGCCCAGCGATGGCATGCGAAATTCACTCATGGCCGGTCACCACGCGGCGCGCCGCGGCGACAATCGCCGGCGCTTGGGGAATGGCGGCGTCTTCGAGGTGCTTGGGATAAGGCATCGGCACTTCGGCGCTGCAGACGCGCGCCACCGGAGCGTCAAGCTCGTAAAAAGCGTTCTCCAAAATTCGCGCCATGATTTCCGCCGAAATACTGCCGCTACGCCACCCTTCGTCGATGATCAGGACGTGGTGCGTGCGCTTGACCGAATCGATAATCGTGGCGTTATCCAAAGGACGGAGAATGCGCAAATCGAGGACTTCAGCGTCGATTCCCGCGCGCGCCAGCGCGTCGGCGGCTTCAAGCGTCTTGAAGAGCGTCCCGCCGTACGTAATCAGACTGATATCCTTTCCCGCGCGCCGGATCGCCGCGTTGACAATGTCCACGGCGCCGGCATCTACGGCAAGCTCGCCCTCCATGTTGTACAAAGACCCGTTCTCGAAGATCAGCACCGGATCGGGATCCTGCAATGCTGGCCAGAGCATTCCGCGCGCGTCCTCCAACGTCGCCGGTGTCAGCACTTTGATGCCGGGAATGTGGGCGTACCAACCCTCCAGGCTATGCGAATGCTGCGCCGCCAGTTGGCGCCCAGCGCCAGTGGTCATGCGAATGACCAGCGGAATGTTGAACTGGCCGCCGGACATGTGCAGAATCGTCGCCGCATTATTTACGATTTGATCGAGCGCCAGCAGGCTAAAATTGACGGTCATGATTTCCACGATGGGCCGGGCTCCTCCCATCGCCGCTCCAATCCCGGCGCCGACGAACGCCGATTCGGAAAGCGGCGTGTCACGGATTCGCTCGGGGCCGAATTCGTCAAGCAGACCTTTGCTTACCGCAAAGCAGCCGCCGTAGCGGCCGACATCCTCACCCATTAAAAAGACCCGATCGTCGCGCAACAGCGCGTCGCGAATCGCCGCGCGCATCGCTTCACGGTAGGTGGTCTTGATCGCCTTAATTTCACCGCTCATGGCGCGGCTCCTCCGAATAAACAAAGCGCGTCAGATCCGCAACGGGCTCCCATGTACCGGTTTCGGCAAAATCGACCGCCCCGGCGATCTCCTGCGCCACCTCTTGTTCCATGCGCGTCCAATCCTCGTCCTGCCAAAGCCCTTGTTCTTTCAACCGTTGTATAAACGTCGGAATCGGATCTCGTTTCTTCCATTCTTCGACTTCCTGCTTGTCGCGATAGAGCTCCGGATCGTACATCGAATGGGCGCGGAAACGGTAAGTGCGGAATTCCAGGAAGTGCGGGCCCGCGCCGGAGCGAACGGCAGACGCGGCTCTTTGAGTCGCATCCTCCACCGCGACGACATCCATGCCGTCCACAGGCCAGGCCGAAACTTCAAAAGCCGCTGCTTTCAAGCATAAATCCGTCTCCGATTCGGAAAGGGCAAGCGCCGTGCCCATGGCGTAAAGGTTATTCTCGCAGCAAAACAGCACCGGCAGATTCCACAAGGCCGCGAGATTCATGGATTCATGGAATTCCCCTTCCGCAACCGCACCTTCACCGAAGAAGCAGGCAGTCACCTGGGAGCGGCCGGCAAGCTTGTCCGCTAGCGCGAGTCCCACCGCCACAGGAAGGCCGCCGCCGACGATGGCGTTGCCACCGTAGAAACGGGTGGCGGCATCGAATAGGTGCATGGAGCCGCCGCGGCCGTGGCTGCAACCTTGCGCCTTGCCGTACATCTCGGCCATGATCGACGGCGCGGAAACCCCGCGCGCCAGCGCGTGACCATGCTCGCGATAGGTGGCGACGATGGCGTCCTCGGGGCGCAGGGCCTGCATCGCGCCCACGGCCACCGCCTCCTCACCAATATAGAGATGGAGAAAACCACGGATCTTGGCGGCGCTGTAAAGCTCGGCACACTTTTCCTCCAGGCGGCGTATTCGCAGCATCTCGCGCAACAAGAGCAGCGCGTGGTCCCTTGCTAAAACCGGCGGTTTGCCTTTCTTACCTTCGCTCATGAGTCGTTCTCCAATGTTGAGAGATCGCCTTCAGGCAAGCCGAGCTCCCGCGCTTTGAGCAGGCGTCGCATGATTTTGCCGCTGCGTGTTTTCGGCACGCTGTCACAAAAATCTATTTCTCTCGGCGCCACGGCCGGACCCAAACGTGAGCGCGCATGCCCGAGCAATTCTTTGCGCAGTCCTTCGCCGGGCTCGTAACCTTTTTTCAAGGAAACAAACGCCTTGACCACCTCACCAATGACCGGATCAGGTTTGCCGATCACGCCGGCCTCGGCAACGGCGGGATGCTCCATGAGCACACTCTCCACCTCAAAGGGACCGATCAGGTGTCCCGCCGATTTGATCACGTCGTCCGCGCGTCCGACGAACCAGAAGTAGCCGTCTACGTCTTTGCGCGCGATGTCGCCGGTAAGATACCAACCGCCGGCGAAACACTTCCGATAGCGCTCTTCTTCGTGCAAATAGCCGCGAAACATCGACGGCCACCCCGGTCGCAACGCCAACTCGCCCTGGATGCCGGCTTCCGTCACAACCTCGACCGTTCCGTCTTTGCGGGGATGAACGATGGCCGCCTCAATTCCCGGCAGCGGCCGGCCCATTGAACCGGGTCGTATCTCGATTGCGCGATAGTTGGCGATCATGATTCCGCCGGTCTCCGTTTGCCACCAGTTGTCGTGGATGGGCAGACCGAAGGCCTCTCGGCCCCATACGACCGCTTCGGGGTTTAGCGGCTCGCCCACGCTGGAAATAAAGCGCAAGCTGCTGAGATCGTATTTACGAATAATGTCGGTGCCCGCTTTCATCATCATGCGCACGGCCGTCGGCGCCGTGTACCAGATGGTCACTTTCTGTTCTTCGATAATCCGGTACCAGCGCTCGGCGTCGAAATCCGCTTCGTCGATAATGCTTGTAATGGCGTGGGTTAAAGGCGCAATGATCCCGTAAGAGGTGCCGGTGACCCAACCGGGATCGGCGGTGCACCAGAAAATATCCTGCGGCTGAAAGTCGAGCGCGTACTTGCCGGTGATGTAATGCGCAATCACAGCCTTATGGACATGCACCGCCCCTTTAGGCTTACCGGTCGTTCCGGAGGTAAAGTGGATAAGCGCCATGTCTTCAGGATCGGTTGAGGGAATCTCGAACTTTTCGTCGGCTGCATCCATGAGTTGCTGAAAGTTCTGCGTCCCGGGAGCCGCGATGCACTCGCTTTCCCCGACTACGAGAACATGTTCGAGGTGGGGCAATGTGCGCCGAAGCTCGCTGATCTTGCGTCTGTTGTAGAGCGCTTCGGTCGTGACTAGAACCTTTGCCGTGCCGATGGAAAGCCGTTGGTGGATCGGCTCGGGGCCAAAGGCCGAGAAGAGCGGCGAAAATACGCTGCCGTTCTTCAGCGCGCCAAACGCGGTGACGTAAAGTTCCGGAATCCGTCCGGCCAAAGCAAAAACACGATCACCTTTGCCGACGCCGAGCCGGCGCAAGACATTGGCGAAACGGTTGCTGAGAAAATGCAAATCGCCATAGGTAAAATTCCGCGTCTTCCCATGTTTGCCCAACCAGCGCAAAGCGATGTGATTCTTCTGCGGGCCGAGCGCGTGGCGTTCAACGCTCTCGTAACCGATGTTCAGCCCGCGTCCCCCGGGAAGACCGTCCAGCTCACGCGCGGCCTCATCCCAAGAAAATCGACTGCACGTTTGCTCGTAGTCGATGAGGTTCGGAACCACTTTCCAGCCCGCCGGTTCTTTGGATAATGCCGCAACGGTCATAACGAAAATCTTTCTTTTTTGCCGGTACGCGCCGATTGCTATTCAGCTGCAGCACCAGTTGAATGCCAATTCCGCAAGAAATGAGCCAAGGATCAAAGAGAGGAAATTGCCGTTTTCGCATTTCGTCAGGATTTTTCTTTTTCACAACTGCAAACTCCCACAGGCCCATTTTCCAGAACTGACAAGAAAACATTTGAATTGGCCCCATTTAAAGCTCCCAAGCCGTATCATCCCCATTTCCTCGCTCCATTTCTTGCGGCACTGGATTTGCACATATCCCGATCCAAGTGATCGAGTGATTAGAGGAGAAAATAAATGAAAACCGGACCAACGCACCAGCACAGAACGAGCTACCCCAGGCCGCGAGCAAAAGTCAAAGAGGATGTTTTCGAAGGGACACTTCAAAAATCACATGTTTGGCTGAACGAGGTCATGGCGGAACTCGATTGGCACGACCGCCCGCATAGGGCGTACCT
>JBGPIK010000057.1:0-22372 GCA_041484845.1 Binatia bacterium | reverse complement strand
CCGGCTACCAACCCAAGTCTCCCACACCAAAGATACCTCTTTGCCGGGAGGAAACCCGCTTCCCGAAAGTGCAACCTTGGTCTGCACGGGACCCTGCGTGGGATTCACTGTTAGACGTGCGCCCAAACGACTGGTTGATTCCGGAACCGGCTGTCGGGGGTAGGGCTCTACATAGGCCGATGGCACCGCGCTGCCGCTGGTGGTGCGGAACACGAAAGTTGGACGTGGCAGATAGGCATTAGGCGCCTGCTCGAAGTTCAAGTAACCCTGACCCTGCCAAACCCGTATAGACCTTGATCTGGTGGTCTCCCACGGGGCCGGTAGCGCGGAAGCGAGCCGTTGCAGTGCCCTTGCTACTCGTGGCCGAGACCCAGCCGACTTCATGGTTGTCCCAATTCACAACCCAGGTGCTTTCCAAAGTGCGCCATCCCAGTCCTTTGACCTGCAATTCGATCAGAGTGCCCAGTGGCCCTTCGGTTGGGCTCATCTCGAAGCTCTGGATCAAATCCACTGCTCCCTGGGCAAGGGGAACGGTATCGCCGGATACGACCACGTTATGAATCCCGCCGTAGTCCTCTGGGACAGTGAACCCGGCAGTCAGGCGTCCATCGAGGCCTACCACAAAACTCCCTAGGTTTATGGTCGTCTCTGAGTATTTCTTCCCTCGGAAGTGGTAGTAATCTTCGATTACCCACCCACCCTCTACTGTCTCCCATATCAGAGCTACCTTCTTACCGGGAGGGAGGCCTTCGGCAGTGGCCTGGACGGTATCACCGATCTTAGCCTTCTTTGGAGTAATCGCCAGGCTGACGGCCGATGGAGTGGTAGCAGCCGAGGCTTGATGTCGTTGCTGGGCTTCAGCGTTCTCGGCACGTGCCGCAGACAGCATCACGCAAAGGAGTAAGGCCAATAACTCAATCCCGCGAAGCCGGCCAAAGATGCGGGTAAAGTTCTTTATCATGGAATCCTCCCGATCAAAGAACGACCAAGCAACAGGGAGCGGACAGGTCTCTAACGCCCCGCGTTTAGTCTACGATCTGGAGCTGTGATTCCTCGACATTGAAAGGTTTGAATTCGCCGGTGCGACCTTCTTTATCTTTGCCCGTTACGGTGTACCTGACGACGCCCAAGGGAGCATCGTTCGGCACCGTCCACCTGAGGGTGTGAAGATTGGGCTGGGGATAGTTGGGGCCACGGTAGCGCATGGGAAGATCCAGCGTCTTTCCACCGTAGCTTATATGGACGACGAGATCTGCCGTTTCCGAGTAGTTCCCGGTCATGGGGTCGATCGCTACCATACGAAAACCCACGCCCTCGCCCTGCTTAAACCGGCTTTTAAGGATGCAGTTGTTGGGTTGACCTTTTCCGATATACCATGCGATGTCCCCGTGGAGAATGAGCTTGTTCGCCATGGGCGGCTGCGCGGAGTTGGGCACGGCCGGTGTCTGTGCCAACGCCACCTCTTGGGTGTAGACGACGACCAGTAGGCCCGCGATCAGTGCGGCTAGCATCATCGGCTTTTTCATAGTTTGCCTCCTTTCCCTTTGTCAGTTTCAAAAAAAGCAAGGATTGATGTTTTCATCTGAACCTCTTTACAGTTTCGATCCAGGAGCGACGTCGTGGAACAGTGAAGGAAAACGTGTCTTCGTCTTGCAAAGGATACGATGCAGTGATCCCTTTGCGAATTCTCACGCCGAAAATTAAGAACATTGTTTCTCCATTTCATTTCCGTCGTTTGTTGTTACGTCGAGCACGATTCTCACCCTAAGTAGACAGAGATGTCAATCGATCCGCCAGGTTTTTAGCTACTCGTTGAAACGAACGCGGCGACCTAACTGCTTCAGCAATATGTCGGCGAAAGAGAAAGACGTTTTCGAGCCGTGACGTTGGCCGTAACCCTAGCTGCTGTAAACGGCGCTCAAGTGGTGGTCCCAGCGGGAATCGAACCCGCGTTACCGACGTGAGAGGCCGGTGTCCTAACCGCTAGACGATGGGACCCATGGCTGAGGAGGAAGGACTCGAACCTTCAATCGCCTGATCCAGAGTCAGGTGGCTTACCAGTTAGCCGACTCCTCAATTTCCAGGTTAGGTTAAACTAAAAGAATTGCTTGGGAGAGTCAAGATTGCTGGGCGGGGGTCAAGGGGGAAGGTTGGCCAAGGCCGATCGCAACCGCTTTAGCGTTCGTTCCTTCCCCAAAACCGCGATGACTTCGTGTATGCCTGGACTGACCGTCGATCCGGTTAAGGCCACCCGCACGGGTTGAGCGAGTCTGCCCATCGGGAGACCGAGTTCTTGCAGCACCGCTGAAAATGCTTGTTCCACGCCGGCCTCGCTGAAATCCTCCAGGCGGCTTAACTGCTCAATCAATCTGCTTAACGGAAGCGCGATGTCCGACGTGAGGAATTTCTTTGCCGCCTTTTCATCGATCGAGAATGCATCACTCAGGAAGTACTGCGCCGAATCGACGAGCTCGACCAGCGTCTTTGCCCGCTCCCGAAGCGTAGCGATCATTTCTTGCAACCACAAATGATCACTAGGGACGGCATAGCCCTTGGCCTCAATGTAGGGGAGAATCTCTTGCGCCAGCTCTGGCAGCGGCTTGGTTTTCATGTAGTGAAAGTTGAGCCAGAGAAACTTTTCCGGGTTGAAAACGCCGGCGGACTTTCCGACCGTGTCGAGAGAAAATTGTTCAATCAATTCCTCTCGGGAAAAAATCTCTTGGTCGCCGTGGGACCATCCGAGCCGAACCAAATAATTGACGATCGCTTCCGGAAAATAGCCAATGTCGCGATAGGCCGTTACCGACGTAGCGCCGTGCCGTTTGCTCAAGCGCGCCTTGTCCGTGCCGAGAATGAGCGGCACGTGAGCGAATTCGGGAGGGGTTTGGCCAAGCGCCTCATAGAGTTGAATTTGTCGCGGCGTATTCGACAAGTGATCATCGCCGCGGATGATGTGCGTGATGCGCATATCGATGTCGTCGACCACCACGCAAAAATTGTAAGTCGGCGTCCCGTCGGAACGGGCAATGATCAAATCATCGAGTTCACGATTGTCGAATACGACCGTGCCCTTCACCCGGTCATTGACCACCGTTGCGCCGGTTTGCGGCGAGCGAAAACGAATGGTGAAGGGCTTGTCCGTGGGCAACGCGGGCGCAACGCCTTCCTTCGGTCGGCAAGTGCCGTCGTAGGAAGGCTTTCGCTTCTCTTTCTGCGCCGCTTGTCTCTTCGCGTCCAGATCTTGGAACGTGCAGATGCAAGGATACGCTTTGCCCCTGGCCAGCAACTCTTGAATTTTCGCGCGGTAGAGGGGCAAGCGCTGAGTTTGATAAAACGGTCCTTCATCCCACTCGAGTTGGAGCCATTTCATAGAATCCAGAATCGCCTCGATCGCTTCCGGCGTTGAGCGCTCGCGGTCGGTGTCTTCGATGCGCAAAATAAACCGACCGCCATGATGACGCGCAAAAAGATAGTTAAAAAGCGCGGTGCGCGCGCCGCCGATGTGCAGATATCCGGTCGGACTGGGAGCGAAACGCGTGCGAACTTGGGTCATGCGGTTAAGCTAACAGGGAGCAGAAATCGCGTCAACGGCGATATATGAAAAAGGCTTGAATGTGTTAGTATACTATCGAGGAGAAATTGGTCGTGAATAGGAACGTAGCCGGGGAAGATGCGAAAGCCAGTACGGGGGAAACTGCGCCGTCTCATTTTATCCGCAACATCGTGACTGAAGATCTCAGCCAGGGAAAGAATGAAGGCCGCGTTCACACGCGTTTCCCGCCGGAACCCAATGGGTATCTGCACATCGGCCATGCAAAGTCTATTTGCCTAAATTTCGGCCTGGCCGATGAATTCGGCGGCTTATGCAATCTTCGCTTCGACGATACGAATCCCAGCAAGGAGGACGTGGAGTATGTGGAATCGATCCGCGAAGACGTGCGTTGGCTGGGATTCGACTGGGGCAGCCGAGAACACTACGCTTCGGATTACTTCGAGCAGCTCTATGAATTCGCCCTTCGGCTCATCAAAATCGGCAAGGCTTACGTGTGTGACTTGAATGCGGATGAGATTCGCGAATACCGCGGAACGTTGACCGAGCCCGGGAGAAACAGCCCTTTTCGCGACCGCTCAGGGGAAGAAAATTTGGATCTATTTCAGCGCATGCGGGCGGGAGAATTTGCCGACGGGGCGCGCACGCTGCGCGCGAAGATCGATATGGCATCGCCGAATATCAATATGAGAGATCCCGTGATGTACCGGGTTCTACATGCCACGCATCACCGCACCGGCGACCGATGGTGCATCTATCCAACCTATGATTTTGCTCACGGGCAGTCGGACTCGATTGAAGGAATTACCCACTCGATTTGCACTCTTGAATTCGAAGACCATCGACCGCTATACGACTGGTTTCTCGATCAGTTGGGTGTTCATCATCCCCAGCAGATCGAGTTTGCGCGCCTGAATCTTACCTATACGGTCTTGAGTAAACGCAAGCTCCTGCAGCTGGTTCAGCAGAAGGACGTAACCGGTTGGGATGATCCCCGAATGCCCACAATTGCCGGGATTCGCCGGCGCGGCTACACGCCCGAAGCGATCCGGAATTTCTGTGATCGTATCGGAGTGGCGAAGCGCAACAGCACGGTCGACATCGCGATGCTGGAGCATTGCCTGCGGGAAGATTTGAACAAACGTGCGCCCCGAGTCATGGCGGTTTTGCGGCCACTCAAAGTCGTCATTGAGAACTACCCGGACAAGGAAGTTGAGGAGCTCGATGCAGTGAACAATCCTGAGGATGCGACAATGGGAACGCGCCGGGTTCCGTTTTCGCGCGTTCTGTACATCGAGCAGGAGGACTTCCGTGAAGAGCCGCCGAAAGGATTTTTTCGCTTGTCACCCGGTAAGGAAGTGCGGTTGCGGTACGCCTATATCATTAAGTGCGTGGGTGTCGTGAAGGATCCGCAGAACGGCGAGATTATTGAATTGCGCTGCACCTATGATCCGGAGACCAAGAGCGGCTCATCGCAAAGCAATCGCAAGGTCAAGGCAACGATCCACTGGGTTTCCGCGGCCCATGCTTTGCCGGCCGAAGTCCGGCTCTATGATCATCTTTTTATCAAAGATGATCCGGAGGAGGTTCCGCACGATACGGATTGGTTGGCCAATATCAATCCGAAATCTCTCGAACGATTAACCGCTTGCCGCGTTGAACCGCTCCTGGCCAATGCTAAGGGAGGAGAGCGCTACCAGTTCGAAAGACTGGGTTATTTCTGCGTTGACAGTGAGGACTCATCGCCGAGTGCTCTAGTGTTTAACCGAGCTGTGACGCTTCGAGATACGTGGGCCAAAATGGCACAACGCACAACGCGAAAGTGATTCGACGTAATGTCGGTCTGATTTTAGCTCTCGGTTTGGCAATCACCTAAAAATGGTAACCTAGAGAGAGCGAAACAAAATTGTTGAACGTTTGGTATTTATCCTTGGCGCCCGTTAAGAATCCTGCTCCCAAAAAAGGTATGCCGGTAGCTGGTAGTCCTTCTAATTCTCCATTTCTAACGTTTCTGGTCTTGTAAAAAACCGCCATGTATCCTAAATCAACAGAAAAGCTCTGCCATTTGTAACCGACGCCGCCGTTCAACGTTAGCAAGTCTGCGCCTGGAATGGCGGGGTTGAGAGTTTTATTTGGTATCGGGGACTGTTCCACCGCGGCACCACCTCGAATTTCCCAGTTTTTATTGAGCGTGTAAAAGCTACCCACTCTCAATGTACTCGTATTTCTCCATCCTTGAGGCAAGTTAAATCCGGTAAGTGGTACAGCAAAGGGAAGGAAAATTGGCGCGGGTGAGAATTTGGCATTGAAGCGCGCAAATTCGCTCCAACGGGTGTACTCATAAACAAATTCCGCCCCCCAAGCGGGGTTTATCTGCCAGAATATGCCGGCGTTAATTACCGGCGGCAAGGGAAGTGGCCGGACACGTGCGTTCGTGCTTGTGGGTGAAAAGAGACCTCCGAATTTTACATCGGCATTATTGAACCGTAGGTCCGTCCTTGCTCTATAGCTAAAACCAAGTTTTAGATTCTCAAGAGGTTTGACAAGAACACCTAAATTATACGTGAACGCATTTGTAGTGTCCGTAAGCCTCAGCCGGCCTTCCAAGGGCCCTCCCCGAGTTACACAGCCATCGATGACAAAGTCGAAACACAAACTTCTGGAGAAGAGCCCCGATGCATGAACGAAACTTAAGCCGCCGCCTATCGAAAAATATTTGGACGGATGCCAAGAAACAGCGGGGGTTACGAAAATTGTTTTTAACTCAGTTCGCTCGGCTGCAAAGCGGGTAAAGTCTCGACTATAGTCGGTTGCCAGGCCGAAAGGAGAATAGGTGCCGATCCCCAAAGTGAAATCAGTTCCGGGAATGTGATAGTTTGCAAAAAGTGAAGCCAGAAAATGATCGTCATGTTGGTTGCTGGCTGTTCTACCACCGTTTTCCACGCTGTTAACAACATTTATGTAGCTTCCGTTCACCAGCAGATTGTTTCCGTCCACCTCACCGAGAGCCGCCGGGTTATAGTAAACGGCTGAAGGGTCATTCACGCCAGCAGTTAGGGCGTTGGATAGACCGAGGCCACGCGCGGTCTGGTGCGGGATCATGTAACCACCCGCGAAAAGCTCCTCATTAAGTGAGAAAAGGACAAGGAAAAACCATAGGATGCGAATAATTCGGCTGAATTTCGAAGCCATTGAAGCTCCTAATGAAGCTTGACTAGTTGATACAACTCTTATATATCAATGCCAAAAACTGCTAAATATTGCCATAAGGACATAAGATATGCAAGAAAATTTATTAACGACAGAGCAGGTCGCTCGCTATCTGAAAATCGATAAATTTACAGTTTACCGCCTTGTCATGCAGAAGAAGATCCCCGCATTTAAGGTGGGTAACCAGTGGCGTTTCAAGAAAAGACAAATTGAAGATTGGCTAAAACAAAACTCAAACTTAACTGCCAAAACGAACTCCCAATAATACAGACGAGCGTTGTATTTATCGTCAGTTGGGAGGAATTAATATGCGAGAAGCTCAAGGTAAGAATAGAGGACGGCGGGTAGTCATTACTGGATTAGGAGTCATATCTTCAATTGGGATTGGCAAAGATGCCTATTGGGATTCGTTAAAATCCGGCAGGTCGGGGATTAAGAAAATCACATCTTTTGATGCTTCATCATTTTCATGTCAGATCGCCGCAGAAATCTCGGATTTTGATCCCACTGATTTCATGGCAACACAAACAGCGCGTCGGATCGACAGATTCGCTCAATTTGGAGTTGCGGCGGCTCGTTTGGCGCTGAAGGATAGAGGTGAAACATTTTGTGACGTTGATAAAAACGCCTGCGGAGTCATTCTTGGAACTTCTATCGGAACGCTGTGCTATGCGGAACAGCAAATAGCGCTATTTTACGAAAAGGGCGTGAAGCGGATCAATCCCTTTTTTGCCACGTCGGTTATTCCTAGCAGCGCTGCCACCCAGATCATTTTAGATCTCGGTATTCATGGGCCTTCCTACACCATCACGACAGCTTGCGCTTCGGGAACAACCGCAATCGGAGAAGCGTTTCAGCGAATCAAGCGCGGGGAATTGGATTTAATTCTAGCGGGGGGATCCGAAGCGCCGATAACGCCCCTAGTTTTGGCTACTCTATCCTCTATTGAACTCTTATCAGTAGCTAACGATAACCCGCAAAAATCTTATCGACCTTTCAGTAAAGATGCCGCAGGTTTTGTCTTGGGCGAAGGAGCGGCTGTCTTGGTTTTAGAAGAGTTAGAACACGCCTTGCGGCGTGATGCTCGCATCTATGCTGAAGTAGTAGGATTCGGGCTAACAACAGATGCTTACCATGTTATGTTGTTTGCACCTGATTTTCAGATGCCAGTTGCAGCGATCCGTGCTGCGGTAGAGGAAGCGAATCTCCGGCCGGAAGACTTGGGCTATATTAATCCACACGGCATTGCGATCCCAGATAATGACCGAGGGGAATCGACGATATTTCAAATGGCGCTCGGTGAAGCGGTGGCTAAGATACCAGTCAGTGCCACAAAACCACTTACGGGTCATACCTTAGGTGCCGGAGGTGCGCTTGAACTAGCCGGTTGTTGCCTAATGCTTCAACATGAATTTCTACACCCCATGATCAATCTTCCAGATCCCAATTTCTTGTGTAATCTTAATTTTATTTCTGATAAGGGAGTTCATCGAAAGGTTGATGCCATGCTATCCGTCTCATTTGGTTTCGGTGGATACAACGCCACCTGTGTATTAAAACGGTATTATCAATAGGAACCCATAGGGCCCATCGCGTGAACGTCTACTCGATACCCCCTTTAATAACGGCGATCTTATCCCTCGGATTAGGACTCTTTGTTCTAGGCAGGAATAGGAAATCAAAGCTGAATTGGACTTTTGCCTCCTGGGGTTTTCTGACTGCGTATTGGCAAGGTTGTTGGACTCTTCTTTTTAATCTTTCCCACGCATCCCTAGCTGAGGTCCTTGCTCGGCTGGGGTATTCAGGAATTATTTTTATCCCGATTGTCTTTTTTCATTTCGTTGTTGAGTTCACAGGAGCCGAAGATCGACGGCGCTTGTCGTATTTGTTTTACGGGCTCGGAGCAGCTTTCTTAGTTGCGACTTGGAATGGAACCTCCTTTGTCGCTGGTACGTATCATTATAGCTGGGGTTTTTATCCACGTGCAGGGGAACTTCATGGCGTCTATTTTATATTTCTAGTATTCATGTTGATTTCGGGTTTGATGGTTCT
Organism: Binatia bacterium; assembly: GCA_041484845.1. GTDB lineage: Bacteria > Desulfobacterota > Binatia > UBA9968 > UBA9968 > JBGPIK01. The sequence goes on along the minus strand of JBGPIK010000057.1, from coordinate 13,560 downwards.
TGCGCAGGCGAGAAAACAGTCCAAAGATCAACCCACCAAGGTTAATCAAATCAACTATGTATTCGTTTCAACGCTAATTTATTCTCTTGCTGGGATGGATTTCCTTGCCAACTATGGATTGGGCTACTACCCACTAGGCCTTGTCTTTACGAATGTACATGCATGTATAATTGCCTATGCAATCATTCAATATCGGTTGCTGGACATAAACGTCGTTATCAAGCGAAGTCTCATCTATGCACTTATACTTCTCACTTTGCTCATTCCCTGTTATGTGATTGTAATTGAGGGACAGAAGTACGCATTTGGGCAACTCAGTTACACCTTCTCAGTGGTAATCCTGTTTTTGATGACGATCGTGGGATTTTTATTTCCTAAATTCCGCTTCAAGACTGAAGAAGCCTTAGAACGCGCGTTGTTCAAAAAGAAGGCTGATTACCGTGAGACGTTACTTCGGTCGAGTAAAGAGATGGTGTCGATTGTCGATATTGAGCAACTTTCGAATGGTCTGATAAGAACAGTTGCTCGGGCACTTGGCACCGAAAAGGCGGCGTTATATTTGCTGGAGGAGGTTAAAGGCACCTACAACCTTAAAGCCAGAATAGGAACGGAAAAAGAGCCGCATGATGAAAATATTCTTTTTCGCGACGATCCTGTTGTTGAGACATTGCAGCGTAGGCAGGAAGGGATCGTGAGGGAAGAGCTCGAGATACTGCGCGAAGAAGCGGACGCACAGAAGACGGCAGAGAGAATGATAAATCTGGAAGCAGAAATTAGCATTCCGATCATATCAAAAAATAAACTCATAGGCATCCTTAATCTCGGGCATAAAGAGGGTAAAGAGATCTATTCGAACGAGGATCTCGAGCTCCTTTCCACGCTCGCAAATCAGGCTGCCGTTGCTATCGAAAACGCCCGGCTTTACGAGAATCTGAAGCAGTCGCAAGATACGCTTCGGCGCGCGGACCGGCTTTCTTCTTTGGGACTGTTGACCGCGGGCCTCGCGCATGAGATTCGTAACCCCTTGGTGGCCATTCGCACATTTACCCAATTGTTGCCAGAACGTTACGATGACGCCGAGTTTCGTGAGGGATTTCAGGGGCTGGCTCTAAAAGAGGTCGATCGAATCTGTGGTTTGATCACCGATCTTCTGAGTTTTGCCCGTCCGTCCAAGCCCAATGTTGCCCCGGAGGACATGGGCGACGTCATAGAGGGGATTGCGCGTATTTTGGAGACCCAGGCGAAAGAAAAAGGCGTTGAAATCGTGCGCGATTTCGGTGCCAATCTGCCGAAGGTGTGGATTGACAGAGAGCAGATGAAACAGGTATTTATGAACCTCATCCTGAACGCCATTCAGGCCGTGAAGGATGGAGGTTCGATTGCCGTTTCGACCCGCGTGTATTCTCGGAATCACGCGGGGGAGACGGGACAATTTGTTCAGGTTGAGATTCGGGATAGTGGAATAGGGATTCCCGAAGAGAACTTGGAACATATTTTTGATCCGTTTTTTACGAATAAGGACGAAGGCAGCGGCCTCGGCCTTTCCATTTCGCATCAAATTGTCCAGGAGCATGGTGGATACATCACGGTGGAGAGCAAGCTGGAAAAGGGAACGGCATTTTTTATCAATTTGCCGACTGGAAAACCCGTTCGACTCGTAGGCAATGGACGGGCTCAAGGTCATGAAGCGAATCTTAGTCATTGACGAATCGGAAATGGTCCGCGAGACGCTTGCACTCATTTTGGGGCGCAGTTTCGTTGTCGTCAAAAGGCCTTTTGGGCAGGGGGCGTTGTCCTTTGAGAATGCCGAACAGGGCGTTGATCTTTTAATCCTCGGGATAACGCCTGCGTTTGCCGCAGAGGCGTCAAGGCTCTTGAGCTTTGCCATGCAAGCACCGTTCGCGGTGCTATTTTTGGTCGATTCGAAATCTGCGGCGCGGGCCATAGAAGATTCCGAGCACATCGGTTGCCTTACAAAACCCTTTAATCCTTACGAGCTCAAAGAAAAAGTAGGACAGCTTTTGGCCCGCCGTCCGGTTTTGCGCGACGTCTTTTCGCCTCTGCGCGACAACCGCGAAGAAAGGTTCACCCGCTATCTTGCCTTCCCCTACCTTACTCGTAGCGCGGCCAGTATGGTGCATCGGTTCGCGGTGTCTCGCCTGCCGATTTTGATTTCGGGAGAGATCGGTTGTGGACAGGATCGAGTTGCCCGCGCGATCTGTATTTTACAAGGAGGCGTCGGGCCGCGCGTTGTGCTCAACAGCGCCGAGATCGGACGCGAGTATCTCGCACAGAAAGGGCGGGAAATTTCACTGGGTCGAACATCGCGCGAATCCGAACTTACCCTCGTGGTCGAAAATCTCGATAGAATGCCGCAATCCGCGCAGTCGTTATTGCTTGATTATCTCGAAAGAGCAGAAGAAAGCTTCGACCGAACGCGGGTCATCGCAACCACCCATGCTGATCTTTTGGAAAAGCTATACCACGGAGAATGGCTTGAGGGTCTGTACAGGAAGCTGGCGACATTAACGTTAAAGCTTACCCCGCTGCGAGAGCGACGGGAGGACATAGAAACCCTCGCCGCCTGGTTCGCGCGCGATCACGCGAAAGACCTTGGGCTCGGCGCGGCCAGCTTTTCACCAGAAGCGCTTGAACGGCTGAAAAATTATCTTTGGTTTGGGAATTTGGGCGAAATGGAAACGGTGGTTGCACGGACCTTGACGATCAGAAGAACGCCGCGAATCGATTCATCGGATCTTATTTTCGACTTTATGGATCAGGACTCGATTATCGATGAGGCCGAGTTTGAAGATCGATCCTCTCCCTCGCCTGACACTAAAAGGGAATTGAAGCTGGTTTCCGCTGACCCCACGGCCGCCAATGGTTTATCGACTGCGCCTCCGTCTGAGAACGGCCGCGCCCATTCATTGGAGCTCAACACGGTCATTCACGAACTTGCGCATGAGCTGAAGAACCCGATGGTGACGATAAAGACATTTGCCCAGCTGCTGGGTGACCGCTATGAAGACGAGCATTTCCGCTCCCGATTTCGAGACGTGGTGGGGCATGATATCGACCGAATGGATGAGCTGCTGGAGTCCATGGTCGAATTTGCTGATTTCCCCCAGCCGCGAAAGAGCGCGGTATCGCTCCAGCAGAAACTGCGATCGGCTTTGAATGAAATCGGCAGTGAGTGCGCAAAGCGCGACGCCCGGTTTCGCTGGAAAGGGGACGGCTACAGCCGGGAAATCCGAACGGACGAGGCGCAATTCAAGTACGTTTTGAAAAATGTCCTGCTCGCCATTCTGTCCCAGGTCAGAACGGGCAGCGAGATTGAAATCGACATCGAGAAGCCGGGCTGTCTGACCCTATCTTTTTCGCGTGAACTTGCGCGCGTTGCATCGATTACGCCGTATTTATCTATTTTAAAAACCGCTGATGAAAACGTCTTGCCGCTGCGAATTTTATTAGCCAAGCATGTGGTGGAGAAAAACGGCGGTCGGATGGCGGTGGACCAATCAGACAGCGAAAAAGATATTCTGAGAATGGAGTTTCCGATTGTTTGAGCCGGCGAAGAAAAAAGATATGACTCAACCGGTATTGCTCGTGGTCGACGATGAGGCTGGAGTAAGGCAATCCCTGCAGATGGTTTTTAACAAGAGTTTCCGAGTGATAGAAGCCGGCTCCGCGGACGAAGCGATCGACAAAATTACGGCTGAAAGACCGGATGTCGTTTTGTTGGATATCGTCATGCCTGGAGCCGACGGCTTGGCTGTTCTCAAGCAGCTCAAATCGATCCAGCCCGAATCCCAGGTCATCATGCTCACGGCCCTCAACACCGCGCGGACAGCATTCGCGGCCAAGGGAACCGGCGCGTTCGATTATGTTACCAAGCCCTTTGATGTCGAAGAGCTTCGTATGCGCGTCGATCATGCCTTGGAAAAAATTCAATTGTCGAGAGAACTTGAGCGCCTTAAAGAAGAAGTGGGGCGCAAATACGGCATTGATCATATCATTGGTAGATCCAAGCAAATTGTCGACGTTTTCAAGGCGGTCAGTATGGTGGCCGCCAAAAAGAGCACGGTCCTGATCACAGGCGAAAGCGGCACGGGAAAGGAATTGATCGCGCGCGCTATTCACTACAACAGCGACCGGCGCTCAAAGCCGTTTGTGGTCGTGAACTGCGCCGCGCTTCCGGACACGTTGATTGAAAGCGAATTGTTCGGCTACGAAAAGGGAGCCTTTACCAACGCTTCGCAAAAAAAGGTCGGACGCTTTGAGCTCGCCCACGGCGGAACACTTTTCCTCGACGAGATCGGGGAACTGAATCTCGGAACACAGGCCAAATTTCTGCGCGCGATCGAGCAGGAAACTTTCACGCGTCTTGGCGGGAATGACGAGATCAAAGTCGATGTGCGCGTGATCGCCGCCAGCAATCGTGATTTAGAAACGATGGCGAAGGCGAACGAATTTCGCCCTGATCTGTTTTATCGGCTTAATGTGGTCGCGCTCGTTCTTGCCCCGCTAAGGGAAAGACCTGACGATATCGCGTTGCTTCTTGATCACTTCTTACGGCTCAAGGCACAGGAGCACTCCATCGCAGCCAAGAGCCTTTCTCCTGAAGTGGTTGATTTTTTCACTTCCTACTACTGGCCGGGGAACATACGGGAGTTGGAGAACTTGATCGAGCGGCTGACTATTTTAACGCCCCATGAAATGATCATGCTCCGTGACCTGCCTGTAGGCATGCGTTCAACGGACCAGACCGCGACGCTCAAAGAAGATGTCTTAAGCGGATCCAGACCCTTAAGTGAGGCTGTTGATGAATTCGAGCGCGAGCTCATTGTCAAGGCGCTGCAGCGCACCGGATTCAACCAGACAAAAGCAGCGGCGCTGCTCGGGACCAGCCGCCGAATCCTTAAGTACCGGATTGAAAAACTCAATATCAACGATCCCAACGATCCTGATGAGGAAGCGAAATTGCCGACATAATTGCACAAAACTGTTCCCATCACTCCTTTCCTTCCTTTGCGCTCCCTAAAATTCACTTTTTAAATTCAGAGCTTATGTTCGTGCGATCGTGGCATGCTCCTTGCTCGTGATCGGCCGCATGGACAATAGCAAGCCACATATCCTTGTCGTCGATGATGAAATGGGCCCGCGAGAATCTCTTAAAATGATTCTCAATCCACACTACACGGTTCACGTCGCGGAGCGCGGAGGACAGGCCATTGAGCTTCTTAGCAAATTCCCCGTCGACCTAGTAACTTTGGACCTTAAGATGCCGGGTTTTTCCGGCATCAATGTTCTCGAAAAGATCAAGCAATACGATTCAGACATCGAAGCCATTATCATTACCGGGTATGGTTCATTGGATACGGCCATCGAAGGGCTGCGCTTAGGCGCTTTCGATTACATATCCAAACCGTTCGACGTTAATCATATTCTAGCGTTGGTTAAGCGCGGTCTTGAACGGCGCAATGCCAAGGCCAAGCTACGACAGGTGAAGTCCGATTTTCTTTCTAACGTATCCCATGAATTGAGAACGCCTCTTAGTGTCGTGGTCGGTTTCGTTTATCTTCTCCTGAACCAGGTAATCGGGAAACTGACGGAGGAACAGCAAAGAGTCTTGGAGACGGTTTACCGCAACTCCGAAGAGCTTTTGGAACTGATCGATAATGTTCTTTGGATCACGTCGCTCAATGCCGGCGATGCGGCGGCGACCGTCGAAAAATTCGATGCCCGCGACGTTGTCTCCGAAGTGATCAAACGTTACGAACGGCCATTGCGTGAAAAGGGTCTGATCTTGAGCGTGAATTTACCGCCTCACGAAATGCCGTTTCTCAGCGACCGAGGTAAGGTGGAAAGGATATTTCAAAACGTTTTTAACAATGCCGTTAAGTTTACTCCGCAGGGCGAAATTAGCATTAAGGCACAGCCATCGACGGATCACACCAGCGTAGAATTTGAGGTGTCGGATACAGGCATCGGCATAGAAAAAAATAAAATCGACTCTATTTTCGAGCCCTTTCATCAAGCGGATGCCTCCATTCACCGTTCGTTTTCAGGTCTCGGACTAGGGCTTACCGTTGCGCGGCGAATGGCCGAGATCCTCGGGGGAAAACTGGAGATCACGAGCAAGCCGAATGTGGGCACGCGCGTTGTTATGAAATTTCCGTCTCAGGTGAGCACCGTAGCGCCTATCGCAGTAGAACAGCGCAGATATGGATAGAGAAAAATTCATCTTGTGCCGTAATTGCGATGTCATCCATCATGTTACGCCTTTTGATCAGGCGCCCGTCTATTCAGTCTTAGGGGGTGAGATCCAAGAAAATCCGATCAACGACTGGCGCGACTTCGTAACCAACCACGCCGGTCACGTGCTCGAACCGTTGAAAGGCACCGGTGAGAAGTACTTCCCTAATGGCTCGATCGCCGATCCCATGGGCGTAGTTTATATCGAGGTGACAAACGGTGCTGCTCGCATGCTATTAAAGCGGACGCGGACCAGTATTAACGAGCCCGTTCGCTTCCAACGTCTGACGGGGTGCTTGGCCGACAGCGGCGCAACACTAGAAATTCAAGAGAACGAAATCAAGAATGAAATGAAGTACCACTTTTCGTGGGTGCCCCTGAGTTTCGATGACCAGAAAATCGCCCGCTTTGTGCAGCTGTTTAAAGAATCAGTTAAAGACATTGATCCGCGGTCCGTCCGCGCAAGCGAGTATTCGTACAGCGATGACAATATCTCGTACGGCATATTGGAAGACTTTATGGTTGAAGCTCTTTTAGCTAAGTGCGCGGCGAACTTTATCCCCGGCGAACTCGATTTTATCCAACGATTCGTGGAGACGCACCGCGGTAGCTCGGATGTCATGGCACTCGTGGTGCGACGTCAGATGACTGTCTCTCAGTCAACCTAAATTTATTGTTCAACACAGAGTCCTCACGGCGAACTCCGCCTAACGATTTCACCTTGTCACGCCACAGTCGTAGGGTTGCGATTCTTCGCCGGCTGCTCAGCCACGGCTTTGTATTCGCGCGTCAGCAGGGCTGCCAAAGTGCGACGCCGTATTTGACAGCCCAAAGTTTAAGGCCATTTTTCAACAGCCTGTTTACAGATAGACATTGCCATCCATGAGCAGTCGAGCGGTACGCGCCAGCGCCGCTTTGGTGAGTTCGAGCCGGCCGTTTTGTTTTTCTATTTCAATCTCAACCTGAAGTCTTCCGGTTGGGTGACCAATACGCACTGTGGGCGGGTTATCCGGTTGAACCTTACGGTAAATTTCGTGGACGATCGTTCCCTCAACTTTTGCCGCCGTGCCTAGACAGACCGCACCGGTGACGGCGTATGCTTTGTGCAGTTTTTGCAGCGCGGTCATGCGCGCGATGATATCGATCTGTGACGCCTCGACTTGGCCTTTCGGGGTCGAGTACGGGGCCGGAGGGGCCACGACCGCGATCTTGGGCACGCCGGGACTTTTGCTCGTTGCCTCCTCCCTCTTGGCGATACCCATGATCTCAGCCACAACGGAACGAATCTCTTCGCATTTTTTTAAAGTCGCTTCATTATTGCCGAACTCGTCCATGTTTTCGTTACCACGAAGGCCCAGATCCGTCGCGCGCACAAAAACAAAGGGGTTCGCGGCATCGACCATGGAAACTTCTAAGGTGCCCAGGGTTGGAAATTTGACTTCCTCTCTAACTTTCCCCGTCGGCAGAAGTTTTCCCGTTACCGCCCCGCCCGAGCCGATGAAATCGAGCAGAATCTTTGAGCCGCTGCCAGGAACACCGTCAATGGTAAAGTTTCCTTCGCTGAAGAAATGGCCGTTACGAACTTCAAATTCAGCGAGAATCATTTTCTTAGTGTTCGTGTTATAGATGCGGACTTTGGTTATCGGCTCGACCGGCTCAATAAGGCCGCGCAAGAGCGCAAACGGTCCGACCGCTGCTGACGTGTTGCCGCAATTTCCAGCGTAGTCAATGACCGGCTGCGCAATGCCGACGTAACCAAAGGTGTAACTTAAATCGGCATCGCGAATGGTCGACGGGCCGATATAGGCGACTTTACTGGTGAGCGGATCGGCCCCGCCGAGACCATCGATCTGGCGGATGTCAGGACTGCCGAAGGCGTACAGGACGGTCTGGTCTCTTTCTTTTGCATCGCTCGGGAGATCTTTCTCGAGAAAGAAAATCGGTTTACTTGTCCCCCCTCGGTATATGGCACATGGAATCTTCATCATCCGTCCTCCATTGCTAAATCCATCTTAGTGAGCAACACCGGATCTTCAATCGCGGCTCTATCGAGTTACGATCACTTCGTCTTTTCCGTCGACCTCTTTCATTTTCAGTCTAACCTCGCCCGCCGAAGGCAAACTGATTTTTTTGGCGACGTAGTTGGCGGCAATGGGGAATTCACGCCCGCCGCGATCGATGAGTACCGCCAGATGAATGGCCTTCGGGCGTCCCAAGTCGATGAGGTGATCGACCGCCGCGCGCACGGTCCGGCCGGTGTTCAGCACGTCATCGAATAGGATGATCGTTTTGTTGTTGATATCGAACGGAATCCGCGTGTGGTCGGCTTTGCCATCAGGCAACAGGGCGTTCAGGTCATCGCGATAAAGCGAAATATCCATTTCACCGAGCGGGATCTCCTTGCCTTGTGATTTCTTGATGATGTCGCGTAAGCGTTTGGCCAAGAACAGTCCGCGTGTGCGGATGCCGATGAACGCGAGCGTGTCCGTCGACTGGTTATGGCGGAGAATTTCCCGCGCCATGCGCTCCAGGTTCCTTTTAATATCTGGAGCGGTCAAGATTCGCAGCGGCTTAGTTCTTTTCATTAGCAATCCGAATGATTGCGTCCAGGAGCAGTTGCGTGCCCAGACAAATATCTTTGGGATCGGACCACTCGAGAGGACTGTGGCTTATGCCGCGGCGGCTGGGAATGAACAGCATCCCGGCCGGCGTGATCTTGGCCATCTGCATAGCGTCGTGACCGGCTCCCGAAGGCATGATCTCATACGGAACTTTTCTCGCCTCGCAGCACTTACTTAGCAGATGGACCAACCCTTTATCCAGAGGCACAGGCTCCTCCTCGCGGATCGGGAGAAGCTGGACCGGGATATTCCTGCGACGGGCGATGTCGCGAATCTTCGCCTCCACCAGTCGCACCACGCGCCTCTTGGCCGCCGCGGTGATGCTCCGAATATCGACCGCCAGCTCGGCCGAGCCAGGAACGGCATTGATCACACCGGGCTCGATCTTTATGGCCCCGACGGTGCCAACGACGCGGCCCCTATCCATGCGCGAGTATCTGCGGCAAATCTGTTCCAGCGCGACGACGAGTTCCGCCGCCGCTACCAGAGCATCTTTGCGCATTTCCATGGGAGTCGTGCCTGAGTGATCCGCCTGACCGGTAAAAATCACTTTGAAACGGGTTGGGGCGGCAATCGACGTCACAACGCCGATGGGCTTTCCGCGAGCTTCCAATATCGGGCCTTGTTCAATATGCAGCTCCAGATAAGCTTTCACGGTTGTGGAATCCCGTCGCAAGGAACGAAGGTTGCTCCGGTAAATGCCCAAATTGGCGAGAACGTTTTCCAGTCTGTTTCCCTGAGCATCGGTCGCATTGGAAAGGTCGCCGCTATGAACCTCCCCGGCAAGCAAACTGCTCCCTAAAGTTGAGTAACCGAAGCGGCTGGATTCTTCGCCGACGAAACAGACGACCTCGACCGGTGAAAGCAGCGGCGCTTTTCGCTCTTTAAGCGTCCGGACCGCTTCCAGCGCGCCGATCACGCCCATAGTGCCGTCAAATTTTCCGCCGTGGAGCACGGTGTCTAAGTGCGAGCCTGCCAGGACGGCGGGCGATTTGGGATTCATGCCGTTGAGCCGTCCAAAAATATTGCCGATGCGATCAACGTGAATCTGCAGGCCCGCCTGGCGCATCAAGTGGATCAAGAACTGCCGGCTACGCAGTTCTTTAATCGAGAAAACCAGTCGCGTGACTGAACCGTGAGCGCCAAGACCGATGCGTGAAACAGCATTAAGATCGCGCAACAGACGACGTGGATTGATAGCGATATCCGAAGGAGCAGGTGGCGTGCCTCCCGCGCGCTGAAGTAATGGCATACGCTATTTTACCAGTTTCGCCTGCTGCAGAAAAACCACTCCGTTGGGTCTGTTATTATTTTGGAATTGGAAACAGGGCCAAGCCTATGTTATAGCCTGCCTATCCTCGCAATTGAAAGGTCGATCCCATGAGTGAAGTTTCCAAAAAGGTTGCCGAAATGCTGCTTCAAACGGAGGCCATTCAGGTCTACAAGGACAAGCCATTCGTTTTTGTTTCCGGTCGTATTTCGCCGGTCTATATCGATTGCCGGCGCATCCTTTCGTATCCGGTTGAGCGTGAATTCATCGTGACCCAATTGGCCAAGACGGCGGAAGCGGAAATCGGTTTGGGGAATATCGACGTGGTAGCGGGAGGGGAGACGGCTGGCATCCCCTATGCTTCTTTTGTGTCCCACCTGATCAAAAAACCGATGATTTATATACGCAAGCAGCCCAAGGGATACGGTGGCACCAAACAAATCGAGGGTATCTTGGAGCCTGGCAAAAGAGTCATGCTGGTCGAAGATCTTATCACCGACGGATTGAGCAAACTGCGATTTAACATTGGCATCCGTGGGGCGGGGGCGAGGATGACCCACTGCCTGTGCGTCTTCGATTATGCCTCGGACCAGTTGAACCTGCATGAAGGAAAACAAAATCTAGCGAAGAACGATATCGAACTCCATGTGCTTGCGAATTGGGACGATGTTTTGGATACCGGCCTGAGCAAAAGCTACTTCACCGAACTCGCCAGCACACAAATCATAGACTTTCTCAAAGATCCCGACAATTGGGGCCGCAAGAAGGGGTTCGTGTAAGAACCGGGGAGACAATTCCTGTCCATGTTCGTGGGCACCCGTTTGGCCGCGCCGATCCGCGTGATGGCTTTTGCCGCTCCAAATCGTTCAAAGTTTCGATCGTCGGAGCGGGCGCGGCTTCAAATCCGCTGAGGTCGAAATGAAAACATTGCTACGCGATGCGCTTATCGTCACGATGAACGATCAGAACGACATAATCGAAAAGGGTGCCATCGTTATCGATGGGAACCGACTGCTTTACGTAGGGCCGTTCGAAGGGGCGCCGCAGGGTCCTTACAGTCGGACGATTGAAGCCGGCCGAATGATCGCGATGCCCGGAATGGTCAACGCCCACTGTCACTCGCCGGCTAATCTGGTGCGTGGCATGATGCCGAGCAAACCGTTGGAAATCTGGCGCGCCTATTACCGAGCGTCACTCAGAGACATGCGCGAGGAAGATTTTTACGCAAGCGCGCTTCTCGGCGGAATGGAAATGCTCAAATCGGGCGCTACGACCGTTCTCGACCATTTTTTTGGCAACCAGGCCTGCCGTTTTATGGGCGCCGGCGCCGCGATACAGGCCATGCGTGATTTAGGACTGCGGCACGTGGTAGCGCTTACGCTGTCAGATAAAAATTATGAGGAGACGATTCCGTTAGGCGATCCTGGGGCTCATGTCGGGGACGAGATCCAACGCATGAGCGCCGGCGAAGCCAAAGCGACCAGCGCGTGGCTCGGGGAGTGTGAAGCATTCATCGAGACCTTTCACGCTCCGGAGAAACTTACCTCGGCATGTCCCGGTCCTTCGGCGGTCCAGCGCTGCACGGACGAGTTGCTTATCAAGTCAGCGGAGATGGCACGGAAGAGAAATTTGCCAATGCATATTCATCTCGCCGAAACCAAAGCTCAGGCGGTGATGGGGCAACAGATCTACCGGACGTCTCTGCTCAAGCATTTGGACGCAATCGGCGTGTTGGGTCCGAATCTGTCCCTGGCGCATTCGATTTGGATTGAGCCCGGCGACATCGAGCTTTTCGCTAGCCGCGGCGCCACGACGGTGCATAACCCGGCGAGCAACTTGCGCATCGGCAGCGGCCTGGCCCCGGTGAAAGAATTCCTCGCCGCCGGTGTAAATGTTGGGTTGGGGACCGACGGTTCGGCATCGAATGACGGACAGAACATGTTCGACGCCGTGCGCCTCGCCGCTCTGATCCACAATCAGGCGGGCACGGATTTCCGGCGCTGGCTTACGCCTGCGCAAGCGCTTGCGATGGCCACGGGCAACGGCGCGCAAGCGTTCGGGCTCGATGGCGGAGTGCTGGCGCCGGGCAAACTTGCCGATATCGTCCTGTTGCGCCGCGACACGCCTGCGTTCACGCCGCTTAATAATGTGATGGGCCAACTTGTGTTCTGCGAGAATGGCAGTTCGGTCGATACGGTCATTGTGAACGGAGAGATCGTGGTCGAAAGCGGGAAACTAAAGCGCGTCGATGAGCGGGCGGTGCTCCGCTTGGCCGAACAGGCTCGCAAACGACTCGATCCCTCCATTCAACGCGAATTGACCGCGGCAGGTTTAATGGAGGGGGCGCTTGCGGAAATGTACTTCAGGGTTTTCAAACAGGAGCAATAAACAAATTCGGCGGTCGAAATCCGTTGGCGGCTTAAATGAGTTTCGGCTTATCAATTGGAAATTTCGAGAGCGGGTTCCATTTGTGCCGATGATCCGGTCGACAGGTTTTAAACCGGTGAGGTTAGGAAAGCGGTCATTTTTCCTAATTCATTCCAGGAAGCCTGGCTGGAAATAACCCATAAAACAGGGTGTCGTCTATGGCATTCCGTCGCCTGCTCATACGCGTAGGCGACGTGAAATGCGGTTTTTTCTTCGAATGGTTACGCGACGAGTTGCAGTCCCACCGGCAGCGCGGATCAGGCGGCGTCTTTCTTCTTCGCTTTGATCGCGCGGTAAACCCGTTCAGGCGTTAATGGCAGATCATAAATTCTGATTCCAATGGCATCCGCTACCGCATTGCCGATGGCCGCCGGCGTAGGCGCAAGACCGGGCTCGCCCAATCCCTTCGCACCGTAGGGGCCTAACGGCTCGGGACATTCGACGATGATCGGAATCATCTTGGGAACGTCCAGCGATGTGACTAAATGGTAGTCGAGAAACGATGAATTGCGCACCTTACCGCTATTATCCACCACCAGTTCTTCATGCAATGCTGAACCAATGCCCATGGCGAGCCCGCCTTCGATTTGGGCTTCGCAGTTGAGCGGGTTGATGGCCTTGCCGACATCGTGGGCCGCCGACATGCGCAGCAGCCGGACCCTGCCGGTTTCTTCATCCACGGCGACTTCGGCAGCCTGCGTTGCGTACATGTAAAATGCCGAGGCATGATCGCTATGGCCAGTCTCTAGATCCAGGTCCTTGCCGATCTCATACGTATAAGATCCATCGCCGCGGACGAGGCCGTTGATGCCGAGCTTGCGACGCACCACATCCGCCAGCGGCAGCGCCATTTGCGGCTGATCCTTGAGAAAAACTTTGCCATCGGCGAAATCAAGGTCTTGGACGTTCGCTTCGAGCATCGAGCCGGCGGCTTCTGCAATCTGCTCACGAGCGTGAATGGCCGCACGCCGCACGGCGTTGCCCATG
>JBGPIK010000056.1:0-22464 GCA_041484845.1 Binatia bacterium | reverse complement strand
GAGTTGTAATCGCCTTCTGACCCCTAACTCTGCTAAAATCTGCTAAATCCTAAAGTTCAGCGAGGAGGCAAGAATGGCCATGACGACAACGGCGGCAACGGGCAAACGAATTGAGGTCGAAATTATTACAGACACTTATAAGATCAAAGGGGCATTGTTCATTCCATTGGCGGGGGCGGGAGTATACAGTTCACGGCTGTCCGACTTCCTCAACAACCCAGAGAAACCTTTTCTCGCTCTTACCAATGTTTCGGTCGAAGCATTCCCGGACCCTGAGGTGAAGTGGCAAGCGCCATTCCTTGCGGTCAACAAGAGTGTGGTGACGTTTGTGAGAGCGATCAAGGAGTGATGGCCGTCTGCCGACCAGGAAGAAGGACTTGAAACAAACGGCGAAACAACACCGCTCCACGCCAGGCAAAAATATCGCTACCTTGTGCGCCGAGTAGAAGTGCACGCTCAGGAAGGCTTTGCGTGAGATCGAAGCGAAGCTTGTGTCACCGTGAAAGATTTGATGACCCTGAATCTGGGCTCACTGATAAATGAATTCTGTTGCCGGTCAGCGCATTATCAACTAGGGTCCGAATCTCGGAGGAACAACGGCATGAAAATTGTGCGCCTTTTGGGGGCTTTGGCTTTTGTAACAGGCATCGTCTTTGGGCCTCCGGCGAAGGCAGCAGACTTCTACAAAGGCATTGTCCCTTATACCCCGCTTACTGGCGCAACCACACCTTTCTGGATTGCCGTAGAAGCAAGAATCTTTCAAAAATACGGCCTCGAGATAGCTCCGCTGTTTGTCTCGGCGGGTTCCAGCGTCATTGTTCCTGCCATGGCGTCACGACAATTCGACATAGGATTGGCTAGCGGAGCAGCGGTTGTGCTGAACCGCCTTGGGGGCGGCGATCTGATTACCATTGGCGCGCAAACGGGCGTCTATACAACTGATTGTTTTTCCAAGCCGGACATGAAGTCCGTCAACGACCTCAAAGGGAAAACGGTCGCGGTGACACGATTCGGGACTTCGACGCACTTTGCTGCGTTGTCGATGTTACGATCGGCAGGATTGAAACCAACCGATGTTATCTTTATTCAAATCGGAGGTAGCGCCGAGGCCATCGCTGGGCTTACAAGTAGGAGGGTGGATGCGGCCATGCTAGGTTACCCAGCGAGCGAGGTCGCTCTTAAAAAGGGCTTTACGCAGCTTAGCAACTTGGCGAAAACGGAGAACGGCGCATTTCCCACGACGGCGATAGCCGCTCGGGAATCGTGGCTGAAGGACACTAAGAACCGGGAGATCGCCATCAATTTTTTGCGTGCTTTTACCGAGGGACTCGTGTTGGCTAAATCGGATGCGGCTATAAGTAAAAAAGTGCTGCGCAAGTATACCCGGGTTGAAGATGACGCGATCTTGCTGTCCACGTTTGAGTATTACAGAAAATTTTTCGGTGAGACCCTCAAAATTAACGAAAGAAGCTACGCTAACCTGCTCCAACTCGTTGACGACCCTAAAGCGAAGGGTGCTGATCCAAAGCAGTTCTTCGACAACACTCTAGTTGAACAAATAAGTAGATAGTCCGATTAACTCGTCAGCAGCGGACCCACTTTCCAACTGCAACAATACAGACAGGCGATCGTGGCGCATTAAGAATACCTGAGCTTAACTCTTTGCGTGACCTATCGGATCATTCATGAGTTTCGTTACGAGGAGGATACAATGGACAATAAGAAGCCGACTTCTGCCGGCAGATCCAAATACGCTCCCTTTGCAATGGGCAGAGACATGGTCACGGAAAAATTTCCAGTCGATATGGAACCTAGGATCCGGACGATGGACAAACCGCTTATTGTAGAAAGCGCCTGCCCCGGCTGGCAAGTCGGGGGCACGAGATTTCCGGCTGTTCCAACCAAACTAGAGGACCAAATCAGGGAACAAGTCGAATCTGTCAAGGCGGGAGCTATTATTGTGCACGTGCATCCACGAGACCCAAAGACCGGACAGGCGCAAATGAATCATAAGCTCTTGGCCAAAATCCTTGATGGCGTTTTCGCTGAAGTGGGTGACTGCATCATGTTCACTCAATCGTATTACCCGGTACGTAATGCGGAGGTCGACTACATCACCGGAACGCAAGAACTGTTGGAATTGGGAAATGGAAACAAGTACGTTCAGGGATCTCTACTGGTTCCTATCGGTCATCATACGACAGGGCAGCCTTCGTACGTTAGCGCGAGCTGCACCATCGAAGGAGTTCAGTGGTTGGAAGCTCATCACGTGAAACCGGTTTATCAGCTATTCGATACGCAGAGTCATCTAGGGTTCAAAAACTACCTTTTTGACCGGGGTATTGGTACTTGGGCACCCCATATTTTGAACATTCAAGCTGGGAAACATGATGCCCTTGTCATCAACCAAGACCCGTGGTCGTATTTGCAGCTCATCACCAACATGAATATCCTGAAGAGAAATATACCCCGTAGCGTCGTCGGCATTTATCCGGGCGGCCGTAACTGGCTACCGATGGCCGTCATGGGAATTTTGTTGGGCGCTGATGTGGTTAGAGTCGGCATCGAAGACTGCTATTGGATGTATCCGCATAAAAATGAAATTATCAAAAAGCATTCAGACGTTGTGAAAATGACTGTTGAAATCGCGCATAGGCTCGGTAGAAAAGTGGTTACCGACGCAAAAGCCGCTCGAAAGATCCTCGGCCTGAGATTGACATCGAGATTATGAAGGGAAACAAGGGCACATCCATTAGAAGGCAGGTGTAACCCCCCTCTCTGGCCCGCATTATTCACCGTTCCTCCGAAAGTGGCGTTCAGGGACAAACCTTCCGGACGCAGCCGATGGGTCTGTGGCTCCATTGCACCCCTCCCCAGCCCCATGGGTGCTCATTCCAACAGTCCGGGCCTGGCAACACCTGTACGGCTCTACGTCTGCGACCTCCAGGTTTGCCCCTTCGCGCCGACCTTTCATGGGCAAGGGTGAAACAAGCTTTCATGAAAATTAGAGGAAAAACGATGACACGGTGTCGATCGGGAGGCGAGATCGGAAGAGCGAGGCACAGAGACGAACAGTTTCAATGCCGTCGTTGGTGCTCGGATCGTCGCTCGCGTTTTTCTCAGGCGTTCGCTCCAGAAACGCAGTTTGCGAGCCGCGCCAACGCACAGACCCATTGCCTCGCTCTGGAGAGCTCGCCTCTCGATCGCCCACACGCATGAATAATTCGAGCTAGCTTGCCTCCGTGATGAGCGCCAGAACCCCGGTATATGCAAACACATGATTGGCTCGCCCGAGCGGCGCGAGTTCGTAGCCGCCGAAAAAACCGATGAGCGGAAAATCGCCCAGTGCTTGGCGGATGTACGCGGTGTCAATGCCGGGAACGCCGTAGAGCGAATGGCCGCGCGCACAGCAATTAAAGTAAAAGCCGAAGGCGGGTTTCCTCCCGGCCAGTTTGCCGGTCTGCCGCTGGAGCATTTGATTGAGATCGTCGCGCGCCCGCTGCCCGTCACGGAGCGTAAAAATCATCGCCTCCCCTTCCGCCACTTCCTCCGCCACGCCTAAGATTCCGTTGTCGGGATCGAGGCGGATGATATTGCGAACCACATAATGCCCCGGCGCTACGCTGTTTTCTTTCGCGTCCGCGGGCAAGCCAACGAACAAATACATGAGCGCTCGTCTCAGGTCCTCGGCGAGCGGACCCTTGAGCGTCCGGGCAAAAACCTCGAGCGCGGGACGGCTGTCTATCTCGTAGATGAAATTTTTATCGGCCTTGGTAATCACCATCGGTTTCGTGATCGGCTGGCAGCCCTGGGTGATTTCGATCAGCGCTTCGAAAGAACCGGCGACGTGCAAGCCGGCCACCGCGTTCGTATCGAGCGCATCGCCACAGAGCTGGTACGTCACCTGCGCCATGCCATTTTCCGATGAGCCCGCGCCGACCACGGGGACAAAACCCATTTTGCTTTCGAGCGCCTGCAGCAACTTTTGCGGCTGCCCGTTGTAAGTGTCGGGGAACAATGCCAGCAGGGAGTTTTGGCCTTCAACGCGCTGCTTGAACCGCGCGATTCCATATCCAATTTGATCTTCCCGCCCCCGCAGCGGCGTGAACAAAAATGGATCGCTTTGGATATGATCGGACGAAAGAACGAGCACCGCCATCGCGGAAGTCCCCTCCACTTCGCCGGAACTCGTGAGAATCCCGGCGGCACTGGAGCCGACAATCTGATCGCTATGAACTACGCGGCGGAGCGATTCAATCAGGTCGCGCTTGTGGGCGGCATGCTCGACAGTGAAGAAGACGACGGCGACATCGGCACGTGCGCACCGCGCTTGCACCATCGCCTGTTTAGCGGCTTCTTCCGCCGCCCGTTCTGTCGAAACGTCAGTCGATTGTCCGACGCCGGCTCGAAGCATCTTGTTCCTACTATAGGAAGGTTATGGAAATAGGGTCAAGAGAAATGCCTTAGACCCCATTGAGATTACGTCCAGGTCAGACCTCTTCGCGGTGTTCCCCGCTTGCGCAAATTTCTTGACGACGGTGCAACATCGAAGCAGCACGTGACGAAACAGATTTTTACCACGAAGGCACGAAAAGCACGAAGTTTAAGAATGTTTTATATTAAAAATAATCCGAGACCTTCGTGTGCTTCGCGCCTTCGTGGTGAAAAATGTCTTTTCAGGTTTCGCGAGAAAGTCAAACAGGAAAGCCTTAGCTGCCCTCTTCCTTCAGCATTTGCGCGATTCTTTCGGTCAGATCTTTCTTCGATACTTTCCCGAAGGGCGACAAAGGCAAATCGTTGAGAATTTCCAGGCGTTCGGGCAGCTTGTGCTTGGCGATTTCTTCTTTCACGAGAAATGAAACGAGTTCATTCAAAGTCAAAACATGACCTCGGCGCAGGATCACACAAGCGCACATGCGCTCGCCTAAGATGGGATCGGGCATCGGCACGCAAGCGACATTTTGCACCGCCGGATGCGTAAGAATCAGGTTTTCAATTTCTTCAGCGCTGATTTTTTCGCCGCCTCGGTTGATGAGATCTTTTTTGCGCCCCTCGACCATGTAATTTCCCGAAGGATGGCGCCGCATTAAATCGCCGGAGCGGTAAAATCCGTCGGACGAGAATGCCCGCGCATTGTACTCCGGCACGCCGAAGTAGCCGCGCAGCGTGTAGGGGCCGCGCGCGAGCAATTCACCGACTTCGCCGGGAGCGACCTCGTTATCGTCATCGTCGACGAGCCGCACCTCGTCGTCCGGACTGACGGGCCTGCCGACCGTTTCCATCCTCACGTTCTCAGGATCATCGAGACGAACGAACATCAGCATTCCTTCAGCCATGCCGAAGTTTTCCTGCACCGTAACGCTCGGAATGAGTTCTTTAGTGCGGCGGCGCACTTCCGGCTGGAGCCGCTGCCCGCCGCTCTGGATGATTTGCAAAGAGGACAAATCGAATTTTTGGATCAGCGGGTCGTTGATCCAGCGGATCAGAAGCGCCGGTACCACGTGAATGTGTGTGACCCCGTAACGTTCAATCAGCGCGAAAATATCCTCGCCGCGCGTTGTATTGGCCAGCACGACCTTGCCTCCATGCAAAAGAAAGCCTTGCAATCCGGGACAGGCGAGCGGCAGATTGTGGGCAAGCGGCAGAACGTCGAGCAATATTTTGTCCGACCCGACTCCGGTCACGGCTGCCGCCATTTTGGAATTGTAAACGTAATCGTTATGCGTGCGCGGAATGAGTTTCGGGACGCCGGTGGTTCCCCCCGAGAGCTGAAACAAAGCGGGGTCTTCGGGATCAATCTTTATCTTTTTTAACTCATCCGCAGAGCGGCGGCTCGGACGTTCGATAAGCTCGCCCAGGCCCATAAAACCCGAAGGCGCGTCACCGAGCACAATGCCGAAGCGCATGGCGCTGTTCGTATCGCGAATCCTGCGCACCAGGTCGCGGTAATCGAAGTCTTTGGTTTTATCCAGGGTCGCACAGGCTACCGCGCCCGACAGCTCCACGAACTGGCTCATTTCGCGGAACCGGTGTGATGGCAGCGCCATAATCGGAATGCAGCCAATTTTTTGCAATGCAAAATACAGATAGGCTAACTCGACGACGTTGGGGAGCTGCATGACCACGCGGTCAAGCGGCTTGAGCCCTTCATCCAGAAGATTCAGCGCCAAGCGCGTCGCGCGTTCGTCGAGCTGCGCATAGGTCACAGACTGACCGCGATCGATAACGGCGACACGATTGGCGTATTTGGCAAAAATCTCCGCGAACGTATCGGTAAGAGAACGATCTTCCCAGTAACCTTTGGCGCGGTAGCGCGCCGCGAATTCGGGAGGAAAACGAACGACGCCGTCAAGCATTATCTCTCCTCGCTGGGCTCGTCGAGTTCCAGGCGTTCCAATCGTTCAAAACGTTCCAGCCGTCCGAGTACATCCAAACTAACCCCTTGAACCTCAGAAAACGATTGGAACGACTTGAACGATTGGAACGTTTGGAACCCCATGTTTTTTATGTGGTGCTCGAAAAGCCGCCGTCCACAATAACGATCTCGCCGGTGACGAAGCGGTTGTGCAGGATTAGACCCAGCATGCTGTCGGCGACGTCATCCTCCGTGCAGCAGCGCTTCAGGGGTGTATACTTGGCTCGGCGCGCCATCAGCCCTTCGTAGTTGTCCGCGAGAGTCCGCTTCATCCAATCCCCCTCGATCCAGCCGGGGGCCACGGCGTTGACGCGGATTTGCGGCCCCAGTGCGTTGGCGAGAGTTTTAGTCAGATTGGCCACGGCCGCTTTACTTGCCGCATACGGCAAAGGCTGCGCGCTGGGCCTGAGACCGGCAATGCTGCACGTATTAACGATGCAGCCGTTGGGCGACTTTCTTAGCAGCGGCACAGCGGCGCGAGTCACAAGAAAGAGACCGAGCACGTTAACGTTAAAAACCCGGTTCCAATCTTCCACCGTCATGCCTTCCAAATTCTTTGGTTCGACATCCACCGTCGTTCCCGCGTTGTTGATCAACACGTCGAGGCGGCCAAATTCCTTTTCCGTCGCTCCCAGCATGGCGCGCACGCCGGCGTCGTCGCTAACATCGCAGCGATGGAGGAGCGTCTTGGCGCCCGCCGCGTCGGCCTCGCGGGCGGTGATCTTTGCGGCCTCCTCGCTGCGGCTGTAATTGATCACGACGTCGTAGCCGTTGCTCGCCAACGCGATGGCGGCGCTCCGGCCGATTCCAGTGGATGCGCCGGTGACCAGCGCCGCGGGTTTATCATTATTCATAGTTTCATCCGATGATTCGCAAAGTCGGGTTGTTCTGCGCGTTAAGTAAGCAGATAGAACGCGAAAAAATTCAAGCGTTCAATTTAAGCAGCCTTACGACGTTCTCTCCCAGGATTTGATCCTTTTCTTCCCGAGAAATATTCATCTGCTCAATGCTGGGGACGGCGGCCTCGAGATCGCCGATCGGAAGCGGGAAGTCGCTCCCCATCACGATTTTGTCCGCGCCGAAAAATTCGTACGCCATCTTCAAGGTCGGCTGATAAAAACAAACCGCGTCGGTGTAAAGCTCTTTCAAGTATTCGGAAGTGGGCCGCTTCGTACCGACGCCGCAGGTCGGATCATGATAGCCGCGGTCGATTCTGCCGGCGAGGTAAGGAATGCCGGCGCCGAGGTGAGCGATAACGAAGTTGAGCTCGGGAAATTTCTCGAAAATTCCCGCGTAGGCGAGCCGGGTCGCGGACAAAACGACATCGAATTCAAAACCCAGGATGATCGCAAGTCTCCATTCCTTCATAACCTGCGCGCCTACGGGGGTCGTCGGATGAATAAAGATCGGCACGCCGAGCGCTTGCGCGCGCTCATAAATCGGCAGCATGAAGTCCGAGTCCGGCGGCTTTCCCGCGATGTTCGTCAACATGCAAATCCCCTTGAATCCGTGCTCGAGGACGGTCCGATCAAGCTCCTTGAGCGCCGCCTGCGTATCGATCAGCGGCAGCATCGCGAGCGCCTGAAAGTTCTTGGGGTATTTCTTCACGACTTTGGCGAGGCCGTCATTGATCGCGCGACTCATCTCCGCGCTTTCGCCGGGCGAGAAGCGGTCGACGCCCGGGTGAGGAGCCGTCAAGATCTGCATGTCAATGTCATTTTGCTTGATTTTATCCAACCTCACTTCGATGTCGAAAAAGTCCTCTGTAACGGGCCCTGCTTTGGCGCCCATGCTCAAAATAATCTTCTCCCCCTTTTCATTCTTTTCGATCCTCACGTCTCCCTTGGAAGCTTCGAGTTTATTTAAATATTCTTCGGGATAAAAATGGCAATGAAAATCGATGTGCATAAATGGCTCTCCCCAATCCCGCTAAGGTTTGATAAATCCGACGCTCTTGAAGAATCCCGCTCGCTCAAGGCTGTCGACGAACGAGTTGTCGAAAAATTCTCGCGCATCGGCGTTCTTGGCCTGGGAAAATTCCTTTTCGTCTAAGTAACCCAGGCCCGCCTGGATGGCGTCCCTCTGTACGGCAAGATTCATCGGCCAGTAGGGGGCGTATTGATCATAAGTCTCGTCAATCAGCCGCGGGTCATCCGTCTTCGTATATTTGGCAATCGCTTTCTTGGTCAGCGCCGCGTCCCTTTGTGATATGACCACCGCTTCGGCGACCGCCTTGAGAAAGGCGTAAATCGTGTTCGGGTTGCTTTTGATAAAATTTTCGGTCGCTCCATAGGCCATCTGCAGGCCGGGAATATTTAACTTTCCGATGTCGGTAACCATGTTCATCCCGGCGTCGCGGGCCTTGAGATTGTTCGGCGCAGACAGCGTGCCACCTGAGGTCTTGCCGCTGATAATCGACGTAAGCACGGCAGGGATGGATTGGACGTATAATATTTTTACATCCTTGTCGGGAATTAAGCCGTTTTTCTTCAACCCCTCCCGGGTAGCAATATCCAGGGCCGCCCGCGGCGTGGTGGCCGCATACGTCTTGCCCCTGAGTTGCTGAACGACGGTGATATCCCTGGCGGCCCACATTTGAAATACGAACTGCTGGAGTGTCGCGCCGAAATATTTAACCGGTCCGCCGCCCAAGCGCGCGTTAATCAGATCCGAACCTTCGGTATAAAAGTCAGCTTCTCCCGAAATAACAGCCTGAGCCGAGACTTGCGGGTTGACGAGCTGGAGCTTGGCATTGAGCCCATATTTTTTGAACAAACCGGCTTCGTAAGCAACATAGACAGGGGTAAAAACACCGCTGGGTTGGACGTATGTGACTGTGACGTCGACTTTCTCGGGCTTGCCGCCGATTTCTGCCGCGAAACCCGGATCACATTGAAATACAGAAATCGCGCCGGCCAAGATCAGCCACAAGCGGCTGCGATTTTGAGGCGCCCGTTGTCTGATACGTTTCATTGTTGTTCCTTTCCAGGCCAGACGAGATGGTAAAGCTCTCCATGGGGGAAAGCGCCCGCAATCGGTAGCGACGGAGAATAACCTTTGGCCATCTAAGGTGTCAAGTTGACAGGGTTGCACAGCTGGCCCGGACCTGCGAGGTCCGAAGTTCAAGGCTCAACATTCCGACTCGTTCCGGACCTTGACCATTGAACTTTGACCGTCCGTTCGAGGTCGCTGGACATTCTCTCCGGCATGCGGTAATGGGGGCTGCTACGGGGACAGGCGAGGAAAACAAAAGATAGCCGCTCGCAGGGAGCTACGGAAGTCATGTTTACAACGAAGTGGTCTACATCGGAACGCAACTTTGAGGTCGTTGTCGATCGCGATGTCAAAGTCCGCATGCCCGATGGCACCATCCTGGACGGTGATATCTACCGGCCCTCCTCGAATGAAAAATTTCCCGTCATCCTCGGCGCGCACGCTTACAATAAGCATCTCCAGTCGCCGCCGCTGCGCCCCGTTGGCTTCACGCCGATGCGCGGCTACATGGAAAGCGGCGACTCGACGTTTTTTGCCCGGCGCGGTTACGTGCACGCCGTATTTAATGTCCGCGGCAGCGGTAGCTCCGAAGGCTTTTATCAACTCATGGGGCCGCTCGAGGTCGAGGACGTGTGCCACCTCGTCGAATGGCTGGCGTTGCAGCCGTGGTGTAATGGCGACGTCGCCATGTTCGGCGTCTCTTATTTCGCCCGGCTCGCTAAGGCGGTGGCCGCGCGCGGACCCAAGCCGTTAAAGGCGATCTTTGCGCCGTTCGCCGGCACCGACGATTACCGCCACCGTTGCTACCATGGTGGAATACTGGCGCACGGATTTATCAGCCATTGGCGCAACAGTCTTGACCACCCCAATTATCGCAGCCTTTATCGGGAAGCGCACGGCGAAGCCGCGTATAAAGATGCAATTGCCCAGGCGCTGCGCGACGAAGAGATTATCGCCGTTCCTGCCTTGCGCGCGGCACTGCAGAATCCAGATGCAGGCACGAACGCGTTGGTGGTTGATTTTTTATTGCATCCCTTCGACGGTGCGTTCTGGCACGAGCGCAACGCGCACGATGCGCAAGCGACCATTCCCGCCTACCTCGGCGCTTGCTGGGGCAATTACGGCCTCCATCTGTCCGGAGCCTTTACCGCATGGAATGAATGGAAAGGCCCGAAAAAGATGGTCATCGGCCCGGGATATTACCTCGATCGCCCGGTCTATCAGTTTCAAGACGAATCGCTACGCTGGTTCGATTACTGGATCAAGGGCATCGACACCAAGATTATGGACGAGTCGCCGATTCGCTGCTTTATTCCGCCGACCGGCGAGTGGAAGCCGCTCAGCGATTGGCCGCCGCCCGAGGCCCGTTGGATCACATTTTTTCTGCACAAGGACGGAGTGCTGAGCGAGCACGAGCTCTGGCCCGGAGAAGGCTCGGACGCTTTCGACGAATCCAATTTTGAACACGGCGCATTGACCTACGCCACGCCGCCGCTGGTCGAGAATACCGAAGTGCTCGGCGCGAGCGTTCTAACGCTTTACGTTTCTACTACCGACACCGATGCATTATTATTTGCCACTCTGCTGCTCATCGATCGCGACGGCAAGGAACATGAGCTCACGCGCGGTTGGCTGCGCGCGTCACAGCGCGAATTGCGTAACGACAGCTCTTCCTGGGAGCCGGTGCTTGCCCATACGAAACGCGAGCCGCTCGAACCGGACCGGATCTATGAGCTAAAGTTTCCGATCGTGGCGACGGCGCGGCTGTTTCAGGCCGGCGAGCCCATCGCGCTGCGCATCAAGGGGGCGGACGATGAGCCGCCGCTCACTTCGCTCCAGGCGCTAGCGCGCAATCACTTGCGCCTGCCGCGCCCCGTTCGCATCGCGATTCATCACGACGAAGCCCATCCGTCTCATCTCGATCTGCCGATCACGCGGGGCAACATCGTCGGCACCTTTTTTTCCGGGGGAGATATCAGCTCTTTCGGGCTGTCATCTTAACACGGTCACACCGCTTGATAGGCGAGCCGCTTCATTTTTTGCGTGTTCTTGCCTTCGATGCGTATGAGACCGGTTGCGGCTACGCGCTTGGGCGAATGAACGTCGCCCTCATTATAAATGTGCGCCATTCCCGGCTTCAGCGTGTAGACGCGCGCGCGCCGGACCTTTCCCGGTTTGCCTTCGCCGGCGGGCTCGAGGATTTCCCAGTCGGTCATCTCGGATTCACCCATCGCCTGGCCATAGATTGCCCATGAGCTGCCGTGATCGTGAGGATTGGCTTCTTTGGCACCCCGGTTCATATGGGCGCAAATGCAAAAGCCCAGTTCCGGGTCTTCATAAAGCACCTGGCGGTCCGGCGTGTTGTCATTGACATAGTTTGCGATGAACTTGTCGTCCTTGAGAATTTCCTTTACCAAGTCACGAACTTTTTCCCGTCCTCCGGGACCGGGATCGGTATTGAGAATCCGACAACACTCCGACGCGAATTGATCGAGTGTAAAACCCATATTCGGGCCTCCTGTAACGACGAATTTGACCTTTCTTTAACAAAAGATCGAAACCGCCTCAAGCTATAAACAATTTTCCCTTCAAGGATTTTGCCATCGATGGGCTCCGCCGAAGATTCGATTATCGTGACCGCTCGACATTGCCGACCCGCAGCAAGCTGACGGGGTATCAGAACATAGCGGCGAGATTTAATCCCAACAACGTCACCCTCGAATGTTTTTATCGGGGGTCCAGGTTCGAACCCGCCTGGATTCCCGCTTAAAGCATGCGGGAATGACGGAATCTAAGAGGTCTGGAATAGCTCATTACGCAGTAAGCTTCGGGGGGAATCAAACCCGCAGCAATTGAAAATTCCTTTAACAAACATTACGAGGAACTATCGGGCGGCGCGTATGCGGGCGCCGGACTTCGGCCCAGTATCCGCGCGGTGCACACGTAGATATACTGGGTGCCCATGTTAACCATCACCACGCGGAACAAGTGGAAGGCAACCACCAACGGCACGCTGATCTGCAGAGCTTGCGCAGTGATCGTCATCTCCGCCAAGCCTCCCGGCGAAGTAGCGATGATCATGGTTGCCACGGGCAGATCGAAGGCCCAGGCAAGGGTAATGCCGGCCACCACCGACGCGATCAAAATGAAGAAAGAATTCAGCAGAGCAAACGGAATGAAGAGTTTGTAGCGGGCGAAGAACGCGCGCTCGTAGCGCGCTCCGAGCACGAGACCGAACATGAGTTGCGCAAAATCCGTCATCCAGCGCGGCACAGCGGAAAGCTGGATACCGCTCACCGTGAGTGCCGCGCCGAAAAAAATCGGAGTCAAAAGATAGCCGTTATGTAACCCGAGCCTCTCGGAAACCTCACCCAACACAAATCCTGCGGCCAACCACAGCGCCAAGACCGAGTAATCGAGCGGCACGACGGGCCGATACGCGGAGCCTACGAGCGGGATGCCGCTATAGGTCAGCGCGAAGGGAATCAGAATCACGACAAGAGTAACGCGCAAGCTGTGGGCCACCGCCACCGGCGCGATCTGGGCGCCGTAACGATCCGCCAGTACGGCCATCGCCATGGCGCCGCCGGGGATCGAGGCGAAGAAGGTAGACTTCGCATCCACACCCGACGCCCGGCTCAACGTCAGCGCGCCGAAGACGCCGACTAAAAAAACGGCTACGGTCGCCGCCACAATCGCGGGCAAGTTCACGGCCAACGCGCTCACGACGGTCGGCGTGAAATAGAGCGCTACCGCCGAACCCAGAATCACCTGCCCCATTTGCCGGGCATACGGGGGCGAATCCATGCGCACGCCCGTCAGGTTGAGCGCGGCGACAGCGATCATCGGCCCGATCATCCACGGAATCGGAGTATGGAGGCGGTGAAACAAGTAGCCCGCCGGAATACCCACGACGAGCGCCTTAACAATTGCCGGCAGCCGCTCCCGCAGATTGCTGACCCTATTCATTGACGTTTAGTCATCTCGATGTCGTAGTCCGGCGCACGGTGAGCGTTACGATTTTTCTCCCCATAGCTTGTCAAAAAAACCGCTCTTGGTCATTTCGTCCAGGAATCGCCTGTCGATGAAATCTTCGGGCTTGATTTTCTTGGCCCGGGCATCGGTTTGCGCGACATCATCCAAAATCGCCTGAAAAGCCTCAGACCTGATGGTCAGTCTCGGCTCCAAGACCTTGATTTCGGCGTTGTAGGCGGCCTCGAGTGTTTTGCGGTCGGTGACCCTTAATTGTTTGCTCAACACTTTAAACGTAAATTCCTTATCCGTGTGCAGGATCTTTGCAGCTTCCGCCAGCGCGTGCATAAAACGCCCCAAAATCTGAGGCCGCTTGGCGAGCGTGGAGCGGCGCGTCATGAAACCCACAGCCACCTGAGGGATGCGGAGATCGGGTCCGTAGACGACGTAGTGAAAGCCTAGAGCAATCGCTTGAGCATCCAACGGCGGCGCTAGAGTTCCGGCCTCGATTGCGCCGGTCGAGAGCGCCGCGAGCATCTCCGGCGCCCCGCCGGTTTGGATCACCGTGTAGTCTCGTCCCGCTTCCATGCCGATTTTACGAAAGGCCTCCGTCGCAAAATAATGGGTCGTGCTGCCGATCCGGGTCACGCCGACCTTCTTGCCTCTCAAATCTTCCAGTTTTTTGATCAGCGGCTTGGCCAAGATGCTCTGGGTTAAAATATTTTTTTGCCCGCCGATGCAAACAAGCTCAGCGTTTCCCTGAACATAAGCGCGCACGATTCCCAGCCCGCCGTCCATCAGCAGCTCTCCGTCGCCGCCGAGCATCGCGGCGGTCGCCAGCGGCGATGAGCCGATATAAACCAGCGGGAACTCGAGGTCGTATTTCCGAAAAAGTCCCGCGTCCTCGGCGATCCAAGGCATCGACTGGGACATGACCCGCGCAGAATGAATACCCAATAGTTTGTCCGCGGCCAAGCCCGCATAGGGGACAATTAGAAATGCAAGCCAAACTAAACCCGCTGTTATCTTCATCTGATACCCCCCCGTTGAGTTTCTGGCGCTAAGTGGCTTCCACGATGGTGTGAATATCAGAAAAGAGAGTTCGGACGCTAGCGGAATTTGCGGTGAACTAAGTGGTATAGGGCGCAATCAAGAAAACGAGAGCCCGAATTGTTTAATTGTGCGCCTTGCTTTAGGCTCGCGCGTTTTTCAACTTAGCGAAAAAAAACCCCCACTGTCGCATTGTTGAAAAAAATAAGAGTAGGCGCGGACTCGCGCGACTAGAGCTTCCATCGATCTCGTTGCTGAGTTGTTTCGTCTAAAGGCATCAATGTCCTTTGTTATCAGCTATCTGTTCATGAGACTTTAGTTTTTTGCCGGCTATCATGCCGTAGCATGGTAGGTTTGCCAGCCGCGGTTAGAATTAATGCGCACGGAGTTCCGTGGCATAGCTCGTGCTTATGAGTCAACTTTACAATAAAGGATCCCGTCGAGCCGTTCGGTTGGCAAATGATTTCGCACAAATCCGGGCATTAAAGCACTGCAATGTCGCTGTTCGCGCGCTTACATCAGGAGGTGAGCCATGGCAAAGGATAGCATTACTGTGATCGATAACCGCACCGGCAAGAGCTACGAAATACCTATTTCTTACGGGACATACCCTTTAGATGGAGCGGCGGTCCGGGCGTCGGACTTAAGACAAGTCAAGGTTTCAGAGGACGACTTCGGCCTGATGACCTACGACCCCGCGTTTATGAACACGGCTTCCTGTCAGAGCACGATTACCTTTATCGATGGCGATAAGGGAATTTTGCGTTATCGGGGCTATCCTATCGAGGAGTTAGCGGAGAAGAGTACGTATCTCGAGACCGCCTATCTCATCCTTTATGGAGAGTTGCCTGCAAAGGCGCAGCTCGATACATGGACGCATGACATTACTTGGCACACGATGTTCCACGAAAACATCAAGAAGTTCATGGATGGTTTTCACTACGATGCCCATCCCATGGGAATGTTGGTAAGTACCGTTGCAGCGCTCTCCACCTTTTATCCCGATGCCAAACATATCTTCGATGCCGGATCCCGCAAGATGCAGAGCTATCGGCTTGTCGGCAAGATGCCTACGCTTGCCGCTTTCGCTTACCGTCACAGCCTCGGACTGCCCTATGCCTATCCCGACAACGATCTGAGCTACACAGGAAACTTTCTAAACATGCTTTTTAAGATGACCGAGGTGAAATACAAACCGAATCCGGTCCTGGAAAAGGCCCTCGATGTTCTTTTCATCCTGCATGCGGATCACGAGCAGAACTGCGGCACCAATGCAATGCGCTGTGTCGGAAGCTCTCAGGTAGATCCCTATTGTGCGGTGGCCGCGGCAGCCGCGGCTCTTTACGGGCCACTTCATGGGGGCGCAAACGAAGCCGTACTGAGGATGCTCGGCGAGATCGGCTCGAAGGACAAGGTTCCAGAATTCATCAAGAAGGTGAAGGCGGGTGACGGTAAGCTGATG
Organism: Binatia bacterium; assembly: GCA_041484845.1. Taxonomy (GTDB): domain Bacteria; phylum Desulfobacterota; class Binatia; order UBA9968; family UBA9968; genus JBGPIK01. The sequence continues at coordinate 6,571 of JBGPIK010000056.1, read as the reverse complement.
GGTTTCGGTCACAGGGTTTACAAAAACTATGATCCACGGGCTAAAATCATCAAGCGCATAGCCGACGATGTATTCGAGGTTACGGGAAAAAATCCCTTACTCGACATCGCGATCGAGCTTGAGCGGATCGCGTTGGAAGACGAGTACTTCATCAAGCGGAAACTCTATCCTAATGTCGACTTTTATTCCGGCATTATTTACCAGGCGATGGGATTCCCGATGGAAATGTTCCCGGTGCTTTTCGCTATTCCGCGCACCTCGGGCTGGTTCGCTCAGTGGGAGGAGATGCTTTTGGATGGCGAGCAGAAGATCTCCCGGCCACGTCAGGTCTATTCGGGAGAGGAGCAGCGAAGTTACGTCGGGATTGAGCAAAGGGAAATGGCTTCGGGAAAGACCGGCCCGACCAAACCGAAGAGGGCCGCGTAAGAGCAACGCTAGAGTTTTTTATTAATCGCCAAAGCGTTTCACTCGAGAGACTCGACGGCCTGCCGTAGGCGTCCCGTCGAGATCTCGAGGTCAGAGCCCAAAGTACCGCGCCTCACCTTGTGGCGGGAAAAGCGGGATCGACAAAAGTTTCCCAAGGCCGCGTAACGCTTCGCATCCCCATTTTTGTCCTCCGTCTTATGACCTCATCGGAGCAACAGCGTTAACCGAAACTTAACCCGGTGGAAGATTACTTACTGTTTCTCAAGTCAGATTTGCGATAATTTCCTCATCGCTCGCCGTCAAGTCCACGTTCTTGCCGAAAGGTTGGGACCAATCGACGCCGGTCTGCCAGTACACTTCGACCTGGTTGCCGTCCGGGTCTTTAAAGTAGACGCCGACGGCATTGCCGTGGCTGACGGTGCGAATGACAGGCACCTTGTGCTCCAAAAAGACGCGATAAAACTCTTTGACATCGGCGAGGCTGGCGCAATGGAAAGAAATTTGTTGAACCACCTTGCCGTCCTCTCGGCCCGGCATCAACAGCAATTCATGGTGCTCTTTCAGCCGGCCCTTGGCGGTCATGAATGTGCTGCCCGTCTTGGGATTCTCGTCGCTAATCTCCAGCCCAAGTATGTCGCGATAAAATGCCTTGGAACGTTCAATGTCGCGCACATAGAGGCCCACATGGCCCAATGACGTCACCCGTGGCATAGATCCTCCTTTTGAGTCGCCGGCAAATTCAAGCTATGAGACCGTGTCGAGCGAGACTTTCTACGTGGAACGATCGATAGTCTCCGCCCGTTCATTCTCAAAATATCGCGTTTGCTCACCGATACAAACAAGCTCGCTTTTATTTTCATCCGCTTTGCATGCGAACATCGGCTGGATGCCTCTCCCTACGCATTCAAGTGTACGGAAAAGATAATTCAAAAATGAGCCCGTATAGCGGTAGCGACGAATACATCCGGCTACCTGCTTTTGGATCTCCTCTTCATATCCTCGCCAGCGCGAGAGAAAGTCATACCGCTCTATCCAATCATCAATGATGTACCGAATGAATTCCATTAATTCTTGCCGAGCCAGAACATTCCCTTTCTGAGCGAGCCGGACGAAGCTGACGACAATGACGTCTCTGGTCCGTCTATCCTGTTCGTTTGAAGGAGCGATAAGCACGTACATTTCACTCCGGTAGATTTTCAATATCGTCGCGACTTCATAACGATCTTCGTACGGGATGGGATTCTGCTTAATCTTCGCGGGGGTCCACCGTCTCTGAAATTTCCGGTCTAACGCATACGTAAGCCGATCCCAGTCTATCCCGCCGAATTCTCTGCGGAGATTCTGCCGAATGAAGCGATAACAACGCGGCGCATGTTTCACTATCCACGAGCTGTTAAAGACATCAGGCTGCTTTATCACGAGTAGATGGTTCAGCGTTGTAACCACACTTCTGAAGTCCATGCGTTTTCGCTCTTCCCGATCACACTCGTGAAATATAGCATTTGCCTGTGCTGATCCGTTAGGTGGTCGCGGCGGTTTTAACCTTTCGAATCAGAATACCGGTTCACCGACGGAACAAACGCTCGATACAGGCAGAAACATCCGCACGAAGCACGCAGGCTCGTTGACGCGCTTGCTGCTTTCGTGAATACCGCATCAAACATGCGGAATTGAAATTATTCGTCACATTTTGTCATTTTCGCAATTGCGAAAACATCAAAGTAACAACGAAAAAGATTGAAACGCGCTAACGGTTACAACGTGGTACCAGACTCAACGGGCCGGCGCATGGAAATTTTAAATTTCGCGGAGCTCGAGGCTGGCTCGGAATTGTACCGAGTGAAAGGTGCGGGTTGCGATCCCAACGATTTTACGCATACTAAGGGAGCAAACACTTTGTATTTTGAAAAATGTCCGGGGTAACCAGAAAAGCGGAACTGTGGAAGAGTCGGGGCTCTGTCGAGCGGATTGCGGCAGACCAGTGGAACTATCCGACCGGAATGGTCTGGTGTCCCATGAAACTGAGCGGTATGGCCGTCCTGAAGTGCGCCGAGCTTCAGAAAGAACTCGGGTGCGGAAGCCTCAGGCAGCTCAAGATGATAACGACCACAAAGCCCGAGAATGTGCCGTTTCTCTGGCCCTGGCTGCGGCGCAGCCGCGAATGCCCGGAACGAGCGAGCGAAGAGGAGGTGCGCGAATTGCGGCTGGTTCTGAGCCCGCTCAGGTCAGTTGATAGGAGCAGGAAAAATCCCCGAGCCTACCGTTGCCCGGCGTGCAGCGGCCGCAAAGCTTTCGGCGCCCGCCAGTGTCGCCGCTGCTGGCATCTCTCCGTGAGAAGATGACTAAGCACGTTCCCGAAGAAGAGCTTCGTTCACGCGCTTAGCAGGGACATCCACGTCGGCCGCATCGCCGGCTGGATCGGTATTTTCGAACGCGACCTGATAGTAATCACCATTCTCCGATGCGCAGACGTACTTGGCTCGGAATCGCATGGCGTTCACGTCGCGCTCTAACATCGGAAATCAGCGGCGGGCCGTCCACACGCGTATTGCCTGGTCGCGGCCCGGCCGCTGCATCGACTGGGTTAGCGTTGCCGTCAGAAACACGAACGGCCGGCATCCAGAGGATGCTTCTCATTTCCACTGCCGCACTGACGCTCACTCTAATCAGTCCTCGGCTTTCCCCGCGGGTGCTACCTGAACTCCGCGCACGCCGACGTGCTCGATGGCGCTCTTCACCAGCCCGGAGGCTTTGGCCTGTTCGATGAACTCGCTGATGTAAGCGAGCCGTCCAGCCTGGCCTTTCGGAACCGCCATGGCTCCTGAGGTAGTATGGAATCGATCCGCGAGCACGCGAGAGCCAGGCAACTGGGCCGAAAACTGAAGGGCAGCAGGCCGAGGGACTGCCAGTGCATCGGCATTTCCGGTGCGTAGTAGCTCGAACCCCGCCGGTATAGTGTCAACGCTCCTCAGGTCAGCTCGCTTCAGCATTCGGCCTAAAACGATTTCCTCAACGCTCTTGCGCGTGACCGCGATGCGAACGCCCGGCTGGTCGGCATCACTGATGTTGCGAATCGGGGAGTTGCCTTGCACCAAATAGGTCGCGTCTATTTGCAAATAAGGGGGAGAGAAGTCCACCAAAGCTGCCCGAGACGGATCGATCGCTAGAAATCCGACGTCCCACGCGCCGGTCGTCAAGCCATCGAGGACGCTGGGAGGGCTTGGATATTCAACCATCACCAACTCAACCCCGAGGCGCTTTGCCAATTCGCGCGCGATATCCACTGCCACCCCCCGCAACTCACCGGTCGCTGTGTCTTTGACCGCCCAGTGCGGGGCGACAACGCCGACCCCAGCTCGAAGTTTGCCTGTCCGCACGATATCCGCGACGCGCGGATCAGCCGATTGCTGGGCATTCACGGTGTCGATAAGCCCTAGTGAAATCGATAGGGCGAGCGTTAACGTCAACATTAAAACTGCACGTCTCATCATAGCTGCCTCCTTTTGATTTCGTGGCACGCTAAGTCTACTGCCGAATGTCCGGTGGTGTATCACGTTTTCTCTTTTCGATTCTATAAGAACGAAACCGCTCGAAATATCCCCCAGTTGTCAAGATCCTGTCAAGGATATTAATCCGGTATGTTGCCATTTTGGCGGTGTATCCAGATATTGGCCCGCAGTATATCTAGGCGAAGTGACAACGCACACCGCAGGATTGAACTGGTCCAAGAAAAGGGACATTCTACTTTTTGATTTCGTCAATGGTACATTGCGGCCTCTGTGCCGTGTTTATTTATACGCTTGACTTCATTAGGCAGGTTGGGAGTCTTCGATCGGAAAAACAGAATGACCCCTTTTTTAGCCCTCGCTAAAAGTCTTGGTGATCGATTTTTATCGTCTCACCGGGAGGCTTCTCGCTTGAAGTGCGACTATTATGAAAAACTAGGGCTATAGAGCCAGGGTATGTGGTGATATATAATGTTGTTGCCTATATTGACAACATCTGCCGACAGGTCAAACTGTCAAGTTAGGGCGTCTCTGGAGTTCTCAACCCAAAGGGCAGGAGCTTGTCAATTTAGTCAACAACGTACCCTTTAAAGCTCCCCTTAACTGATCACTGCCCATTTCGAATTTCAATGTTAATACCTCTACGGTGACGGTGTACTGTTCGGCTCAGCGCCAGTTGATTTTGGCACGAGGCTCCAGACTCTCAGATTGCCCTTAATCGTCCATTGACTATCGGTCTTTTCGAGGTAAAGAAACTTGCCTAGTGAATGCGCTGCATCTGCCCAACTGATCACCCCCGCATACACAAGTGCTCGGTTGTGTTCGGAGTTGAGACCGACTCGTGAGGGGTAGAAAGCAAGATCCGGACTCCCCTGGTACGGCGGTTTGGTGGCTCCGCTAAGATCCACCACGAACTGTTTCACTGGAATGGGAAGTGTTCGGGTTATCGGGGCTGATTGCTGGGTCTTTCGAAGCAAGTCGGCTGTTAAATCCGATGATACCAACGGAATCGCAGCCTGTACCCGGAGAAGCATTTCCTCGGGCGTCTGATCCTGAGTGCACATGCCACCGCAGGCGCCAAAGGATAGTCCATTGTGCGCTGGAGGATTGCATTCGAAGGTTGCCGTGAAAGGAGCCAGCATGACCCAACCAGGAGATGGGGAATTCAACTCTTGAGCCAGCACGGCAGCTAAGACTTCGTATTCAATGTCGCTTATTGGACTCGCAGCAGGAGTTTGTGCAAGGCCGTGACCAGAGAGGCAAACTAGGAGGGCGAGAACGTTAACCAGCTTCCTCATACTATTCCCAGGCGGCTGACCTCGGCAATGTCAACGTTCTTGACACGGGTTGAGGGATGCATAAAATGTCCCCTAGAATCGCCACCCCATGCAAATCAGAACCTAGGTGGAACAGCAGAAGAAACAGGATAACGAAGCGAACAACGGAGCCCCTCATGATGCGGCCTCGCAAACAATGACTGACGCATACCACTGGAGTTGCTGGGCTGTCAAACAATCGCTTCGGCCTGCTAGCCGGAACCGCAGCCGAAGGAATCGGCCCGAACGAGAATGGGGTTTTTTGCTCAGGAAACGCATTCTACATGCAGGTTCGCGGAGGCCGACATTTAATCCCCTGTTAAACTACCCCCTCGCACGATCATTGGGTTATTTTCTGCGTACCAAGTAAGTCCCGGAACAAAGAATCATTTATTTCTTAGCGAGCACGACAGCCAAAACACCGGTCCAGCCCCAAGTAGAGTTTTTGGACTTCTATCCAGAGGATTTGGTCGTTGAAGAAATCAATTCAATTACAGCCATAACGTCTTGGTGAACGGAGGGCGAGCACGACGGTCAACGATGATACGGAACTCATGGCCCGGCCTTTCCACCTGAAGTTAGCCGCGCTGGTGCAGCTCAATCACATTGCGGTCCGGATCGCGCACGAAGATCCCCTGCGCCCCGGGCATGAAGCGGACAGGCCCGCCACTCAGCGGGATGCCAGCCGCCTCTAGCCGCTCCTTCGCAGCCATGATGTCGGAACACAAGAGTGCAAAGTGAGTGATTCCTGGGTGCTTCTCGGGTACATCCATGAGGATGTTCGGCTCGTTCGCGTTCGGCGCGTTGAGCACGAGGTTCACTTCCAATCCCGACGGGTGATCGAGGATCGCCACGGGCTCCGGACCGATCGGACCGACGGTCTTCGTGAAGCCGAGTAGTTCGTAGAAACGCACCGATCGCTCTAGGTCGTGCACGCGAACGCCAATGTGGGCAAGGCCCGAGATAGGGATGGGAGCAGTGTTCGTTTCTTGTTTCATCATTATGCCTCCGGATACTCAGTGGGCTAACCATTGAGTCTACTAACCAGTGATATTACCATTTACCCAAATCATGGTAGTGCGGGATTTAGTCTTTCGATCAACGAGTTGTCAATCAATTTTCGGTCGCGTTGAATCCGATATACCTGCGACTGTTTTTCAGGTTTGTAACGGTTGATGTTGGCGTAGTCAACCTTAACGTTGCATAAAATTTCGGGTTTTGACAGTTCAAGCTGCGTAACCCAGAGCGCCGAGATAATGCAACAACGTGGCTCTGACGGTATCATTGAGACCGAGGGTTAAAGTAAGTCGACCTTGAGGCCAG
>JBGPIK010000055.1:0-22551 GCA_041484845.1 Binatia bacterium | reverse complement strand
GAACTTTGAACTGTTGAACGGCATCAAGACCTGAGTTTACGCAGGATTTCAGATCGTCGCCTGTCAACTTTCGAGAGCCGTCTTGGATTTCCTTTTTTGCGCAAGTCCGGCTCGGGATCATACTCCTCAGGATCGTACGGAACATCGATGCTGCGTAAGATCTCCGCAAATTCATCCGACCGAAGGGATACCGCCCCGAACTTCTCGACGGCGCTTCGGATCTCGCGGTCCGATGTCACGACGACGCACCCACTCCCCTTGGCGCGCGCGATGCGAATAATAACGCCATCTGCTTTCTCTCCCAGTCGAGAAAAAACAACCCTAACCCCGGCCTTTTTTTCTTCGACTTCATAACGGGAGCCGGATTGCCAGCCGTCGAAAACAACGGTAACTTCAAAGTTTTTCTTTTCGCGAAAGATTGACAATTGTTGAAGGAACCACTTGCGTTTGTGCTCAAGAGGCCCGCTCAAACCTTGATCGCGGCCGATAAAATTATAGCCATCGATGATAATTTCCATTGCTCTTTTTGCACATGCTAGTTTGAATTGGATAAGCTAACGGCTTTTTATGGTGGTTGTCAAAAGCGCAAAAAACAGGTAAAAGAATGCGATTTTGCGATGGAGGCGATGCATTTGGGCATTTCCATTCAAAAAGCCAGCAGAATTAACGACTTACCCCCATATCTTTTCGCGGAAATTGATCGCCGGAAACGCGCAGCTCTGGCCCGCGGCGTTGATTTAATCGATTTGGGAGTGGGCGACCCTGACATCCCAACTCCCGCGGCGATCGTCGAAAAACTCATTGAGAGCGCCAGTAAACCGCTCAACCACCGCTATCCGAACAGTTCCGGCATGCCGGAATTTCGCGCGGCGGTTGCTGATTGGTATCAACGTCGCTTCAATGTCCAGCTGGACCCCGGCACGGAAGTTGTCTCGCTCATTGGCTCAAAGGAAGGGATTGGCAATATGGCCGTCGCCTTCGTGGATCCCGGTGACATTGTGCTTGTAGCCAGCCCCTGTTACCCCGTGTATCACATCGGCACGGCTTTTAACGGCGGCAAAAACTATTTTTTACCATTGAAGAAAGAGAACCAATTTCTGCCGGATCTCGACTCGATCCCGACCGCCGTGGCCAGGGAGGCGAAACTTCTTTGGATAAACTACCCTAACAACCCCACAGCCGCGGTGGCGAACAGGGAATTCTTTAACAGAGTTATAGATTTCGCCCATCGCCACAACGTGATCGTCTGTCACGATGCGGCGTACACAGAGATGGGGTTCGACGGCTATCGCCCCATGAGTTTTCTGGAACTCGACGGCGCCAAAGAAGTCGGCATCGAGTTTCATTCGCTCTCCAAAACATTCAACATGACCGGCTGGCGCATCGGAATGGCGGTAGGAAATTCAGAGTTGGTCGGAGGGTTGGCGCAAGCCAAATCCAATCTTGACTCTGGCATATTCCAGGCCGTCCAGGAAGCCGGTATCGAAGCCTTACAACTGGGGGACACGCTCGTCGAACCGACTAGAAAAATGTATCAGGAGCGCCGCGACATTCTCGTTGACGGCCTCCGCGCGGTCGGTCTCGAGTGCGATAGGCCGCGGGCGACCTTTTACTTATGGGTGACCGCTCCCAAAGGACTTTCATCGGCTGAATTCACTGCCAAGCTTCTCGATGAAGCGGGGGTGGTGACCACGCCGGGCAACGGGTTTGGCGCAGCGGGAGAGGGCTATGTCCGTTTTACGCTTTGCGTTGAAAAGAAGAGATTAAAGGAGGTCGCGGAGAGAATCCGGCAGGTTAAACTGTAGGATTCGTTACCGCAACGAGTGTAATGGCCAGCGCCGTAGCGCATCAGGTATATGTGGGGATTGGTTCCAATGTGGGCGACCGGAGAGACAATTTTTTGGAAGCCCTCAACCGTCTCACCAAACTTCCCGACACCAAGGTCATTAAAGAGTCATCCCTTTATGAGAGCGAGCCGCTCGGCGATGCGAAAGAATGGTACGTCAACGGTGCTATTCAGATCGAGACGCGGTTCAAACCGGATGCGCTTTTGCTGAAATTCAAAAACATCGAACGCGCCATGGGACGCAAGAAAGTCAAGAAACGCTGGGGCTCACGTATTATTGATCTGGATATATTGCTGTACGATGGGCTGAGCCTCAAGAAGAAGAACTTGCGAATTCCTCATCCGGAGATGCAAAATCGCAAGTTCGTTTTGGTCCCCCTGAGCGAAATCGCACCCCAAGTGATCCATCCCGAACTGGGAGTCTCTATTTCCGAGCTTCTAATTAATGTAAACGATAACAAGAAAGTCCATCTGTATCGTCCGTAGGATTTGCCGGCATAGGATTGAAATTGTCGCGTTTATTCTTATATCTTTTAATCGCGTACGTTATTTATTCACTGCTCAAGCCTTATATCGTCAGCCGCAAGATCAAGTCGCGTGGTCCGCAGCAACCCGCGGGGGACGAGGAAGAGATGGTCTTTGACCCACAGTGTCAGAGTTATCTGCCGAAGAAAGACGCCATTTCACGAGGGGACAAGTTTTTCTGCAGCGAAGAATGCGCGAAACTTTACCTATCCCGCTAACGCTTCCAGAATCTTTCCATGAACGCCTCCGAAGGCGCCATTGGACATGACGAGAATGATATCGCCGGGCGCAGCGTTCTTCGCCACATAAGCGGCAATCGGCTGGGCATCGGCGATCAGGACCGCGCGCTTGTCACCGCACAATTGATTAATCTTATCAATCACCTTTTTAACGGATAAACGTTCTCCTTCGGGAACCTTCTCCGGGAGGTAAAGCTCGGCAACGATCACCCTGTCCGCCAACGCCAAAGCTCGGGCAAAGTCTTGTTCAAAGACCTTTCGCCGGCTCGTGTGGCTTCGCGGTTCGAAGACCGCCCACAGGCGTCTTGCGGGGTACGCTCCCTTGATCGCATTGATGGTTTCGTGAACGGCGGTCGGATGGTGCGCAAAGTCGTCGATGACCGTTATCCCTCGTGTTTCGCCCTTGATTTCCTGTCGCCTCTTCACCCCCAGGAACGTTGCGAATCCATCCAGCAGCTTACTTCGCTCTATCCCCATTGCCCGCCCCATGGCGTAAACCGCCAACGCGTTTTTGACATTGTGATGGCCGATAATCGTGACTTCGACGATTCCTTCAGCATGGCCTCGGTAACAGGGATGAAACAAGCTTCTACCCGGTTGCACCTGAACGTCTCTTGCGGTCCAGTCAGCGCCGTCAACGTCACCGTAACTGATGACGCGGCAGCGAGCGGAGGCGGCAACTTCACATGCCGCGGGGTAATCATTACAGACCAGCAAACAGCCATCCGGCGGAATGATATCCATCAGACGACGGAAAGCCGTTTTTAAATGTTCGAGATCACGATAGATGTCTGCATGATCGAATTCCACGCTGGTTAGAATTAAATTCCGGGGTCGGTAATGGAGGAACTTTGGGCCTTTATCGAAAAACGCGGTGTCATACTCGTCGCCTTCCAAGATGACGCAGTCTCCTTCTCCTGGATTCCAACCGTTGCCGAAGTTAATCGGCACTCCACCGACGAAAAAGCCGGGATGCAAACCTGCGCGATGCAACACCCAAGCGCAAAGCGCCGTTGTGGTCGTCTTGCCGTGGGTTCCAGCAATGACCAACGCGTTTTTCGCGCCAATCAAAAATTCTCCCAGCGCCTCGGGAAATGAAATATAGGGCAACCCCGAGTTGAGCACGGCCTGCGCTTCCGGATTACCTCGCGTCACCGCATTACCAATCACCACGAGATCGGGCCGGGGCGCAATATGCTTTTCCTGATATCCGGGCAAGACCTCGATTCCAATCTGTGCAAGGTACGTACTCATCGGCGGATAAACATTCTCGTCGGAGCCGGTAACGCGGTAACCTTTGGCCCGTAGCAAGCCGGCAAGCGATGCCATGCCGACGCCGCAAATAGCGATTAAATGAATATGGCTGCCGATCGGAGGAACGGTTTTCATGGGTAGAGCACTTTCATGATCAGGTCGTGAATGGTGGGACGAAATTCCCGGATTTTATCATTTTTTCGCGATGGATGGACCCGATTCGTGAGCAGAATGATGTGGCAATCTTTATCGAGGTCCCACCAAACCGACGTGCCGGTAAAACCCAGGTGGCCAACGGAGCGGGGCGAAAAATAATGACCGGCGGCCGATTTATCGAGTGACGGGGTGTCCCAACCCAAAGCGAAGTTTGAGTTTTGCACCGACTCATCCTTGGCAAGAAACTGGGCAACTAAGGCCTGCGGAAACAAATTATTGTGGCCGCGCAAGCAACGACTAAGATAGGCTATCATCCTATGAATGTCGCGTGCGCAGGAAAAAAGGCCTGCGTGCCCGGCCACACCACCCATGGCGTAGGCATTGTCATCGTGCACCTCGCCGCAAAGTATTTTTTTGCGCCACGGGCAATTCTCGGTGGGAGCGATGATTTCTTCAATCGGTTCTAACCGCCGAGTTCTCAGTTGTGTCAGATCGACAAAGGCCGTCGAACGCAATCCTAAAGGCTTGAAGATTTTCTCCCGGCAAAAACGATCCAGCGTCGCGTTGCTAAGGGTCTCAACGATTTCCGCCAGCAACATAAATCCGAGATCGCTGTACAGACTTTGGCTGCCTGGCGCATGCAAGGGTTTCTCACGATGAATCTGTTCCAGGACGAAATTCTTCGCCGCGCGGCTGGCAATAAAATTAATTTTCCCCCCTTTCTCAAGTTTGACGATTTCTTCATAGTACGGTTTCCAGGCAGGCAGGCCGGAGGAATGGTTCAAGAGGTGACGAAAGGTCGTAAGATGTTTTCCGAAAACACCATAGGTCGGAATAAAACGGGTTACTTGATCATCGAGACGGATTTTCTTCTCGCGCACCAGCAGCATGATCGCCATGGTTGTGGCCAAAGGCTTGGTAAGCGAAGCCAGGTCGAAAATCGTACTCGCTTGCAGCGCCGTCTTCTCGGGTACCAGCGAGCGATAACCAAAGGCCCGCTCATAAACCACATCCTCCTGCCTGCCGACGAGCACCACCGCGCCGGGAAATACGCCCTGGGCGATAGATTCTTGAAACGCGTCTTCAACAGAATGAAAATCCATATGAAGTCATCGCTGGCTCCTGTGCATTGTAACTCCGGCATGACGGCCTGACGACTGCAACATAGGGAGTCTTCTGAAACCAGGTTCTTGCCGCGATCACAGCTCCCTTATAATGTACGGCAGCGCTTAAGCCAGCGGAGAGTCGACGATAGACAACGTCTGCGCAGTCGCATTGAGCGCCATGTTCACGCCAAACGGCAACAAAAGGTTCTCTTGCCCATGGCCCGCGGCCAATCCCATCACAACGGGATAATCTGCATGACAAAACATTTCGGCTACGATCTGTCTCACGTCCCTGCTCCCTTCTCCTTCGCAACCGGCAAAGTCACCGCACACGACTCCGGCAAGGTCATCCAGTTTGCCCGCCATTTTGAGGTGGGTCAGCATTCGTTCAATCCGATAGGGCTTTTCGCCGACATCTTCTAGAAAAAGCAGCTTGCCTCTCGTCTCAATTTCATAAGGTGTCCCCAAGGTTGTAACAAGAATGGATAAGCAGCCCCCCATCATGGGCGCCACCGCCTCGCCAGGCCTGATTACCGCTCCCAAATCAAACGTACAAATCGTCTTATCTCCGGTCAGCGTTCCCCAGAAATGACCGCGGCTAGACTCATTCAATCCCTTTGCGAAATCCATGGCTACCATGGGGCCGTGAAAAGTCACCATCCGGTGCGCCTGCAGAAGCCAGTTCAATAGAATCGTGATGTCGCTGTAACCGACAAAAATTTTCGCATATCGCGCGAATTGTAATTTGAGGAAAGGCAGTATTTGAACCGCTCCAAAGCCGCCGCGCGCACAAAAAATAGCATCGATATCACTGCGACGGAAAAACGTTTCGAGGTCGAGCGCGCGCTGTTCGGCGCTTCCTGCCAAATATCCTTTGCGGCCGCTGATATTCTCAGAAAGTTCTACTTTAAAACCGCGGGCACGGATCGCTTCCGTGCCCGCCTTCAGTGACTCTTCGTCAATATAGCCGGCGGGCGCCACGACGCCGATGGTCGCGCCTTTCTTGAGGCGGTGAGGCTTATGCACAATCACCGGAGTTCTCCACAAATGCTGCCTGGTGTGTAACTAACCGCTGCTTGCGCCCTTGTGGATAACCCGGTACGGCAGCTCACATGCTGAGTACAATCTAAACCCACTAGGATCGCCATATTGGCAAAAAACCGCTGGTTGTACAAGCAACTTCGAAGCTGCTGAGGCCATTTCCGGCGCTTACTTTCTAACAGTTTGCCGGGTTGACTTCGGCGCTCAAGCTCGATAAAAATCGGGGTGAAGCCAATCGTTTTACCGACTTCATCACTAGTTTTTCCCAGCTTTTCCACAGGGTCTTCCACAGCCGATGAAGATTAAACCGGAGCAACTGGAAAAGCTCGCGCAGCTACTCTTATTGCGTTACCAGACCAAGGCGCTCATGACGGCTAAGGGCAGCGAAGCCGCTATCAAGCGCAAGATCGTGGAAGTGGTCGCCGAGAACTTTGCCCAGGAAGAAGCCATCGAAGAGGAAGCGCGGAAGATGTTAGCCTCTTATGCCAGAGCCGCCAAGGATATGGATCCGTACAAGATGTTTCTTATCGCTAAACAAAAACTCGCCGCAAAAAAGGGATTCATCTTGTGACTCGGCTATCGGAGAGTCGTATTTCGCACCTGGCCCACTTAATCCTTGACGGAGTGCGGAAAGGTGAGCTTGCGACTTTTGCCAACGAGGGGCACACCTTGGCGGAAACGAAACAGACACTGCACGACTTCTTTCAAAGTGAAGATCGCATCGATGAGGTCGTGCGTCACAAAATCCAGTCGCTCTCTCGCCGTGTTCCGCCCGGCAGCCGCGAATGGGACATTTTATATCGCAAATACTTTGAAGAGGAATCGAGAAAGCAAAAAAAGTGATTCACGCGACATGCCGCAATGACCCCTCTCCAGCCGCATGGTGAATAAATTCCGTCGCCAAAACCTTGACTTGGCAAAGTTTGATGCTTAGATTGACGTCGCTCTCGGCTAATCGGTTCATTGTTTGGAACGCAGGCTGAGACAAATCCACACAAATTCAGTAGCTTAACTTTTATTTTGAAAGGAGGCGGGAAGTGAAAATTAGGCCTTTACAGGATCGGGTTATTCTTAAGAGGATCGCGGAAGAGGAAAAGAGTAAAGGGGGTATCATCATCCCGGATACTGCGAAAGAAAAGCCGCAGGAGGGGAAGGTGGTGGCCATTGGCAAAGGCAAGGTTAATGATGATGGCAAAATCATGCCGCTTGATGTGAAAGTGAATGATCGCGTGCTTTTCGGGAAATATTCCGGCAGCGAAATCAACATCGACGGCGAAGAGCATTTGATTATGCGTGAGGAAGATATCCTCGGCATTATCGAAAAATAACCTTCAATATAACCTTAGGAGGAATACCAATGGCAGCCAAAATTGTAAAATTTAATCGCGACGCACGTGACGCCATTTTAAAAGGCGTTAATATTCTAGCGGACGCTGTAACGGTCACGCTCGGGCCCAAAGGAAGAAATGTGGTATTAGACAGATCCTTCGGCGCGCCCAATGTGACCAAGGACGGGGTCACGGTCGCCAAAGAAGTAGAACTCGAGGACAAGTTCGAAAATATGGGTGCTCAGATGGTTAAGGAAGTTGCCAGCAAGACTTCCGATGTCGCCGGCGACGGTACGACGACGGCGACCGTTCTGGCGCGCCAGATATTCGCGGAAGGAGTTAAGCTGGTTGCCGCCGGGCACGACCCCATGTCGCTCAAACGAGGCATTGACAAGGCCGTCACGGCCATGATCGGCGAGCTAAAAAACCTTTCGAAGCCCACGAAGGATCCCAAAGAGATCGCTCAGGTGGGCACCATTGCAGCCAACAACGATTCGACCATCGGCGATGTTATCGCCGAGGCAATGAACAAAGTCGGCAAAGAAGGCGTGATCACGGTTGAAGAAGCTAAAGGACTGGAGACAACCCTCGATGTGGTCGAAGGGATGCAGTTTGATCGGGGCTATCTCTCCCCGTATTTCGTCACCGATCCGGAGCGCATGGAGTGCGTGCTCGAAGACGCCTATCTGCTGATCCACGAAAAAAAGATCGGCAACATGAAAGACATACTGCCTGTCCTCGAGCAGATCGCCAAATCCGGCAAGCCTTTCATTATTATCGCTGAAGACATTGAGGGCGAAGCGCTCGCTACTCTCGTCGTCAACAAAATTCGCGGCACGCTGCACTGCGTCGCCGTGAAAGCCCCGGGTTTTGGCGACCGGCGCAAAGCGATGCTCGAAGACATCGCCATTCTTACCGGTGGCAAGCTCATAGCCGAAGAATTGGGAATAAAGCTCGACAATATTTCTCTTCAGGACCTCGGCCGCGCGAAGAGGATCGTCGTTGACAAAGATAACACGACCCTTGTTGACGGAGCCGGCAAAAAGGCCGATCTCGAAGGCCGGATCAAACAGATTCGTGCCCAAATCGATGAAACCACCTCGGATTATGATCGCGAGAAGTTGCAAGAGCGTTTGGCCAAGCTTATCGGTGGCGTCGCGGTGATCAATGTCGGCGCAGCTACCGAAGTCGAGATGAAAGAAAAGAAGGCTCGCGTAGAAGATGCCCTCCATGCAACCCGAGCCGCTGTCGAAGAAGGAATCGTCCCTGGCGGCGGCGTAGCCCTTCTCAGAGTCTCAGCGGTACTGGACAAGCTAAGGGTCTCCGACGAGGAAAAATCGGGCGTCAATATCATCAAGCGCGTTTCCGAGGAGCCGCTTCGTCGTATCGCCATCAATGCCGGGGTTGAAGGCGCCATCGCACTTCAAAAAGTCAAAGAGGGTAAAGGCGCCTTCGGCTTTAACGCCGCCACAGAGGAATACGAAGATCTTATGAAGGCCGGAATTATCGACGCAACGAAAGTTGTTCGTACGGCATTACAGAATGCCGCTTCGGTCGCCGGCATGCTTCTTACTACTGAAGCCATGGTGGCGGAGAAACCGGATGATAAATCGGCGATGCCTCCAATGCCTCCGGGCGGTGGAATGGGTGGTATGGGTGGAATGGGCGGTATGGGCGGCATGATGTAATCTAGCCCTGTTCTGTTTGGGCCCGCTACCCTCCAAACCGGGGTGTAGCGGGCCTTTCTATTTTTGCCCTGCCTTGACACTCTGAATTTTTCATATTAGTTTGTTTTCTCTTGAAATATCACGCCTTAGCCGCCCCAAGAAATGTTTGAATCATTAACCGATAAGCTTGAACTGACCTTTAAGAGACTTCGCGGTCAGGGAAAAATTACCGAGAAGAATATCGACGATGCCCTGCGCGACGTTCGATTGGCTCTGTTGGAAGCCGACGTGCACATCAAGGTGGTTAAAACTTTTCTTGATTCCGTCAAGACCAAGGCCATGGGGCGAGAGGTCCTTCAAAGCCTTAGTCCGGAACAGCAATTTATAAAAATCGTTCATGAGGAGCTTGTCAATCTCCTCGGCGGCCAATACCAGGAGCTGGATCTCAAGGCCGCGCCGCCGGTGGTGATCATGCTCGTGGGGCTGCAAGGCTCCGGGAAAACAACCACGCTGGCTAAACTCGCACGGCACCTAAAAACAGAAAAGAAACGAACTCCGTATTTGGTGCCCGCCGATGTCTACCGGCCCGCGGCCATTGAACAACTCAAAATCCTGGGACAGGAACTGGAACTACCGGTCCATAATTCCGATCCTGGAACCTCTCCGGTGGTCATATGCCAACAGGCTCTCGAAGAAGCCAAAAAGCGGTTTTGTGACGTGCTCTTGATCGATACCGCTGGTCGTTTACATATTGACGAAGATCTGATGCAGGAGCTCGCCGCCATAAAACAAACGGTGCGGCCGCATCAAATCCTCTTCGTCGCCGACGCTATGACCGGCCAAGATGCGGTCAACCAGGCCGCGGGATTCGACGGCAAACTCGGCCTGACAGGCATCATTCTCACAAAACTAGACGGTGATGCGCGCGGCGGTGCGGCGCTCTCCATTCGTGAAATGGTAGGCAAACCGATTCTGTTTTCCGGTGTCGGCGAGAAACTCGAAGCGTTGGAGCCGTTTTATCCGGATCGTCTGGCCTCGAGAATTCTCGGCATGGGCGACGTGCTTTCGCTCATCGATAAGGTGCAACAAAATGTCGAGCAAAAAGAAGCGGTCCGGCTGCAGAAAGCATTTCAGAAGCAACAATTCACGCTGGAAGAGTTTCAAATCCAGCTTCAGCAAATTAAGAGAATGGGGTCCATGAACAGTTTGCTCGAGATGATTCCAGGGGGGAAAAAACTCGCTTCACAAGTCGACGCCGACAAAGCGGAGAACGAACTGAAGCGCGTCGAGGCGATTATCAACTCGATGACCCTGGAGGAACGCCGCAACCCGGCCATCCTGAATGGCAGCCGGCGCCGGCGCATTGCGCAGGGAAGCGGCACGACAGTCACCGATATCAATCGGCTCATGAAACAATTCATGGAAATGAAAAAAATGATGCAGAGGGTGAGCAAAATGGGAGTGCGATCGTTGTTCAGTCGCATGCCTAACCCCTTCCAGTAAAAGGAGAAAGAAACATGAGTGTAACTATCCGCCTCAGTCGGCATGGGACAAAAAAGCGCCCTTTTTACCGGATCGTGGTAAGCGATCGGCGCTTTCCGCGGGACGGTCGCTACCTTGAGCAAGTCGGGACCTACGATCCCAATGCCGCCGGCGGCGGGGTCAAGCTCAACGGTGAGAAGATCGATACCTGGATTAAGCAGGGGGCCAAACCGAGTCAAACGGTCTCCGAACTTATTAAAAAGGCGAAAAAAGCCGGCTAAACGGCGCGCAGGAGGTGACCGCCTTCATGAAGGAACTGGTTCAGTACCTGGCAAGATCTCTGGTGAACAATCCGGATGCCGTAGAGGTCAGGGAAACCGAAGGGGATACTGCATCGGTCGTGGAGCTTAAAGTGGCCAGAGAGGATTTGGGACGGATCATCGGTAAGCAAGGCCGAACAGCGAAATCGATCCGCACCATTCTCAATGCTGCAGCTTCCAGAACTAACCGCAAGGTGGTTCTGGAGATCGTGGAAGAAAAATAGCTAACCCATCTCCTACAAAGACCCCAGAGCAGATTATTCCTCTGGGGGAAATTGTCACCACCCACGGCATTGAAGGGTGGCTGAAATTAAACCCTTATAACGCTGAGACAACAATCTTTTCATCGGCACGTGAGGTATTTCTCGAAAAACAAGGGTATCGCGCGGCGCACGTACTCGATTCGAGCAACCCCCATGGCCGGCAGCGCTTAATCAAGCTACGAGGCGTAAACTGCATTGAAGAGGCAAAGCAATGGGTCGGTTTTGATCTTTGCGTCCCCGAAACGGCGTTGCAACCGTTGAAGCCAGGGGAATTTTACCAGTATCAGGTTATAGGCCTCGAAGTACTCGACCTGAATGGCGCCCGCGTCGGTGTCATCACTCGAACGTGGTCTACACCGGGAGGAGATCTCTACGTCGTTCGGGGAGAGGACAAGGAGCACCTGATTCCAGCGGTGAAAGAGATCGTTGAGAAGGTCGATTTCGCCGCCGGAAAAATGATTATCAATCCACCCGATGGCTTGCTCGATCTTTAGCGGTCTGATTTTATTCTCCCTCAGCTCAGGGCTATGCTCCAGTTTAGCGTCATAACTCTTTTCCCCCAGATGTTCGCCTCCTCTCTGGGTTACAGCATTCTGAAAAAGGCTCAAGAGAAAAGTCTTATCTCTGTTCGCTTGGTGGATCTGCGCGATTATACGATCGACCGGCACCGTACCACCGACGACTCTCCGTACGGCGGCGGCCACGGCATGGTCATGAAAGCCGAACCCTTGGTGGCGGCAATTGAGGAGATTCGAAAAAATGCCCGTACGGCCCGGGTCATTCTTCTTTCGCCGAAAGGAAAAGTTTTCACCCAAAAGGACGCGGCTCGGCTGGCATGCGAAACCGAGATAGTTTTCGTTTGCGGTCGTTACGAAGGGGTAGACGCAAGGATTGATTCCTTCATCGATGAAGAGCTTTCGATCGGCGATTACACGCTGAGCGGCGGCGAACCGGCGGCCACGGTTGTGATTGACGCAGTCTCGAGACTCATTCCGGGCGTGCTCGGCAACGAAAATTCAGCCGCAGAAGAATCCTTTTCCGACGGTCTTTTGGAATATCCGCACTACACGCGCCCCGAAGAGTTTCGCGGCATGAAGGTCCCCGAGGTGTTGCTCTCGGGTGATCATGATCGCATTAAACGATGGCGGCGTGAGATGAGCCTTCGACTTACGCGCGAACGGCGTCCTGACCTATTGACGAAGGCGTCCCTGACCGGGGAAGAAAGAATTCTCTTTTTTCATGCCCGTTCACCGGTTTTTGTCGCGCTGCTCCACCATCCCGTCTACGATAAGAATGGCCAGGTCGTTACCACCGCCGTCACAAACATGGATATTCACGATATCGCCCGCTCCGGCAGGACCTACGGCATTACAAGATTCTTTGTCGTGACACCCGTCAAAGCCTTGCAGAAGCTAGCGCTAAAAATCATCGATCATTGGGAAGTCGGCTATGGGAGTCAGTACAACGTGACGCGCAAAGAGGCTCTCGCCCTGGTGCGAATCCGCGATACTTTGGACGATGTCGTCATCGAGATCGAACGGGAATACGGAGAGAAGCCAACCGTAATCGTGACTTCGGCAAAATCCGGCGCGTCGCGCACCTCTTTCGCAGAGCTCCGCGAAATGCTAGAAAAGGAGACCCGCCCCTTTCTAATTCTTTTGGGCACGGGATGGGGGCTGACCCAAGAGGTATTTTCACAAGCCGATTACGTTCTCGAGTCGATCCAGGGGGCGATGGATTATAATCATCTATCGGTCCGATCTGCGGCTGCAATTATCTTCGATCGCTTATTGGGGCGTTAGAAAATCATAGGAGTTTGCCATGAATATCGTAAGTCAAATAGAGGCCGAGCAATCCAAAAAAGAGCCCCCCGCCCTCAGGCCGGGGGAAACGGTCCGGGTGCACGTAAAAGTTGTTGAAGGAGAAAAGGAACGGACCCAGGTTTTCGAGGGAATCGTTATCGGCCTTTCCGGAAAAGGTAATCGCGCAAAATTTACCGTCAGAAAAATCTCTTACG
Source organism: Binatia bacterium (assembly GCA_041484845.1). GTDB lineage: Bacteria > Desulfobacterota > Binatia > UBA9968 > UBA9968 > JBGPIK01. Next base: position 9,307 of record JBGPIK010000055.1, on the reverse strand, counting down.
GAGTTGGCGTCGAACGTATTTTCCCGCTCCACTCGCCCCGCATCGAGAAGGTCGAGGTGATGGCGCGCGGCAAAGTACGGCGCGCAAAGCTTTATTTCTTGCGTGAGAGATCCGGTAAGGCCGCGCGTCTATACGGCGAAGAAAGGCCGGCAAAGCGTTAAATGCGGGCTAACGACTGCCGACGATTTCACCGCTGCCTTCGAATACGGCTCCGGGGTGAACCCGCAGTTCCCCCGCTTTGAGCTCACCTTTGAAATAGCCCCCGGGCATAATTTCAAAACACTCGATTACGCGCACGTCTCCCATGAGTTTCCCCTCTAACTGCAGTTGGCGGGCTGAGATATGGGCATCGACGTGCGCATTGGGCCCGAGCACCAAAAGATCACTCGCCTTCACCTCACCCGTAAAACGGCTGTCGATCTTTACCGGCAGATTGTAGCTGAGCTTGCCGGAAATCGTGGAGTCCGCAAAGAGCACGGTTCTCGGGACATTGGTATGCATGAATGATGGGTTCTCTTTGTCGCCATTATCGGTCATATGGGCGGTTTCCTTCCGGTCGTTGCCTACGATAGCACCGTACGGTAAGCAACGAAAGCTATTGTATGATGTGACTACAAACCAGGCCGTTCTTTATGGTAGGGTTTCAGTATGGATTTGTTTGGTTCCTCCCAAGCGCAACCCGGACATTTGGCTCAGCCACTGGCTGAAAGAATGCGACCGAAGTTTCTGGACGAGTTCTGCGGCCAAGAGCATTTGATGGGTCCCGGCAAACTGCTGCGCGAGATGGTCGCTGCCGGTGAGTTGCACTCGCTTATCTTGTGGGGCCCCCCAGGAAGCGGCAAAACAACCCTGGCACAGATTCTTGCCAACTCGGCGGGCGCGGCCTGCGTTCATTTCTCCGCCGTCACCTCCGGCGTCAAAGACTTAAAAAAAATCATTCAAGAGGCTGAAGCGCTGCTCCGGCTTGGTAAATCCACGGTTTTATTTGTCGATGAGATCCATCACTTTAATAAATCGCAGCAGGATAATTTTCTGCCTCACGTGGAACGGGGAACCTTGATCCTGATCGGCGCTACAACCGAGAATCCGTCGTTCGAAGTGATCTCTCCCCTGCTTTCCCGCTGCCAGGTCCTAGTGCTCAACCCACTTTCTCCCGAAGACATCGGGAATATAGTCGACCGCGCCCTCCGCGACTCGAAACGCGGCCTGGGGGCATGGAAATTTGAGATGAGCGCCGAGGCGCGGGCGTTTTTGATCGAACAATCACAGGGGGACTGCCGCGTTGCGCTGAATGCCTTGGAAACCGCCGTAACTTTCGTAAGAAACGCACCAAGCGATAAGACGATCGGGCTCAAGCATCTTCAGGAAGCGCTGCAAAAAAAGCCGCTGCAGTATGACAAAGCGGGCGAGGAACATTACAACGTCATTTCGGCATTTATTAAGAGCCTACGGGGCAGCGACCCCGATGCTGCGCTCTACTGGCTGATGCGCATGATTGAGGCCGGTGAGGATCCCCTCTTCATCGCTCGGCGCATGATTATTTTCGCCTCCGAAGACGTCGGCAACGCCGACCCGCAGGCGCTCCAGGTGGCGGTCGCCGCAAAAGACGCGGTTCACTTCGTCGGGTTGCCCGAAGGCCGGATTCCGTTGGCGCAGGCGGTGACCTATCTGGCCAGCGCGCCCAAGTCCAACGCGTCATACAAAGCCATGCTCGCCGCGGCCAAGGACGTCGAAGAAAAAGGCGCGTTGCCGGTGCCGCTGCACCTCCGCAATGCTCCGACGGCGCTTATGGAAAAGCTTGGCTACGGCAAAGACTACAAATACGCGCACAACTTTCCCGAGCATATTGTCGAGCAGGAGCATCTGCCGAAGGAGCTGTCCGGTCGAAAATATTACTCGCCGGGGCAATCAGGATATGAAAAACAGATCGAAGAGCGTCTGAAGCGCTGGGCAGAGAGAAAGAAAAAAGCGAGCAGCTAAATCGCACGGAGCAAAGAGCATAGCGCCAACAGTAAACCTTAGCACGCAAGACCCGGGAAGAATCTCCCGCTTTGCGCTTTGCGAAGTAGTTCTTGTCCCTTAGGTTTTGCCCTTTGCCATTCGCCCCCTACCTATTCCTTGATTCCCACGAGATCCAGCAGAAACGCATACGCAAACGCGGTCTCATGGTGACGCCTGAAACGCCCCGATGCGCCGCCATGTCCCGCGTCCATGTTGGTTTTTAGGAGCAGACGGTTGCTATCCGTTTTCAGCGCGCGCAGCTTCGCTGTCCACTTTGCCGGCTCCCAATATTGGACCTGCGGGTCGTGGAGCCCTCCCGTGATTAACAGATTCGGGTAGGCTTTCGCCTCGACGTTGTCGTAGGGTGAGTAAGAAAGCATGTATTCGTAATATTCCTTCTGGTTTGGATCGCCCCATTCATCGTACTCGCCGGCGGTGAGCGGGATCGATGGATCGAGCATCGTTGTGACCACATCGACGAAAGGCACTTCCGCGACGACACCCTTGAAAAGATCCGGGCGCATGTTGGTGACCTCGCCCATCAGCAAGCCGCCGGCACTTCGCCCCATCGCGAACAGCCTATCCGAATTCGTGAATTTTTCCCGGATGAGGAATTCGCCACAGGCAATGAAGTCGGTGAAGGTATTCCTTTTCTTTAGAAGTTTGCCGTCCTCGTACCATTGCCGACCGAGTTCTTGACCTCCCCGAACATGGGCGATCGCGAAGACGAATCCGCGATCGATGAGACTCAAGCGCGGCGACGCAAATGCGGCGTCAATACTGATACCGTAAGAGCCGTAACCGTACAGAAGCAACGGATTTTGACCATCTCTCAGTGTTCCCTTGCGGTAAACGATCGACAATGGGATATCAGTTCCGTCAGAGGCTGGCGCATAAAGTCGCTCGCTTTCATAATCCTCAGACTTGAAACCGCCTAGCACCTCCTCCTGCTTTAAAAGCGTCCGCTGCTTCGAATTCATGTCGAGGTCGTAAATCGAAAGCGGCGTCTTCATTGAGGTGTACTCGAACCGCAGCACGGTCGTATTCATTTCAGGATTCGTTCCGACCTGGGCTCGGTATGCGGGTTCATCAAACTCAAGGTCATAATCGTCCCCGCCCGACCACGGCATGATTCGAATGTGAGTCAGACCGCGCTTGCGTTCCTCGAGAACTAAATGATCGTGAAAGATCTCAAAATCGCCGAGATAAACATCGTTCCTGTGAGGAATGATCTCCTGCCAGTGATCCCTTCCCGGTTGATCGATCAGGGTTGCCGCTAAGCGAAAGTTCTTGGCGCGGTCATTGGTACGAATGATGAAGCGATCCTGAAAATGATCGAAGTGATATTCATGGTCGGGCTCGCGAGCCAGGAATAATTTAAACTCTCCGAAAGGATCATCGGCATCCAAATAACGATATTCTTGACTCGTGGCATGCGCCGACACCATCATGAGAAACTGTTTCGATTTGGTTTTGAAGATGTGAGCGACAAAAGCTTCGTCGTTCTCCTCAAAGACGAGTTGATCTTGAGCTGTATCCGTACCTAGCCTGTGACGGCAAATTTGATATGGCCGCAGGGTGGTTGGGTCCTGCTTGGAATAGAACAGCGTCCGGTTATCGTTGGCCCATGTGAGATTTTCAGTGACTTGTGGAATAACGTCAGCAAGCAGCTCACCGGTCCTCAAATTTTTAACATAGGTCGTGAAAATGCGCCGTCCCTCGGTATCTACGGCGTAAGCGAAAAGGTCATGCTCAAAGCTGACGGCCCAGCCACCGATGGAAAAAAAATCGTGCCCTTCGGCCAAGAGGTTGACGTCGAGCATGATCTCTTCCGTTTGATCGAGCGCGCCGCGCTTACGCGCGTAGATGGGATACTCCTTGCCCTCTTCGTAGCGCGTGTAATAAAAATAGTTATCCAACCGGTAGGGAACTGACATGTCCGTTTGCTTGAATCTCCGCTTGATCTCGGCGAATAGCTTTTCTTCCAAGCCTTTCGTGTGCCCCATCTGTTTCTCAGCGTATTGATTCTCGGCATTGAGGTAAGCGATCACCTCCGGATTTTCGCGCTCGCGTAACCAATAATAGTCATCGACACGCACATGCCCGTGTTTTTCAAGCCGGGTGGGAATTTGCTTGACCATTCAGCCCTCCGCCGATTTGTAAGCTGGAGACGAGATGTTAGACAATTTCGCGCGTTATGGCTAGGGGAAAGCTCCGCCCCGCGCCTGCCTGATTTGATCACAGAGTGTCGTCGATGATTGACGGTTGTGACCGTGGATCCGCATTGATGGGTTTCGCCAGGCCCAACCCATTCCACGGAACCGAATGCCAGATGACGCTCTTGCGTGGTGCTCGTCATCAACCCCCAAACTGCGCGTTGACAGCCATGCGCCCATCGGTTACTCTCACCTGCGCTAAACAAGTATAAACGGCCCCATCCGACGGAGGTATCATGCGCACGCTCGTGACATTCGCGGTTTTTCTCACGCTCGCGATCTCGACTCCGCCCCTGTCAGCCCAGTCCAACCCGGACAAGGTCACCATTGGCACCATTAGCCTGTCGCTCAACAATCTCCCGATTTATGTCGCGCAAGAAAAAGGCTTTTTTGCCAAGGAAAATATCTTCGTCGAAGCCGTGTTGCTAGGGGCGAGCACGCGAGCGATCCCCGCATTGATCGGCGGCTCGACGCATCTGTCTGCCTCATCAGCCATGACCACGATACGAGCGATAGACAAGGGCGCAGCCCTAAAAATCGTCGGCGGCCTGATCAATGCTCCAGTCTATGACCTTATCGCCAATGCAAAATATAAATCGGTCAAAGACCTTAAAGGCACGACCATCGGCGTCACCGGCCTGATCACCAGCGATACGGTGTTGATGAAGGAAATGCTCAAGGCCAACGGGCTTGAGTACCCACGCGATTACGGCATGATCGCCATCGGCGGAACCGCCGAGCGCTGGTTGGCGATACAAACCGGCAACGTCGCCGCCGGCATCTTGAGCCCACCTTTCACCTTCGCGGCTGAAGATGCGGGCTATACCAACCTGGGAAGCACCGCCAAGTATACGCCTGCGTTCACGCAAACGGTCTTTAACGTGCGCAGCGAGTGGGCCCAAGAAAAAAGACCATTGCTGGTTCGCTTTTTGCGCGCGATTCTGCGCGCGGAGCAGTGGAGTCACGCCCAGAAGGAAGACACGGTGCGGATTATCGCCAAGCGCTTAAAGTTCAGCGACAAATATTCAGAAGCGAGTTGGCGCTACTTTGTCGCTACCAACACGATTCCCAAGGACGGGGATATGAATTCCAAAGGGATCGAAAAAGTTTTCCAACTACTGGTCGAAGAAGGAGCCATGAAACTGCCGCTGCCGCGCCAGGACAAATACATCGATACAAGCTATCTTGACGAGGCTCGCCGGTCGCTTCAGTAACTGCGCAATCCGGCGCTCCGCATCAGACCCAGCCCGCAACCGTTTAAATATCGGCGATGAAATTACGGTCTCAAATCAAAGCATGGGTGTATGTGCTCTTCATCCTCGTTTGTCCCTTTACCACCGAGGTTAACGGTCAATCCGCGCCCAAGGCCATAGTCCTGGCTTGGGATGGCACTGTCCCCGCTTTCGTTCATGACATGTTGCGTGATGGCAAACTACCGAATTTAGCGAAGCTGATTGAAGGCGGCTCATTCGCCGACGACGTGATGCCGGGTTTTCCTTCCCTGACCGCGCCGGGCTTCGCTTCTCTCTGGACCGGCGCGCCGCCGCGCGTGACCGGCATAAGCGGCAACCGCCTGCCACGCTTACCGTCAAACCAATTTACGATTCTCGACAGCAGTATCGGTTTCAATCCCGCGCTCCTGCGCGCCGAGCCTGTGTGGGTAACGGCCCAACGCGCCGGGCGGAAAGTCGTAACGATCTATGCACCCTTGGCCGGCAACAAAGCCGAATCGGCGGTGCATTTGCAAAGTTACGTGGGGATCGTCGGCCGTGACGGCATTGTCAGCGGACGCGGCTCCAACCCCCATCCCGCCGCTTCTTGGGAAAATATGCCGGAAAGCGTCGTGCCGCCTCTGGAGATCTCTTTTACAATTGCCGGATCTAGTATCTCGGGTTTGCTGATCGACGATCCTGCCGACCCGCAGGAGGGCTACGACACGCTGCTCATAAGCAAGAGCCGCGACGGAAAAGACATTCAGGCCAAATTGAAAGCCGCCGCTCCTGGACCCGGCGGCGAATTGTTCTGGAGCGGGCCCATCGATATTCACACAAGCGCCGGCCAGTCCGCGATCATTTATCTCAGACTTTTTGATCTAAAATCGGATGGCAGTGATTTTTTTCTTTACTTCACCCGACCGACGCGTCCGGTAATGACGGCACAGCCGGAACTGCTGCAGGGAGCGAGCCCTTCAATTAAGGCGTTCGTCGGCAATGGCGCCAATGTTCTCTACATGCAAGGAACCTTGGGACCTACCCTATCCAAAGGCGGCGACGGCACCGCCGAAACCCGTTATCTGGAGACGGTGACCTTCGTGCAACATCAATTGATGGAAACTGCCCGCTGGGCGCTTGAACACCTTCCCTGGGATGTATTTATCGCCTACACGCCTTATCCTGACGAAGCGGAGCACTTGTGGCGCGGCTATCTCGAACCGAAGCTTTCAGGCTATCGTCCGGAGATCGCCGCTAGGTTGCGCCCGTTTCTCGAAAGGGTCTATCAGACCTCGGATGATTTTCTCGGGCTCCTGATGAACTTGCGTCCGGACAACGCCATTGTTGCGCTGGTCTCCGACCATGGCATGGATGCCGCCGATAAACTACTGGCCATCAACAAAGCTCTTGCGCAATCCGATCTCTTGGGCCTGGATGCGCAGCACCGCGTCAACCTTGCACAGACCAAGGTGCTTTACCCGTCGTTCAATAATGGCTACTTGCTGATCAATTCGACGGAGCGAAAAGGCGGAATCGTGAGGCCGGATGAGCGCGAGGAGATCGTGCGCCGCACTCGTGAAGCGCTTCTTGACATCCGCGACGGCGACCGGCAAGTCCTTACCGACGTTTACGATGCCGAAACAGAGGGCGCGGCGCTCGGCATTGGCGGCGACGGCGGCGGCGATCTCTACATCGATCTTTTGCCGGGATATGAATTGGATGCAAAGCTTAATGCCGCTGACCTGATCAGCAAGCGCGAACCGCACGGCACCCACGGCGCCAATCCATCGCGCGCTTCCATGCACACTCTGATGGTATTCAACGGCCCCGGCATAAATAGCGGCGCCACGCTTAAGGATGTCCGCATCATAGATTTTGCGCCGACATTGTCCCATGCGTTGGAACTTCCCGCACCTCGAGATGCCTGGGGACGCATCCTCGACGAAGCGTTTACCGACTCGCATTGACATCGATACTGACCGGCCATAGTCTTAGCCGGGACATTCCTAATCCCTGGCTTTAAGGAAAATTTTCGCATGGTTGCTAAACAATCTTGGGAACCCTCCTCCGTTATCCCTCGCGATGAGATCGTAAGACTTCACAATGAGATCGTCCGGATGCCGACTAATCAAACCAAGACGTGGGAGGATATTTTCCGCATTCAAGCCTTGGAAATGGATTGGGATATCGGCGTCGTCGTTTACGAACCGCTCGATATTGCAAAAGTTCCCAGCGGCCCCGATGGCAAAAGAATCGGCGTCTTTCTGATTCACGGCGGAGTATCCGATTACAAGTCCGTGGAATGCGTCGCCCGTCCACTGGCGGAAAAATTCGGCATCAAGGTCGTTAGTATGACTTTTCCAGGGAGATTTTACCTGCTCGACCCGAGCCGGGATTGGCCGGGCGACGTGGACAATCCCGACGGCTCGGCGCGGACCCCCCTGTGGACCAAGGAAACCCGCATCACTAAGGACCAGTACGAGGTCGTCCGAGATGTCTCCAAGCGCGAAAACTATGGCACGCTAATTTCTCTCGCGGCGAAAGAAGAAACCGAATTTTTTTATCGCATGGCGGCTTGGCCTGCGGCATTCGAAGCGGCGATAAAAGAAACCGCGCGGCGCCATTTTCCGCAGGATCAATTCTCAATTTACGTTCACGGCCACTCTACCGGCGGCCCATTTGCCATGATGGCGACGCAAAGGGTTGCCAACATCGCCGGCGTCGTGGGTTACGGCACTTCTCCCTTCGGCACCATGTTCCCGCAGATCAGCGGTGACAACTGGGATTTTCCTTTCAATCAGCTGCGGCTGCGCACCTGGCGCGACACGGCGCGCTATCTTTACGAAGGCCTCAAAGACAAGGGCATCGGGCTGCCCATGCTGATCGAACTCACTTTTGAACGCTGGGAAAAGAGCAAAAAACGGCCGAACTTCAAGGCGGAAGACTTCGTGCATAAAAATTCGACCAAGGCTCTGGAAACAGCCGCGCGGGTCTCTGCAGCGCGCCTGAAGTTTTCCAACCGGGAAACGGACGCGCTGGTGCAGCAATACCTCGGCTACACGCGCGAGCTGTCGGGCCCGGGCGTAAAACCCGTGCCGCCGTTCCTGTCAATTCATGGTGTCAACGACGCTACCGTCACCTTGGCGCGTTGCCAAAGATCGTTGCCCCTGTTTGCCCGGCTCGCGCCGCCGCCCAAGGTCCGCTGCGTCTCGATCGGCGCCGGCGTCCATACCTGGTCGTACACCGAGCCGCCGGACCTGCCCCAAGGCATCGCCACTGCGGTAGCTAAACTGTGGTACGATGCGATCACGAATGGCTTTTATTTGGTTTAGCAATTTGTATTTTGTATAAGGAACTCTATGAGCGATAAAGATCATCTCATTCTCACCGCCGTCGGCCCGGACCAGATCGGCCTGGTAGAAAAGATCTCGCAGTTCATTGCCCGCCATCAATGCAATATCGAGGACAGCAAGATGGCGGTTTTTTGCGGCGAGTTTGCCGTGATCGTCCTGATCAGCGGTAGTGGCGCGGATCTCGTGAACGTTGCCCGGGATTATCGCGAAATTGAGATCGAGACCGGTCTGTCCATTGCCATCAAGGCGCCGTCAACCCGGAAACCCGCGCAACCCCTGTTGCCGTACAAATTAACCGCTTCGTGCATGGACCACCCGGGGATAGTCTACCAGCTCAGCGGCGAATTGAGTCGGTTGGGAATTAATATTGAGTCCCTGGAAACGGAAACCTACGCCGCGCCCGTAAGCGGCACGCCGATCTTCCGTCTGGAGGCCAGCATCTCGGTACCGGCGACCACCAATATCAATTCGCTGCGCGAGCGTTTCGCCGAGATTCAACGACAAGAAAACATTGACATCGATCTCT